>DATBBH010000063.1:0-38784 GCA_036271075.1 Gaiellaceae bacterium | reverse complement strand
GACTGCCGACGCGGTTGTGCTTCCTGCCACAACGGAGGAGGTCGCTGCGGTGATGCGCTGGTGCTACGAGCACGACGTGCCGCTGACCGCGCGCGGCGGTGGCACCGGCCTGGCGGGCGGCGCGATCCCGGTCGAAGGCGGAGTGGTGATCGGTTTCGAGCGCCTGAACAAGGTCCGTCAATTCGACCCCTTGCTCTGGCGCATGCACGTCGAGGCGGGCGTCACGACCGGCGACATCCAGCGACTGGCCCGCGAGAGCGGGCTGCGGTTCCCGCCCGATCCGGGCGCGGCCGAGATCTCGCAGATCGGCGGCAATGTCGCCTGCAACGCAGGCGGCCCGCACGCCTTCAAGTATGGGGTGACGGGCAACTGGGTGACCGGTCTCGAAGCGGTGGTTCCGCCCGGGGAGATCGTGCACATCGGCGGGCCGATCCGGAAAGACGTCGCCGCCTACGACATCAAGAGCCTGCTCGTCGGGTCCGAAGGCACCCTCGGCCTGGTCACTGCAGCGTGGTTACGGCTGATTCCCGCGCCGGAGCTCGAGCTGCCCGTGATCGGCCTCTACCGCGACGCCGACGCCGGCATCGAAGCGATCGAACGTGTGCTTGCCTCGGGCGTCGTCCCGGCTGCCATCGAGTACATGGATGCGGTGACGCTCAGCTACTCGGGCGACACCTATCCATTTGGCATCCCCGAGGGCGGCGCGTTCATGGTCATCACCGAGGCCGACGGTGCGGTGCCCGAAGCACGGCGGGTCGCCGCCGAGCTGCAAGACGCCCTGGCGGAGGACGCGGTCGCCGTCCATGCGCCCGTGGAGCCGTCCGAGGTCGCGGAGCTCTGGCGGTGGCGCGGCGGAGTCGCCTTCGCGATCCTCGCCCAGCGCGGTGGCGCGTTCAGCGAGGACATCGCAGTCCCGCTCGACCGGCTCCGCGACGTTGCGCGCGAGACGCTCGAGATCGGAGCGCGCCACGACGTGCCGGCGCTTTCTTTCGGCCACGCAGGTGACGGCAACATCCACTCGACGTTCCTCTTCGCGCCCGACGACCCGGAGCAGGAACGCCGTGCCGATGCGGCCTGCCACGAGCTGTTCGAGCTCGCGCTCCGCCTGGGCGGCACGGTCACGGGCGAGCACGGCATCGGCTGGCTGAAGCGCGGCCAGCTCGAGCACCAGCTCGGAGCGCCCGCCTACGACCTGCACCTGCGGATCAAGCACGCCTTCGACCCGAAGGGGTTGCTCAATCCCGGGAAAAAGCGCTGAGCGCAGCTGCCTGACCGCGCATCTCCGCACGATCGATCAGCACGCTGCGCTCACCGCGGATCGCCGTGCAGAAGTCCTCGAGCTCTGCGCGGTAGTGGTCGCCCGGCTCGACGTGATGCTCCTTCCCGTCGAGTAACACGAGACCCGGCGGGTCGACGAACGCCTGCGGCACTTCGACCACGCCGGACGAGCCGATCACCTCGATTCGGTTGACGAGCGCCGAGGTGAAACCGCACTGGAACGTCGCGACGACGTCACCGAAGCGCAGCAGCCCAGCGAAATGCTCGTCCACCTCCCCGCGCAGCCGCGCCTCGCCGTGGGCCCCGTCCGGCTCGCCGAGCACGAGCCGTGCTGCGCTGACGCAGTAGCAGCCGAGATCGAGCAGCGCGCCGCCGCCGAGCTCGGCGTCCCAGCGAGGATCGTCCTCGCGGCCGAGCGTCGCCGTGAAGACGGCGTCAACCGCTCGCACCTCCCCCACGCGCGGCAGCAGATCACGCAACAGCCGCGTCTGCGCGGCATGCCGCCACATGTACGCCTCGGTGAGGACGAGCCCGCGCCGCTCGGCTTCGTCCCACGCCTCATCCACCTCGGCCGGCTGCCGCGTATACGGCTTCTCGCAGAGGACGTGTTTGCCCGCCGAGAGGGCACGCATCGTCCACTCGTGGTGCAACGCGTTCGGCAGCGCGATGTAGACGGCATCGAGCTCCGGATCGGCGAGGAGACCCTCGTAGGAGCCGTGGGAGCGCGCGATGCCGTGCTCCTCTGCGTAGGCATGCGCGCGCGTCGCATCCCGGGAGCCGACCGCCTCGACGGAGAACGGCGCGTCGGCTGACCGGGCCGCAAGGATCGCGCCGTTGATGCTCGCCGTGGAGAGGAGCCCGATCCGGATCCGCGTCACGTGAGGCGTATTCTCGCGGTGTGAGCCACGACGCGCAGCGACGGCGTGCACGCGAAGCACTCGCCGCAGGCGCGGAGCGTGCTCCCGCGCGCGCGCATTTCCGGGCGATGGGGATCGATCCCACGCGCCTCGATGGGCCGATCGTCGGGGTCGTCTCGACCTGGACGGGCACGATGCCGTGCAACCTCAACCAGCGCGAGCTCGCAGACCGCGTGAGCGACGGTGTCGCTGCGGCCGGCGGCGTCGCGCTCGGCTTCAACACGATCGCAGTCTCGGACAACCAGTCTCAGGCGACGCCGGGGATGCGCGCGTCGCTGATCTCGCGTGAGGTGATCGCCGACTCGATCGAGCTGATGGTGCTCGCGCACGATTTCGACGCGCTCGTCTGCCTCGTCGGCTGTGACAAGACCGTCCCGGCAGCGTTGATGGCGCTCGCGCGCGTCGACAAGCCGGCAGTCGTGCTCTACAGCGGTCCGATGCGCGCGGGTCGGCTGCACGGTCGCGAGGTGACGATCCAGGACGTCTGGGAGGCGGTCGGGGCTGAGGAACGCGGCTTGATCCCGCGCGCGGAGCTCGACGAGCTCGAGCGCTTTGCGTGCCCGGGCGCCGGGACGTGCGCAGGGCACTTCACCGCGAACACGATGGCGGTCGCGCTCGACTGCCTCGGCATCACGGTGGTCGGAGACGGCTTGATCCCCGCCGACGAGCTCGAAGCCAAAGGCGAGGCCGCGGTGCGCGCGGGCGCCCTGGCAACGTCCCTCCCGGCGACCGCGCGCTCGTTTCTCGACCGGCGGGCTCTGCTGAACGCGATGACCGGGATCGCTGCGACCGGCGGCTCGACGAACGGCATCTTGCACTTGCTCGCGATCGCGCGCGAGGCGGGTGTGTCACTGACGCTCGACGAGCTCGCCGAGATCGGAGCCGGCACACCAGTGATCGCGAGCCTCGCACCGTCGGGCCGCTACATGGCGGAGGACCTGCACCGCGCCGGCGGGACCGCAGCGGTGATCAGCGAGTTGATTCGCGCCGGGATCCTGGACGGCGACGCGCCGACAGTGACGGGGCGAAGGCTGGCCGAGGCAACGCGCAATGCCGCCCCACCCGACGGGAACGTCATCTTCTCCGTCGAGCGGCCGTTCAAGGCAACCGGTGCGCTGCACGTCTTGCGCGGCAACCTCGCCCCCGACGGAAGCCTCGTCAAGGCGTCGGGCTCGGTACGCCGGCGTCAGCGCGGCCCAGCACGCGTCTTCGAGAGCGAGGAAGCGTGCACAGACGCGGTGCGGGCCGGCCTGGTTCAGGAGGGCGAGGTGCTGGTGGTGCGCCACGAAGGCCCGGCCGGCGGCCCCGGCATGCGCGAGATGTTGAGCGTGACCGCGTCGGTGGTGGGCGCGGGGCTCGGCGAATCGGTGGCGCTCGTCACCGACGGACGTTTTTCCGGCGCGACCCGAGGGCTGATGGTGGGTCACGTCGCGCCGGAGGCGGCGCGCGGGGGGCCGCTCGCGATCGTGCGCAACGGCGATCCGATCGCGATCGACGTCGACGCCGGCACGCTCACGCTCGAGCTGTCCCCGGACGAGATCGCGTTGCGGCTCGCGGCGTGGGAGCCGCCGGCGCTCACCGAAGAACGCGGCGTCTTCGCGCGCTACCGCCTGCTCGTCGGCTCCGCCTCCGAGGGTGCAGTGCTGGGGCATGAGGCCTAGAGGTGCAGGCGCTCGTCACCCGGCCGGGAGTTGCCGGCTCGACGCATGTGGCGGACATCCGAGCGGCGACGGGAGACGGCGTGCTCGTGCGCGTGCTGGAGGTCGGCGTCTGCGGCACAGACCGAGAAATCTCACACGGGCTCTTCGGCGTCGCGCCTGACGACGGAGGCGAGCTGGTGCTCGGGCACGAGGTTCTCGGGCTGGTCGAGCGGGACGGCGACGGCTTCACGCGCGGCGACCTTGTCACCGCGACCGTGCGCCGCTCGTGCCGGCACTGTGTCGCCTGCTCGGACGGCTTCCCCGATTCGTGCCTGACCGGCGACTATGTCGAACGCGGGATCACGCGCCTGAACGGATTCGCATGCGAGCTCGTCAGCGAGGATCCCGCTCAGCTCGTTCCGATCCCGCGCTCGCTCGGGCGGCTGGGCGTGCTCGCGGAGCCGGCGTCGATCTGCGAGCGGGCGCTGCGACACGCGCGCGCCATCGGAGGTCGCCAGCCGTGGGAGCTGCAACGCGCGCTCGTCCTGGGCGCCGGGGCGGTCGGGACGCTTTCGACCTATCTGCTGCGGCTCGCAGGCCTCGAGGTATGGACGGCGTCGCTCGAGCCGTCGAACGAGCTCGTGACCGCCTCCGGAGCTGAGTACGTCTCGCTGCCCGGGACGCCGCTGTCCGAGCTGGGCGGTTTCGACCTCGTGATCGAGGCGGCGGGGAACGCCCAGCTGATGGCCGACACCCTTGGCCTGCTGCGCCGCAGCGGCGTCGCGTGCCTGCTCGGCATCGATCCGCGCGTGCAGCGCGTCGAGCTGGACGGCCGCACGCTCGCGCTCGACACGATCCTCGAGAACCGCGTCCTCTTCGGCAGCGTCAACGCGGCCCGCGAGGACCTGCTGGCTGCCGTCGCCGACCTCGACCGTGCGCGCAAGCGCTGGCCGGACGAGCTGGAGCAGTTCGTCAGCCTGCGCGTCCCGCTCGACCGCTTCGAGGACGCCTTCGCCCACCGCGGCGGCAAGGCGACGCTCGTCTTGGCCGACTAAGTAACACAGTGTTACAAGCTCGGCCCGGAGCGCGAGGGCGCACAGCGCCCTGCACGCCCGAGAGTTAGTAACACTGTGTTACTAAGTCCGGTAGCTGACCTGAACACGCTCGCCGCTCCGGCCGGAGCGGACGATCGCGTCGCCCACCTCAGCCGCGCGGTAGCCGTCCTCGAACGTCGCACCGTACGGGGCGACGTCGCCGTCGTCGGCGACCGCCTTCAGCATGTGGTGCAGCTCGTGCACGAACGTGTCGCCCCAGCCGATGATGTGGCCGGGGGGCCACCAGTGCTCCCAGAAGGGATGGTTCGCCTCCGAGACCAGCACTGTCTTGAAGCCGCGCGCGCGGTCGCCGTCGGCGCGGAACACCTGCAGCTCGTTCAGCCGCTCCATGTCGAACGCGAGCGAGCCCTTCGAGCCGTTGATCTCCCACTGGAACGCGTTGCGACGGCCGAGCGCGAGCCGGGTGCCCTCGATCGTGCCGACCGAGCCGTTCTCGAACTCGACGGCGGCCTCGAGCGCGTCGTCGACGGTTCGGCCGGGCACGAACGTCTTGACGAAGCCCGAGACCGTCGTGATCTCACCGTTCAGGAACCGGCCGAGGTCGATCACATGCGTGCCGATGTCCCCCAGCGCGCCCGAACCGGCCTCATCGGGATGGAAGCGCCACGTGTCGAGCGTCACGTCGTCGGCCCAGTCCTGGAGGTAGCGCCCTCGGAAGTGGCGAATCTCCCCCAGCTCACCCGCGTCGATCATCTCCCGCGCCAAGCGCACGGCCGGCACGAACCGGTAGTTGAACGCGCAGAGATGCTTGACGCCGGTCGCGGCGACCCGCTGCCAGATGTCGTAGCTCTCGTCGGCGTCGCGGCCGAGCGGCTTTTCGCAGATGACGTGCTTCCCGGCCTCCGCCGCCGCGACGGTCGGCTCGGCGTGCAGCGAGTTCGGGCCCACGTTGTCGAAGAGACCGATCCGCTCGTCGGCGACGAGCTGGCGCCAATCGCCCGTTGCGTAGTCGTAGCCGTAGCGTTCGGCGGCTTCCTGGACCGCCGCGGTGTCGCGTCCCGCAATGCCGACGAGCTTGGGGAGCAACGGCGGCGGCCACGTCATGTACGCGATCTTCTTGAGCGCGTTCGAGTGAGCCTTGCCCATGAACGCGTAGCCCAGCATGCCGACGCCGATCTCTGCCATTCCGCGATAGTAAGCACATGACGAAACCCGTGAAGTGGGGAATCATCTCGACCGCCGACATCAACCGGAAGGTCATCCCAGGCGCTCACACATCCGACAAGGTCGACCTCGTTGGCGTCGCGAGTCGCGACCAGGCGCGCGCAGACGCGTATGCCCGCGAATGGGAGATCCCCCAGGCCCATGGCTCCTACGACGAGCTGCTCGCCGATCCCGAACTTGAAGCGGTCTACATCTCGCTCCCGAACACGATGCACTGCGAGTGGTCGATCCGCGCGCTCGAGGCCGGCAAGCACGTCCTCTGCGAGAAGCCGTTGACCCGCCACCCTGCCGAGGCGACCGCCGCGTTCGACACAGCCGACCGCACCGGGCTCCACCTCAGTGAGGCGTTCATGTACCGCCACAACCCGCAAACGAAGCGGGTGCAAGCACTCGTCGCAGAGGGCGCGATCGGCGACCTGCGGCTGATCCGCTCCGTCTTCAGCTACTCGCTCTACGACCACGACAACATCCGCCTGCGCACCGATGTCGAGGGCGGCGCGCTGACGGACGTCGGCTGTTACAACGTCTCTGGCTCGCGCCTCCTCGGCGGCGAGCCCGAACGGGCGTCCGGGGAGGCGTGGTTCGGCCCTTCGGGCACCGACTGGGTCTTCGCAGGAACGCTTCGCTTCCCGAACGACGTGATCGCGACGTTCCATTGCGGCACCGCCCTGCCGAACCAGGACGAGCTCGAGGTGATCGGCAGCGAGGGCTCAGTCTTCCTCGACGACCCGTGGCACTGCAACGAGCCGGTGATCGAGCTGCGCCGCGACGGAACGGTCGAGCGAATCGAGCTCGAGCGCGAGGACTCCTACCGGCTCGAGCTGGAGAACGTGAGCGACGCCATCCGCGGCGGAGCCGAATTGCTCCTCGGGCGTGACGATGCGCTCGGACAGGCGCGGACGCTCGAAGCGCTGCACGACTCCGCGACGAGCGGCAGCCCCGTCTCGCTTTGACCGACGCGGAGGCGCGCGAGCGGGCCGCGGCGATGCTCATGCAGGCTGGGATCGTCCTCACCGCCGCCGAGCGCGCAGCGATCGAGGTCGTCGACTTCGGGCTCGGCCGGCTCGACGACGTCGGCCTGCAGGTCGTCCTCTACGTGAACACCGAGCGCGTCTGCGCGAAGGAGCTCGTGCTCTTCCCGCGCCAGACGTGCCCGGAGCATCGCCATCCGCCGGTCGGCGACGATCCCGGGAAGGAGGAGACGTTCCGCTGCCGCCACGGGCTCGTGCGGCTGCATGTCGAAGGCGAGGCCGAGATCGTGCTGCAGCCGGGCGAGCAGTGGACGATTCCCCCCAACACCCTGCACTGGTTCCAGGCGGGTGACGACGGTGCGGTGGTGTCGGAGTTCTCGACGCGGAGCCGCGACGAGACCGACGTGTTCACCGATCCGCGGATCGTTCGATAGCCGCGAGCGCCAGCTGCTCGTCGACCTCGCCGGGCAGGCCGCTGACACCGACCGCCCCCACGCGCTCATCGCCTTCGAAGACCGCAACTCCGCCGAGGAAGAACGTGAAGAACGGGTCGAAGCTTGCCCGCTCCACGGCGTCATCCTTGACCTTCTCGGCGAGCTCACGGGTCGTCCGCGCATCGCCGCGCGCCGCGGTATAGGCCTTGCGCTGGGCGTTCAGGCGCGTATCGGGGGCCGCGCCGTCCATCGTCGCGGCCGCGACGAGCTCGCCATGCGAGTCGGCCACGTACACCGAGAGTGGCCCCGGAGCCTCCGCGACGACGAACTCGACGATCCTGCGAGCGCGCTCGAGCCTCATGAAATCCATCGTAATCGCTGCGGGCGCGGGCTACGATCCGCGGGATGAGCGCGGTCGTGATTCGGGGCACGCCGTACCCCATCGTCCTCCCGAAGCTGAGCGACCCGCGGCTGCACCTCGCTGCCACGATCATCTCACTGCAGGTAATCGGCCAGATCGGCTTCCACTTCCAGCTCTCGATCGCGCAGATCCTGATCGCGCTCGCGACCTGCGCCGTGCTCGAGGTGGCGATCACCGCCCGCCAGCAGCACGTTCTCATGTGGCCGGCGAGCGCACTTCTGACGGGGAACGGCGTCGCGTTCATCCTGCGCGTGCCCGGAACGCAGCACGGTGACTGGTGGAGCCTGAACGGCTGGTGGATCTACGCCGGCACGGCGGCCGTGGCCCTGCTTTCCAAGTACCTGATCAAGTGGCGCGGCAACCACATCTTCAACCCGTCGAACATCGGGCTCGTCCTCTGCTTTCTGGTCCTCGGCCGCGGGCGTGCCAATCCGCTCGATTTCTGGTGGGGACCAATGTCCGCGTGGCTCGTCGCTGCACTGGCGATCATCCTCGCAGGCGGGTTCCTGATCCTCTCGCGCCTCAAGCTGCTCTGGATCGCACTCGTCTTCTGGCTCACGTTCGCAGCCGGGATCGGCGTGCTCGCACTGAGCGGCCATGCCATGACCGCCCGCTGGCATCTCGGGCCGATCACGGGCTTCGACTTCTGGTGGGTGCTCGTGACCTCACCGGAGGTTCTCGTCTTCCTCTTCTTCATGATCACCGATCCCAAGACGGCGCCGAGAGAGCCGAAGGCGCGGATCGCCTACGCGATCGCGCTCGGTCTCCTCGGGACGCTCCTGATCGCGGGCGCCCGCACCGAGTACGCGAGCAAGGTCGGCCTGCTCAGCGCGCTTGCGATCGTGTGTCTCGCGATGCCCGTGCTCAGGCTCGTGCCGTGGCGCTTCGCCCCGCGGCAGTTTGCGCTCGCCGGCGTCGCGGGGCTCGCCGTCTATGTCGGGGCGCTCGTCCTGATCACAGGAACCGCGCCCTCCAGTGCGGCGCCGCCGCCCGCCGCCGGCGGGCTGCCGCAGATCACGATTCTGCCGTCCCGCGGCGTGCAGTCGCAGCTCAATCTCCCGACCGCCCAGCAGATCACGCACGGTCTCGTGAAGGCCGTGCCGGCACACCAGACAGACCGTGTTCAGGTGTGGCTCGAGCCCGGCGAGGGCCAGGCCCCGCCGGTCGCCGTCGCGCAGCTCGCCGGCGTCACCTACCGCCTCCACCAGGCGGGCACGCGCTGGGTGCTCGGGAGCGCACCGGCAGCGGTGCCCGCTCGAACCAGCGCCAGCGGCCCTCAGCTGCCCGGTTACAAGCTGACGAACGTCGCGAGCCAGGTCGGTCTCGACTTTCGGCAGGGCTCGTTCCGCTACGGCATGGCCAACGAGCCCGCGGCGATGATGGGCGCGGGCGTCTGCTGGCTCGACTTCAACAACGACGGCTGGCTCGACCTGTTCGTCGTCAACTCGTACGCCGACGACAACCTGCCGTCCTGGCAAGACCACGGCGGACTGCCGACTAGTGCGCTCTTCGAGAACGAGCACGGCCACTTCGTCAACGTGACGAAGAGCTCCGGAGCGGGACTGCCGCTGAAAGGTGAAGGCTGCGTCGCCGCCGACTTCAACGGTGACGGGTACACAGACCTCTACATAACGACCGCCACCAACGATGCGCTGCTGTGGAACAACGGCAACGGCACCTTCACCGAAGGCGCCCGCAAGGCGGGCATCGTCTCGTTCGGCTGGCACTCGGGCGCCGCAGTCGCGGACGTCAACGGCGACGGCCGTCCGGATCTCTTCGTCGCCGGTTACGCCGACATGCAGCATCCGATTGTCAGCTCGGTGAAGGGCTTCCCGAGCAACTACCCGGGCGTTCGCGACGAGCTCTTCCTGAACGAGGGACACCGGCACTTCCGCGAGGTGGGCGCCCGCGTCGGCCTCGACCCGGCGCCGTACGACCACAGCCTGGGCGCTGTCTTCATCGACGTGAACGGCGACGGCCGCCCCGACCTCTACGTTGCGAACGACGAGGATCCGAATCGCCTCTACCTGAACGAGCCGGGCGGACCGCTTGGCTTCCACTTCGTCGACACCGCGCGGGCGTCGAAGGTCGCGGACGCGGCGGCAGGAATGGGGGTCGCTGCCACCGACGTAAACGGTGACGGACGGCCCGACCTCTTCGTCAGCAACTCCCGCCGCCAGACCGAGGCCGCCTACCAGAGCTCGGGCTCGTCGTACACCAGTGTCGGTGCGGCGTTCACCCGTGCGCTCGGCGCCACTTTCGCGGGCTGGGGTGACTCGTGGGTCGATCTGCGAAACAACGCGCGGCTCGACCTCCTGGTCGCGAGCGGCGGTATCCCCGTGACCAACCTTGCGAAGAATGCCGGGCCGATTCGCGTGCTGGCACAGCAGCCGAGCGGCAAGTTCGTCGCCGCGGACGTCTTGCAGAAGCTCCGCACGAACGGCCGCGGCGTCGCAGCCGCGGACTACGACAACGACGGGAGAGTCGACTTCGCCGTCAACTCGATCGGCGGCCCGCTGATCTTGCTCCACAACGAGTCATCTGCCGGGAACTGGCTCGAGGTGGACGTACGGCCGTTCTCCCCGGGCGCCGTCGTCACCGTCACCGACTCGAGCGGCCGGCGCCAGGTGCGCGAGGTCCTCGCGGGCTCGAGCTACCTCTCCTCGGAGGACCCACGCGTTCACTTCGGGCTTGGGAACGCGACCGTGCGAACGCTCGTCGTGCGCTACCCGGACGGCACCGTGCAGCGGCTCACGCCGGCGACGAACGCAATCGTTCGGGTGACTCGCTAGCGGCCGGTCTTCGCCTGGCGGCGGCGTGCGATCGTGTCGAGCGTGACCGCGAAGAGCAGAATGCTGCCCGTCACGATGTAGATCACACCGGGCTGGAAGCCGAAGATGTAGAGGCCGTTCTGGATCGTCGCGATCACCGCCGCGCCCAGCACAGCGCTTCGCACCTCGCCGCGGCCGCCGAAGAGGCTCGTGCCGCCGATCACGGCGGCCGAGATCGCATCGAGCAGAAGCGTGCCGCCGCCTTGGTCGGGAGCGACCGAGCGCAAGTTGCCGGCGAGCACGATGCCGCCGACCCCGGCCATGAAGGCCGAGATCATGAAGACAATGATCCGGATCCGCGGGACGCTGATGCCCGCGCGCCGTGCAGCCTCGGGGTTGCCGCCGACCGCGTAGACATGCCGGCCGAAGGTGGTCCGCTTCGAGATGTACGTCCAGAAGATGAGGAAGAAGAGAATCTCGACCCCTGCCAGCGGCACGCCGCGATCGTGGTTGCAGATGCCCACGACGAGGAGCGTCAGGGCGATGAATGCGATCACCTTGGCCGCCACGAACCATGGGTAACGGACCGTGACGCCATGCCGGCGCTTGTCGAGCAGCGAGAGGCCGACGGAGCCTAAGTAGAACGCGATCACAATGGCCGCGATGATCCACCCGGCCGTCGGCGAGAAGAAGTACGACGCCGTGTAGTTGATCCAGCGGTTCTCGATGATGATCGGGCCGCCGGCCCCGAGCGTGATCTGGATCACGCCCTGCCAGGCGAGCAGCCCCGCGAGCGTGACGACGAACGACGGCACGCCGATCAGCGCGACGAACGAGCCCTGGAACGCGCCGATGCCAAGCGCAACGATCAGCGCGCCGATGATCGGCCAGAGGCCTGCGTAGTGGTGGCCGCTGTCCGGCTTCTGCAGCTCGGCGGCGATCACGCCGATCAGGCCGCTCAGGTAGCCGATCGAGAGGTCGATCTCGCCGAGCAACAGCACGAAGACGACGCCGAAGGCGAGCATGGTCGTGCCCGCCATCTGCGTGATGATGTTGTTGAAGTTGACGGCGGTGAAGAAGTTCTGAGCGGTGAAACCGAAGACGATCACGATGATCGTCAGGCCGAAGATCACAGGTGCGCTGCCGAGGTTCCCGCCCTTGAAGTTCTCCCAGAGCCCCTGGATGAAGCTCTCGTCCGGATGAGCGGTGTCGTAGGCGATTGCCGGCGTCTCAGTGGTCACGACGGCGCCACCTGGGGAATGCCGGAGACCTTCGTCGGTGCTCCCGCAGTGATCGCCTGAACGACCTCCTGCTGCGTCGTCTTCGTACGCTCGAAGAGGCCGGCGTTGCGGCCGAGCCGCAGCACGCTGATCCGATCCGCCGTCTCGAAGACGTCGTGCAGGTTGTGCGAGATCAGAATCACGGCGAGGCCCTGCTCGCCGAGCCTCTTGACGAGGGACAGCACCTGCTCCGTCTGCGCCACCCCGAGGGCGGCCGTCGGCTCGTCGAGGATCACCAGCTTCGAGTTCCACATGACTGCCCGGGCGACCGCGACCGACTGGCGCTGTCCTCCCGAGAGTGTCGCGACCGGCTGCCGGATCGAGCGGATCGTCGTCACCGCCAGCGACTTCAGTGTCGTTGCCGTGCGCTGCTCCATCACCGGCTCGCTCAGCACCTGCAGGACGTTGTGCGCCTCCCGGCCGAGGTACATGTTCTGGACGACGTCGAGGTTGTCGCACAGGGCGAGATCCTGGTAGACGACCTCGATGCCCAGTTTCGCGGCGTCCTTCGGGCCGGAGATGTGAACGTCGTGACCCTCGAACAAGATCTCGCCTGCATCGACGCTATGGATCCCCGCGATCGACTTGATCAACGTCGACTTGCCGGCGCCGTTGTCACCGACGAGCGCCATGATCTCGCCGCGGTGCACCTCGAGGTCGACGTCGGTCAGGGCCTCGACCGACCCGAAGGACTTCGAGATTCCGCGGAGCTCGAGGACAGGGGGTTCGGCGGCCATTGACGAGTGGTTCCTAACATAGTTGGGGCGCCCCATGTGGGACGCCCCAACCACGGACTACTTTCGGACTAGCAGTACTTCTTGTACGAACCGATGCAGATGTCGGACTTCTTGAGGAAGCCGGACGTGTAGATCTTGCGCCAGTTCGACTTGTAGAGGGCGACCGGCGCGATGATGAACGCCGGCTCCTTCTTCGAGCCGTTCGGGACCGAGCCGGTGGTGGTCAGCTTCTGCCCCTTGATCAGCTGGACCGCCGCCCGTGCGGCCGCCTTCGCGAGGATCCGCGTGTCCTTCCAGACCGTCATCGTCTGCCAACCGCTGATGATGTTCTGGAAGCCCTGCGGCGTCGCATCCTGGCCCGAGACCGGGATCGGCTTCAAGCCATGCTTCTGCAACGAGGCGATCACGGCTCCCGCCATGCCGTCGTTCGCGACAGCAGCGGCGTCGATCTTGTTGCCCGTCTTCACGAGCATCTGATCGAAGATCGTGCCGGCCTTCTGGTTGTCCCAACCGGGCACGAACTGGTCGGGGCCTTTCTTGAAGATGCCCCTCTTGTAGAGCGGGTTGAGCACCGAGTCGTAGCCGCCCTTGAAGAGGAACGAGTTCGCGTCGGTGCTACCGCCGTTGACCTCGGCGACGACCGGGTGCGAGTTGTACTTCCCGGCAGCCTTGAGGCCGTTGACGATGCCCTTGCCCTGTAGGACGCCGACGGCCCGACCGTCGAACGAGACGTAGATCTTCGCCACGCCGCCCTTGACCTGGCGGTCGTAGTCGATCGACGGCACGCCCTTCGCCAGCGCTTCCGACTCGATCGCCGCAGCCGAGCCGGCATCGATCGCAACTTCGACGATGACCTTCGCGCCGTTACCGAGGCACTGGTCGGCCTGGGCCTTCTGCTTCTGGGCGTCGCCGCCCGCGTTGTAGATCTGGTACGTCACGCCTGCGGCCTGGAGCGAGGACTTCATCGCCGGGGCGTCGTAATGCACCCACCGGATCGAAGTCGCCGGGTCCGGGAAGAGGACGCAGACGTCGCCGCCTGCGGCCTTCTTGGACGAACTCGCCGTGGCAGCCGTGACGACGATCGCCGAAGTGGTGATGACGGCTGCAAGCAGCAGCACCGTCCACTTCCGAAAGACTTTCTGCACGTGGTCTCCTTCTGATTTGCTTGACGGGGGGTCAGCGCGAGCAATCCTACACAGCGGTTGCCCGCTGCATTGCGTAAATCCCTGACTTGTGAACCTCTCCGATTCAGCGTCCTCCGTCAAGTCTTGTCAGTGATTCGGACGCGCGCCGCGACATGGCGTTAGTGTCGTCGCTATGAAGACGAGCCTCGGCATCTGGGCGTTCGGCGCCATGGCGACCCGCTTCAACCCGGGCGGGTACAAGCCCGACCTGGCGGGCGCTTCCACGGTGAGCAAGGTGCGCACGGCCGTCGAGGGCCTGGGCGCTCTGATCGACGACTACGAGTTCCACTACCCGCAAGAGGTCTCAAGGGAGAACCTCGACGAGGTGCAGCAGGCGCTCGACGGTCACGGGATCTACTGCGTCGCGAGCGGCCTTCATCTTAACCCGCTCTTTGCCAAAGGCGGGTTCTCCTCGCCGGCCGACGCGACGCGAGCCGAGGCGCTGCGGCTGACCACCGACGGCATCGATCTCGCCGCGGACGTCGGGGCGCACTTCATCATCTGGCCCGGGATCGAGGGCTACAACTACCCGTTCCAGACCGCCTACCAGGACGCGTGGAAGCGGTTCATCGACGGGGTCGGCGAGGCGGCGCAGCACGCGAGCGAGCGCGGCGTCACGATCTTCCTCGAGCACAAGAACTCCGAGCCGGCGATGAAGATCCTGATGCGCAACATCGGGATGACCCTGCACGTGATCCACACCCTGCGCACCCAGGGGATCGAGAACATCAAGGTCAACATGGACTGGCAGCACCTGATCATGAACGGCGAGAACCTCGCCGAATACGCGGCGCTGCTCGCCGCCGACGGGCTCCTCGGGCATCAGCACGGGAACTCCGGCTGGGGAACTTTCGACGACGACAACATGGTGGGCGCGACCGCGTTCATGGAGACGCTCGAGCTCGCCGTCGAGCTGCGCCGCGTCGGCTACGGCTCGAACGGCGAGCGCCTCGGCCTCGATCTGTACCCGTACACCGAGGATGCCGTCGGCGCGGTCAGGCGCTCGGTGCTGCAGTGGCGGTTCATCGACGGTGTCGCCGCGAAGATCGACGAGCAGGCGCTGCGCGAGGCCCAGCAGTCGAAGGACGCCGTCCGGGCGTACGAGCTCGTGTACGCCGCCCTCGGCGCGTGAAAGAACCATCGGCGTAGGCTTGACGGAGCCGACTAAGAGCGAAGGTGCCGGCTCGGCCGGCGCCGGAGCGGAGATACTGATCGGCCTGGACGTCGGAACCTCCGGCGTGAAGGCGATCGCGATCTCCGCGAACGGCGAGATAATCGCTGCCGCGGACGAGAGCTACCCGCTCTCCGCGCCACGGCCAGGCTGGTCCGAGCAGGATCCCGACGACTGGTGGCGGGCAGCGCAGGCCTGTCTCGCGCGCTTGCCAGAGGGCCCGGTCGGACTGTCGGGCCAGATGCACGGGCTCGTCACGCTCGGCGCCGACGAGCAGGTGCTCCGCCCCGCGATCCTCTGGAACGACCAGCGCACCGCTGCCGAATGCGCGGAGATCGAGGCACGGGTCGGGCTCGACCGGCTGATCGCACTGACCGGTAACCGGGCGCTGACGGGATTCACCGCGCCGAAGCTCCTCTGGCTGCGCACTCACGAGCCGGAGACGTACGCGCGGATCCGGCACGTGCTGCTGCCGAAGGACTACGTGCGCCTCCGCCTGACGGGCGAACATGCGATCGACGCGGCCGACGCATCCGGAACGCTCCTATTCGACGTGGCGAACCGGTCGTGGTCGGAGGAGGTTTGCGACGCACTCGACGTGCCGGCGGAATGGCTGCCGCCTGCGTCCGAGTCGACGGTGATCGCGGGCGCGGGCGACCAGGCGGCCGCGGCGCTCGGGATCGGCATCACGGCACCGGGCCCGGTGTCGGTCGTGCTCGGAACGTCGGGCGTCGTCTTCGCGGTGCTGCCGGGGTATGCGCCCGACGCCGAGGCGCGCGTGCACGTCTTCTGCCATGCGGTGCCCGGTACGTGGCACGCGATGGGCGTGATGCTGAGCGCCGCCGGCTCGGCCGCGTGGCTTCGGCAGGCGCTGGGCGCGGACTTGCAGACGCTCGACGCTGAGGCCGCGGCGTGGCAGCCCGGCACTGAAGGTCTCCTCTTCGCGCCGTACCTCGCCGGCGAGCGCACCCCGCATGCCGACGCAAACGCACGGGGCGCGTTCACCGGCCTCTCCGTTCGGCATGACCGGGGTGCGTTGTGGCGCGCGATGCTCGAAGGCGTCGCCTATGGCCTCCGCGATTCACTCGAGCTTTTGAGGGCCCTCGGCGTGCGGCCCGAGATCGGCCGTGTCTCCGGCGGCGGTGCGCGCAGCGAGCTCTGGCTGCGCATCGTCTCGGCGGTGCTGAACCTACCCCTCGAGCGCACCGTCTCCGAGGAAGGCTCGGCCTTCGGCGCGGCGCTTCTCGCGGGTGTGCGCGCCGGCGTGTTCACCGACGCTGACGAGGCCGTCGCGCAGTGTGTGCGCGTCCGTGACCGCATCGAGCCCGATCCGCGGTGGATCGCAGCCTACGAGCGTGGCTACGAGCGCTTCCGAACCCTCTATCCCGCCCTGCTCCCACTGGAGGAACGGCCTAGATGAACGTCTCCCTGAGGCCGCTCGAGGACCGGGATCTCGACCCGATCTATCGGCAGGTGACGGATCCGGAGTCGATCCGGATGGCCGCCTTCACACCCGAGAATCAGGCCGATCGCCGCGCGTTTCTGAACCGGATGTCGCGCCTGCAGGCCGACACAAGTGTCACTCACCTCGTCATCGAGGTCGACGGAGCACCCGCTGGAACGATCGGCTCCTTCCACCTCGACGATCAGCTCGAGGTGACCTACTGGGTCGACCGGGCGCAATGGGGGAAAGGCATCGCGAGCGCAGCACTCGAGCTGCTTCTGGCCGAGACTGCCGAACGTCCGGTGTACGGCAGAGCAGCCTCGGACAATGTCGGTTCGCTGCGAGTACTGGAGAAAGCGGGCTTCCGACGCGTCGGCGTCAACCGAGGCTTCGCACACGGTCGCGGTGAGGAGATCGAGGAAACGATCCTGCGCCTCGACTGAGGTGGGAACGAACTGAGCGTCTCGTCGGCCTTGACATATGCCGACATCGGAATATATTTGGGCCGTGGCCCGCTCGTCCACGACCTCGGACGTCTTCAATGCGATTGCCGAGGCTCACCGCCGCGAGATCCTGGACACGCTGATCGCAGGCGAGAAGGCGGTGGGGGCGATCGTCCACGACCTCTCGCTGTCCCAGCCCCAGGTTTCAAAGCACCTGCGGGTGCTCAGCGAGGTCGGACTCGTCAGTTGTCGGGCGGAGGGACGTCGTCGGCTGTACCGCCTGGAACCCGCTCACCTCCGGCCGTTTCACGAGTGGTTGGCCAAGTACGAACAGGCGTGGAATGACCGACTGGATCGGATGAACGACTACCTCAAGGAACTCCAACAACAAGGAGCGTCGCCGTGACACCCGCTGGGCATGGATCGACAGTCATCGAACTACCGAATGATCGCGAGGTTCTCATCACTCACGAGTTCGAAGCCCCGATCGCACTCGTCTTCGACGTCTTGACGAAGCCGGAGCACGTGCGCAAATGGTTCGCCGGCCCCGGGGAGGAGATGAAGGAGTGCTCGATCGACCTGCGCGTCGGCGGGAACTACCGCTTCGTCTTCGTGACGGTAGACGGAATCGAGATGTCGTTCCGCGGCACCTACTTGGAGGTCGAGCCGCCCACCCGGACCGTCGAGACGTGGCTCTTCGAGGGGCGTCCAAATGGGGACGCCATCGAGTCGCAGGATCTGCACGAGGCTCACGGAGTCACGACGTTGACGGTCAAGCTGGCGTTCAGCGACGCGGCCGGCCGCCCGACGAGATTCGAGGGCATGCAAGAGAGCTTGGACCGAGTCGACGATGTCGTGAGATCACTGCTCTAGTCACCCCGTGAGCGATCTCACCTGGTGGTTCTCGCCTCATCCCGCCTGGGAGCCTGGCGAGGACTGGGATCCGGAAGTGCCCGTGGTGCGGTTCGAAACCGACGACGAGGTCGTCCTGATCGACCCGTTCGTCCCGCCCGATGACAGCTTTGACCCGCAGGGGAAACCGGTGCGCGTACTGCTCACGCAGCCGGCGCACTACCGCGGCACCGCTGATTTCGTCGGACGCTACCGAGCGTCGGTCTGGGTTCCACCACGTGCGGAATGGAGGCGCCGTCCGAATCCTGCGACCACGGACATCCTGCCCACCGGCATCACGGCGATCGAGCTCGCCGGCGAGCCGCAGCAAGTCGTGTTCTACATCGCCGAGCACGCAACGCTCGTGACCGGCGACGTGCTCAGCGGGACCGGCGGAAGGATCCACGTGTTCGTCGACGAGGCCGACGCGGACCTGCTGCTCCCGGCGCTGGAAGCACTCGCCGACCTCCCGATCGAGCGGGTGATCATTCCCCACGGAGACCTGATTCCGAGGAACGGCGCGGCACGCATCCGCGAAGCCGTCGCGGAAGCGCGCCGCTCCTAGCTTCTCGTTGTCGTCAGTGGTGCGCGGGGTCCTGTGCGTGCTGCCGGCTCGCGACGGCGAGCTGCGTGACGGTCTGCGGCCCCATCTTCCCGTCCGGCTTCTGGTGGTGCTCCTGCTGGAACTTCTTCAGCGCGGCGATCACCTGCGGCCCGTAGTGCGGAAAGGCCTCAGGGAGGTACGGATGATGGTCGACCGGGCTCTTCACCGTCGCCAGCACCTTCGTCATCTTCTGCACACCCGGGCCTGTGTCTCCCTCGTGCACGATCGGGAACTCGGTCTCGGGCTCCTTGCGGAAGTTCAGATGCTGCACCTCGTGCGGGCTCTTCGGATACGTGGAGGTGACGATCCAGCCCAGTTTCGCGGCCGCCTTGATCACCGCCGGCGGGTTGTCCCAGTCCATCCCGACCTGCCAGTACTCGAGCTGCGCGCCGCGCGGGACCGGGTAGGCAATCCCATCGTTGTGCCGCTCGTGCGTGGAGAAGCCGGGCGGGTTTGCGGGATTGAAGCCCGGCTTCTTCTGCTGGAAGCCTTCGAACAGCTGGCGCTGGGACATCTTGTGGAACTTGCTGAGAAACGGCTCGGCCTCCTGCGAGCGGTCGCATGAGTTCAGATGCGCGCCGCTCTGCTGCTTGATCTGCGTGATGTCGTCCGCGAGATCCTTCGGGACGGGACACTCGTCGATGATCACGAACTCCATTCGGTCCTCCGATGTCGCGTTACGGCGGCCAGGTCTGCCGCAGATCGACGGGCCGTATCGGACTAGTGTCTCGCTTGAGCCACCTCGGCACAAGTGGCCGGCCGGCAGATCCGGTCTGAGCTCAGCCGCCTGCGGGCTCGTCGCCCTCCGCGGCCTCTGCCCGGTGGTGCCACGGCTGGAACGTCACGGTCAGCCGGTCGATGCGCTGCCCCTCGACCGAGTCGACCTGGAAGCGCAGCCCATCGTGCGACACCTCGTCGCCCGGCTCCGCGGCGCGACCGAGCTCGCCGAAGACGAAGCCCGCAATCGTGTGGTAATCCTCCTCCGGCAAGCCACAGTGGAAACGCTCGTTGAAGTCGTCGATCGGGAACGTGCCGTCGATCCGGATCGTGTCGGCGTCGATGCGCTCCACGGTCTCGTCGGGCAAGTCGAACTCGTCCTCGATCTCGCCGACGATCTCCTCCAGCAAGTCCTCGAGCGTGACGATGCCCTCCATCGAGCCGTATTCGTCGATCACGACTGCGAGGTGCTGATTCGTGCGCCGGAACTCGGTCAAGAGCGCGCCCAGATCCTTCGTCTCCGGAACCATGTACGCAGGGCGCACGAGTGACTCGAGGTCGACGAGGCTGATCCCGCGGTCGTGCATCGCCTCGATCAGGTCCCGAATGTGCAGAACGCCGACGATGTCGTCGAGGGTGTCGCGGTAGATGGGGTAGCGCGTGTACGGCGACTCGAGCACTGCCTTGAGCGCTTCCTCGGCCGGTAGCGAGATCGAGATCGCGACCACCTCCGGCCGGGAGACCATCACGTCGGACACTTCCTTGTCGGCGAAGTCGAAGACCTTGTAGAGCATCTCCTGCTCCTCGTGCTCGATCTCGCCCTGCTCGGCCGACGAGCTGAGGAGCATGCGCAACTCCGCCTCGGAATGGGCCTCGTGCTCGGCGCCCGGCGGCTCGAGGCCGAGCCCCCGCAGAATCAGCGCGGTCGATTCCTGCAGGACCCAGATCAGCGGCCGGAAGACGATGAAGAACCACTGGACCGGCGTCGAGAGCGCCAGGGCGGTCCGCTCTGGGTGGCCGAGCGCGATCCCCTTCGGCACGAGCTCGCCGATCACCACGTGCAGGTACGTGACGATCAGCAGTGCGACGATCACCGCGAGGAACGAGGCCATCACGGTGTCGAGATGGTGGGCGAGCACCTGCTCGCCCAGGGCGCCGATCGCCAGGGACGAGATCGTGACGCCGAGCTGCATGGCGGAGATGAAGCGCGGTGGGTCGCCGGTGATCCGGAGCACGGCGCGTGCCCGACGGTTACCTTCGTGCTCGAGCTCCAGGATCCGCGTGCGCCGCGACGTCACGAGGCCGTATTCGGCCGCGACGAAGAACGCGTTCAGAAACACCAGCCCGAGCAGGGCCAACATCTGCAGGAGGAAGGTCACGGTAGGCGCCAGGCGGGCGCGCGCGTACTGGGCGGCAGATCGTCGTCCACGCGAATCAGTGAACGGAGTATAGCCGTGGACTGGACAGAGCGAACATCTGTTCGTATCATCGATAGATGCGCGTCGAGTATCGCGAGGAGCCGTGCAAGGTCGCGCTCAACCGCGTCAAGGGAATGCCCTTCGAGTGGTCGCTCAATCCCTACATGGGGTGTGTGCACCGCTGCACCTTCTGCTACGTGAGGGGCTTCGAGCAGCGCGCGGACCGGCCGTCCGACGATCGCTACGGCACCTCGATCAGGGTGAAGCCGAACATCGCCGAGGTGCTCCGCTGCGAGCTACGACGCACCGGCCCACGCGACGACGGCGTCGCGATCGGCGCCGCCACCGATCCGTACCAGCCGGCTGAGGGCCGCTACCGGCTCACGCGGGCCTGCATCGAGGTGCTCCGCGACGCCGAGCAGCCGTTCGGGATCATCACGCGCGGACCGCTGATCGTCCGCGATGTGGACGTGCTCGTGGAGGCCTCCCGCCGCGCCGATGTCTCCGTCACGTTCTCGGTGCCGACGGTCGACGACGACGTCTGGCGCACGACAGAGCCGGGGACGGCCCCGCCCCACCAGCGACTGCGCGCCCTGAAGGAGCTGGTGCAGGCCGGGATTCGCGCGGGTGTCGGCATGGCGCCCATCCTCCCCGGCCTCTCCGACCACCCGAGCCAGCTGGCCCGCGTCGTCGAGGCCGCACGCGAAGCCGGCGCCTGCGGCATCTGGGCGAACCTGCTCTACCTGCGTCCAGGGACGCGCGAGCACTTCCTGTCGTGTCTCGCCCGAGACTGGCCCGAGCTGCTGCCCGAGTACGAGCGCCTGTACGCGGGCCGCGCCTACCTGCCGCAGAGCGAGGCACAGCCTGCAAAAGACGAAGTTCGGCGCCTCGCGCGATCGCACCAGATCCGCGACCGCCGCCCAGAGCCGCAGCGGCCGCCTGCGCGCGCTGAACAACTCTCGCTCCTTTCCGCATAGGATTGAAAGCCGATGGCGGATGAGATCACGGCGCTGATCGTCGACGACCACGAGGTCGTACGCGAGGGCTTGCGGCTTTCGCTCTCCCGCGCGCCCCACATTCGCGTCGTCGGCGAGGCGGCCGACGGAGCCTCAGCCGTCGAGATGGCGGAACGGCGCAAGCCCGACGTCGTGATCATGGACGTGCGCATGCCGGGCATGGACGGCCTCGAGGCGACAAAGCTCTTGACGGAGCGCGTTCCCGAATCCAAGGTGCTCATCTTCACCGCGTTCTCGGAGCGTTCGCTCCTCAGCCGCGGCCTCGAGTCGGGCGCCAAGGGCTACATCCTCAAGGAGGCGCCGCACCAGACGCTCGTGCGTGCGATCGAGAAGGTCGCAGGCGGCGAGGGCTACGTCGACCCGGCGCTGATGCCCGCGTTCCTCGCGGGCAAGGACCAGACCGACATGCTCACGGGGCGGGAGCGCGAGATCCTGCAACTGCTCGCCGACGGCATGTCGAATGCCGATGTCGCGGGGCGGCTGTTCATCTCGCAGGAGACCGTGAAGAGCCACGTCCGCCACATCCTCACGAAGCTCGAGGCCGACACACGAACGCACGCGGTCGCGATCGCGCTGCGCGAAGCCATCATCGATTGACCGATGATGGGCTCGACCGGCTGATCGCAGCCGAGCAGGACGAACGGCGGCGGATCGCCCTCTTCCTCCACGACGGGCCGGTTCAGAACCTGGCCGGCATCGCACTGATGCTCGACGCTGCTCTGCACGCGATCGAGACGGGGAAGCTGGATGACGCGAGGAGCGTGGTCGGCACCGCGCTCGAGCGCCAGAGGGCGACGATCCGCGAGCTCCGCGACCTCTCGTTCGCGCTCGAGCCGGTCGTCCTGCGCGACCAGGGCTTCGGGCCGGCGCTGCAGGCGCTCGCCGAGCAGGTCGGTACGACGAACCGGATTCGCATCGACCTTGACGTCGAGGAAGCGGACAGGCTTGGCCAGATCGCCCAGGTGGCGATCTACACGATCATCCGCGAGCTGCTCGAGCAGGCGGTCCGGCGCGGCCCGCTCAGCCGAATCGCCGTGAACATCCGGACGACGGAGGACGGCGGCGCCGAGACGACGATCGCTGACGATGCGGAGCCGGAGCGGCGGCGCCGTCCCTTCGAGGCGGTCGCGGAGCGTGTCAAGCAGCTCCACGGGACGATCGCCGTCGACGCAGGAGATGCGGGCACGCAGATCGTCGTGACGCTACCGCCGTACGCGACGCGGCGGTAAGCTCGGCGCGGATGAGTGACGGGAACGGCTATCTCCTGTTCGTCTGGTCGCCTGCGGGCTACTCGCTGCGCGAGCAGCACGGCGACCCACCGCAGGTCGGGCACGAGTTCGAAGAGGGCGAGCACCGGCTCGTCGTGAACAAGATCGGCGCGTCGCCACTGCCCGGCGACACCCGCCGCTGCGTGTTCTCCGTCGGCAAGTAGCGCTTCAAACCTGGTTTCCCGCAGGGAACCAGGTTTGTGTCTTCGACGATCGTTTGAGACGTGAACCTGGTTCCGGCTGCGCCGGCAACCAGGTTCAGCGCGCGGCGTCCTCGGCCGCCGCCAGACCGAGCACGAGCGCCTGCGCCAGGCCGCTCGCATAGCCGCCAGTCGACACACCGCCCGCGTCGACGCCCGCCGCCCAGAGGCCGTCGATCGTTGAGCCGTCCTCCCGCAGAACGCGCGCTCGCTCGTCCACGCGGAGCCCCCCGATCGTGTGGGTGATCGAGGCGATCACGCGAACCGCCGCAATGACTCCGGCGGGTGGGTCGAACGGCAGGTCGGACAGCTCGAGCCTTGCCTCTGCCGGTGCGGCCTCCACCATCTGGCCGACGGTTCGGTCTCGCACCCGTTGTCCGAACGCCTCTGCGTCGAGCAGGTAGTACGCCTTCGCGTCGCGCCGGCGTGCGGTCGCCTGAACCACGTTGGTCTCCGACCACGACACGTCGCCGCGTGAGAAGAACTCGATCCCGTCCTCGTCGAAGATCCGCGCGAAGCGCCCGTACAGCTGTGAGAGCGAGACGAGTTGTGTCTCGTCCCAGGGCGCGTCAGGCATGTTGCGGCCGTAGAACTCGTCCATTCCGGCGGTGAGCGCTGCACCACGGTCGAGCGCATGGCAGAGGCCGTCTCCCTCCGACCAGGGATTCGCGCGCAGGCGTAACGACGCCGCCGGAGCGATGTAGCGCGTCACGAGGTCCGACGAGGCCGCGAAGCCTCCGGTGCAAAGGATCGCCGCCTCGTCGTCGCAACTGTCCGTTCCGAGCTCCACATCAACCGCGAGCGCCGCGGCCAGGCCACGCGGTTCGAAGCGCTTGCCGACCGTGTGCGGATTCCCTGTCTCCTGCCACACGACGGGCGCGCCCTTCGACTCGAGCCAGTCGATCGCGTCGTCGAGTCGCTCCCACACGAGCCGCTGCAGGTGCTCGTCACCCTGCGGGCACTCGCGACGGAACTCATTCCAGTCGCGATGCCGCCAGATCACGCCGGACGAAAGGAGCATCGATCCGCCGATCCGCGTGCCTTTTTCGCGCACCGTGATCGCGCGGCCAAGCTCGCGCAGGCGCGCAGCGGCCACGAGCCCGGCCATTCCCGCCCCTGCGACGTGCACTAAATGAGGGAGAACGTCGGCTTGTGCTCGACGTATTCGATCCGCACCCGCTCAGGGCCCCGCAGGAACGCCGCGTAGGTGTTCGCGGCGTCGACGACCGACTCGACCTCGATCCCGAGGTCGCCGGCATCGGCGATCACCTCGTCGGCGGAGTCCACCAGCACCGCGAGGTGGTTCAGGAGCGGCCGCTCGGGCTCGCCCGGCTCGCCCTCGTGGAACACGACGAAAGCGCCGCCGACTTCGACCCGAGCAGGCCCGGCCGGCCCGAAGCCGTACCGCTCGTACTCCCGCGAGGTGGCCTCGGGGGCCGAGGACCACAGAGCGACGTGATCGAGGTCGTACTCGACGTCGGTCTCCGCCTGAACGAGCGTCAGGAAGACCCCTTCTCCGGCGTCGAACACATCCGGTGCGTCCGCCGGCAGGGCGGCACGTGCGGCGGCCAGATCGGAAACGCGCAGACCAACGTGCTTGACCGCTCCCTGTTCACGCGGGCCTTCCGCGTCGAAGAGGGTCAGCTTGCCCCGTCGTGCGTCGCTCCCGAGGAGGGTGAAGTTCTCCTCATCCGCGATCACATGCATGCCCACATGGCGCTCGAGGTAGGCGGCGATAGGCCGACGGTCGGCGACCCAGAAGGCGACGTGGTCGAGAGTCTTCGGTTGCATCGCGCAAACGTTATCGACCGCAACCAGGGTGCCGAAACGCAGCATTGCCGACAACCCGGCGTCCGGGCCCCGCACGCAGGGGGCCCGGACGCTGGGCGCGACCTACCGCGAGCTGCGACGCGCGATGCGCGAGCGAGACGCGGACTTGCGCGCGCCGCTCTTGCGAGCCGGGCTTGCCTTACGGGTGGTACCGGCCTTGCGGGCCGTTGTCTTCTTGCGAGTGCCCGCCTTACGAGCGGTCGTCTTGCGCTTGGCACCAGAAGCCTTCCGGGCGGTTGTCTTCTTCCGCGCGGTCGTCTTCTTGCGAGCGGTGCTCCGCTTCGCGGTCGAAGCCTTCCGGGCGGTTGTCTTCCTCCGCGCGGTCGTCTTCTTACGAGCGGTCGTCTTACGAGCGGTCGTCTTGCGAGCCGTCGTCTTCCGCGCCGCGGTCTTCCTGCGCGCGGTGGTCTTGCGGGCCGTCGTCTTCTTGCGCGCGGTGGTCTTGCGCGCCGTCGACGCCTTACGGGCCGTGGTCTTCCTGCGGGCCGTCGTCTTCTTGCGGGCAGTCGTCCTCTTGACAGCGGTCTTCCGCTTCGGAGCTGCCTTTCTCTTGACGGCGGTCTTCTTCGCCGCGGACTTCTTCTTCGCGCCAGACTTCTTGGCGGAAGACTTCCGCGCCGTCGAGCTCTTGGAGGAGCTACGCGTGCTGGAGCGTGACGAGGACCGTGTGCGCGCCGGAATGGCGGCAACGATCTCTGCACTCTCCTGCGAGTCGCCGATGGCGGACTCGCCCCACGTTTCGTCGGCGGCTTCCGCCGACGGTTCGCTCAACAAGCCGGCGTCAGGCGTCTCTGACGTCTCGCCGGTCCCGCTCCAATCCTCTTGGGTCACAACTGACCTCCTGCGTCGGATTGCGCGTGCACGATTCCCTACCATGTTCGTTTGTAACGTGCAACGCGGACGGACAAGTTCCTCCGCACGTTGCTGAAAACGAAAACGATCCTTTCAACGCACACACTACGCGCGCGCGCTGAGCAATGGTTTCGACGTCGGTGCGTCGACTCCGCCTGCGTTTTCGAGAGTCACCAAAACCTGTGCACCGGGCGCAACACGCTTTTGCAGCGTGAAGGTCGTCCCCGCAAACTGACCAGCGCGATGGACCGCACCGTCGGCGACCCATGCTTCGTACGTTTTGCCGTGCGGCGGGTGCGGAAGATGCACCGCAAGTACGGCTGCACCCGACGGCGCGATGACCAGCTCACCAGACGCACCGGACAGCGCAATGTGCCGCGCAGCGGGGTCGCCGAGGATGTTCACCGCCGTGCGTTCGTGCGCGAGCGAGTGATGCAGCGACGCCGCCCAGACTCCGAGCGCGACCGCTACGGCAGATGCGGCGACCGCGACGGCAGCCGCGATCGAGACCGCGACCGACCGGCGCGCCGGAAACGGGATGACGTTCTGCCCCTCCGCCTGGGCTGCGGCAAGGATGCGCCCACGCAGCGCCGCGGGCGGCGCAGGTCCCTCGACGGCAAATGCCAGCGACGACGCCGCTCCGCGCAGCCCCGCCAGTTCATCACGGCAGCGAGCGCATCCTGCGAGATGCGCCTCGAACCGCGTTCGATCCTCGCCCGTCAGCGCATCGAGGGCATAAAGGGCTGAGAGCTCGTGAGGGTCTTCGGCCATACGGATCCAAGACCGGATTCGCCCGACGCTGCCGGTCGGTTCGGACCCTACTCCAGAGGTTCGTTCTGGACGTTGTGCTCCGTGGCGTACTCGTCCGTCAGCCGGTCCACGACGTCCATGCCATCGCCGTAGGCGTAGTTGATCTTGACGAAGGGCGCCCACTTCTCGGGCAGCGCGTCCTCGGGGAAGATCGCCTCGACCGGGCACTCCGGCTCGCAGGCGCCACAGTCGATGCACTCCTCAGGGTCGATCACGAGGATGCGGCCCGCCTCGTGGATGCAGTCGACGGGGCAAACGTCGACGCAGGAGCGGTCTTTGATGTCGATGCAGGGCTCGGCGATGATGTACGTCACGCGCGCCTACTCTACCGACGCAAGCAGAGGATCGATCAGTTCACGCGTGCGCTCGAAGAGCGCCGATTTCGCGACGACTTGGTCGAATCCGGCGGCGTGCGCCCGGCGAAGCCCCGAGGTGTCCGTGTGGTTCGTGTAGCCGAGAATCGGCACATCGGGGAAGTTGTCCGCGACGTCTTCCGCGTCGATGCGCGCGATGTCCGCGATCACGAGATCGGGAGGTTCGACCCCATCCGAGGTTTCGAAGCGATGCTCGGGCAAGAGCGCCTCGAGCTTCCCCCGGATGAAGAGGTCGACCCCACACAGCAGGATCGTTGCCATGCCTGAGCCCGAGATTAGCACCGTCGTGGAGGCGTACCAACACGGCCTTGCGCTCGCGCAGGCTGCAGCGTACTTCGACGCGCACGAAGCCTTCGAGACCGCGTGGCGTGCCTGCGGCGACGAGGAGCGCGACTTCTTTCAGGGGCTCGTGCACGTCGTCGTCTCGGCGTATCAGCTCGGACGCGGCAAGCCGGTCGCAGCCGAGCGTCAACGGGTGAAGGCGTTGCGACGGCTCGCGGCGTTCGCGCCCGTTCACCGCGGGCTCGACGTTTCAGGGCTGCTCGGCGGGCTAGAGCGAGCTGAGCCCGATCTTCGTCAGCACCTGGTCGAGCGCGATCTGCACCCACCAGTTGCGATCGAAGAAGAGCAAGAGGCCGAGCGCGACGAGGGTGGCGCCTGAGCAGAAGCGCACCAGAGCGTAGTGGTCGCGCACCCAACGGAACGCCGTCATCGCGTGTGCGAACGCAACGCCTGCGAGGACAAACGCGGCTCCGAGCCCGAGCGAGTAGGCAACGAGCAGCACGACCCCGCGCGCGATCGATCCGGAGCCTGAAGCGAGCACGAGAATCGACGCGAGCACCGTGCCGATGCACGGCGCAGCACACACGGCAAACGCACCGCCGAGCAGTGCCTTCGACCCCCGGCGTCGCGCGTGCTGCAGGAGGCCCGGTGACACGACGCGCTCGGGCCATGGCAACAAGCCCATGAACGCGAGACCGAGGACGACCAGCACGAACCCGGCGATCTTCAGCTGCGTCGGCTTGTCGACTGCGCTCCCGACGGCCGCCGCACCGGCGCCGAGTAGCACGAAGATGACCGTGAAGCCGATAATGAACGGAATGCTTGCGAGCGCAATCCTCCGCCCCACGCCACGCTCACCGAGGCGGTCGATCTCGACGGCGGAGATCGCCGACAGGTAGCCGGGCACGAGCGGCAGCACGCACGGCGTCACGACCGAGACCAGGCCGGCAGCGAAGGCGATCGGCAGCTTCTCAATCATTGAACCGCGCCAGGGCATCGTCGACCAGGCGTTCGTCGTCCGGGCCGAGCTCGGGCGTCGCCGGCGGACGGTCACCGCCGTCGCGCTTCCGCGACCAGTGCCAGGCGGCACCGCCAATCGCCGCAGCGCCGAGTGCGATTCCACCGAGCGGCAGCAGCCACGCAATCAGATCGAAGCCATGCGTTTGTGGCGTCGAGAGGACCGCCGTGCCGAACTGGGCCACCATCGCGTCGAGGATCTGCTGTTCGGTCTGACACGCCGCGATCCGGCGCGCCACGTCGGCCTTCATCTGATTTGCAAACGGGGAATTCGACTCGTCGAGGGTCGTATGGCACTCGAGGCAGACGAGGAGCGTCTCGAGATGCGACTGGCTCGCGTGCTTGGTACAGGCTGCGGCCGCCGGCGCAGCGAGCGCGAGCGCCGCCGCGACGACCGCGAGGATCTTCACGAGGTGAGCGCCCGCCGGATGCCCTGGTCGAGCCGGTCGCGCGACGCGACGCTGATTATGTGCGGCGGCACGACATTGCCGCGACGATCGATGAAGAACGTCTCGGGCGTTCCGGTGACGCCCCAGCCGGGATACGTCGTGCCGCTCGCGTCACGCACATTCACGTAGCTCACGCCGTAGTGCCTCAGGTAGGCCCGAGCCGGGCCCTTGAAGTCGAGCGCATCGACCCCGACGAAGACGACGCCCTTCGAGCTCCAGGCCCGCGCGGCGGCGTCGAGCGTCTTCGCCTCTTGCTTGCACGGGACGCAGTCCGACTGCCAGAAGTTGACGACGACGACCTTGCCACGAAGCGATGCGAGACTGAGCCGCCCTTGCCCGTCGAGGCGTGGCAGGTCGAGTTTCGGGGCGGGGACGATCTTGCCCTTGTCGACCTTCTGGGCGACCCCCGAGCCGCGGCCGTGCGCGACGTCCCAGACGAGTAGCCCCAGCAAGGCGAGGACTCCGGCGGCGACGACGACGCGAACGATGCGCATCAGAGAATGTAGACCGTCGTCCCCACGTCGACGTGGTCGAACAGCCACTCGGCGTCCGGCACCTGCATGCGGATGCAGCCGTGCGAGGCGCTGTAGCCGATCGAGGTCGGCTCGTCGGTGCCGTGGATGCCCACGCCGGGAGCGTCGAGGCCCATCCAGCGTGTGCCGAGCGGGTTGTTGGGGCCCGGCGGCACCGGCTTCAGGCCCTTTGCCCAGGCGTCCTGCACGGGCGGATACCAGGTCGGGTTCTTCCACTTGACGACGATGTGCCAGACCCCTTTCGGCGTCGGATAGATCGCCTGACCCGTCGCAACCCTGAAGGTGCGGCGGAGATTCCCGAGGTCGTAGAGGAAGAGCTCGTTGAGCGCACGGTTGATGACGATCGTCTCGGCGAAGGTGCCGACCGAGACCTTCGGCGCCACCAGCCGCGTTCGCGCACGCACAGGCAAGCGCGAGTTCGCCTTCAGCGCGGCGACGATCTTCACGCGGAGCCGGGCGGTGTCGAGCGCGCGCCCCGGCTTGTCCTTCGTGAGGAACGGCTTGCCGAGCTTCAGCTTCAGCGACGCGTCCACCGGCGCGCGTACGAAGCGCCGCTCGACGGCCGTCAACCACGCGCGGAGCGCCGGGCCGTGCACCCCGATGACGAGCTGTACGTTCGCGCCGGGCTCGGCGATGCGCGCACGGGCGACCGCCGTAGCGCTGTACGCCGACGCGAACTTTGTCGGGACGAGGAGCAGCTTGTTGCGGTCGACGACGACGGGCAGGGGCCGTCGGAATGCAGCCTGCACTGCGGACACAGCGTCGGCGGGCCGCAGGCCGCCAACGCGCACCCCTGCGACTCGCACGCCGGCCGGGATCGTCGCCGCCGTGGTGGTGGTCGTGGTCGAGGTGGTGGTCGTCCCGCTCGTGGTCGTCGTCTCGGCAGTGGTCGTCGCCACCGTCGAGGACGTGGTCGAGGTGGTGACGTCGGCGATCACGGCGCCGGAGAAAGCCCCCGCTGCCGCAAAACCGAGCACGAAGAGGACGGCTGCGTGCAGACGCTTCACTGCGCAAGCAGTGTAGCCAGCGTTTCGAGGGCCATCCCCGGGTCGTCGGACACGATGCCGTCGACTCCCGCGCCGACCAGACGGCGCACCGCGTCCGGGTCGTTCACCGTCCAGGCGAGCACCGGTGCTCCCAGCCTGTGCGCGACCGAGACCGCAGCAGGCGAGCAGAGCGTGTGGTGCAGGGAAAGCGCATCTGCGCGGGCCCAGCGGAGCAGCAAGGGCACGCGCGCGGGCATCACCTGGCGGAGCGAAGCGGCGCCGGCCCGGGTCAGCGTGCGAGGCCAGTGAAGCTTCGCGATGCCAACGCGATCGCGCGGGTACCCGATTGCGACGGTGCAGCCCGGTGCACGCGCCGCGATGCGCCGCCCGGTGAGCGCGAACGCCGTCGACACGTAAGCGCGGTCTCCGAGCCCGTGGCGGTGCAACGCCGCGAGCACTTCGTCCTCGTAGCCGGGCAGCTTCAAGTCGAGGTGCAATCCGACGTCCTGCCCACCGAGGAACTCGAGCGCTTCGTCGAGCGAGAGCTCCTGCTCGGGCAGCTCGCTCAGTGAGTGCCCCAGGCGAAGACCGGGTGAGACGTCGAACTCGACGATATCGGCGCCGGCCGCGACCGCCGCCTGCAGCGACGCAAGCGTGTTCTCGGGAGCGAGCGCCGCCGCTCCACGGTGCCCGATCACCCGAGGGCGGCCGAGCTCGCCTCTGCGGAGATTCACGTGCGGCGAAGCACCACGATCGCGCAGTCGTCCGGCAGATCGCCGCCGCCGAAGCCCCGGCAGGCGGCGAGCACCGCGTCGGCGATCTCTTGCGCAGACCGCGCGGCGTTCGCCGACAGCACGTCGTCGAGCCGTTCGAGCCCGAAGAGTTCGCGACCCGCCCGCGACTCGATCACACCGTCGGTATAGAGGACGACCGTGCCGCCGGGCGCGAGCTCGGCGCTCACCTGCTCGTAGGTCTGCGCCGCATCGATCCCGAGCGCGAGACCGCCACAGGTCAGCCCGGTAACGACGCCGTCCGCTGTGACCAGCCTCGGCTCGGGATGTCCTGCGCTCGCGCACAGCACCTCCCCGCTCGGATCGATCGTGACATAGGCCATCGTGATGAACTTGCCAACGGCGATCTCGCCGACGACGACCTCGTTCGCCGCGGCGAGGAACGCCGACGGCTCGGAGTGCTCGCGCGCGAGCGACCGGAAGACGAACTTCGCCATCGCCATGTCCGCGGTCGCGTCGATTCCGTGCCCGGTGACGTCGCCGAGCACGACCGCCAGCCGGCCGTCGCTCAGCTCGAGAAAGTCGAAGACGTCTCCGCCGACGTCGACCTGAGCGGCGGACTCGTACACCGCGCCCACCTCGAGCCCGGCAATCGAGGGACGCTCGCGCGGCAGGAGCGACTGCTGCATGGTCTCCGCGAACTGCTTCTGCTGCTGGTAGAGACGCGCGTTGTCGATCGCGAGCGCGGCCTGCTGGGCGATCGTGCGTGCCGTCGCGAGCGTCTCTGGCGAGATTGGCGCCGCCGGATCGAGCGACAGGATCGTCAGCTGGGCGAGGAGGTCGCTGGCTGTCGCAATCGGCAGCAAGGCCGCCGTCGATCCCTTCAGGAGGAATGGGAGCAAAAGCGCGTGCGCACCGCCGAGCCGCTCGGCCGTCGCTGGGTCGAGCATCGTGGGCTCCTGCGTGCGCCGAGGGCGCGGTTGCGGACGATCGAGGATCGCCCGCACGGCGGCGGCGAGGCGCGATTCGGCGACGTAAAAGGCACGCGGCACGAACTGGTCTCCGCGATCGTCGGGGACGCGGATCACCGCGGCATCCACGTTCAGCTCGTTGACCAGCGTCTCGGTGACCGCGGCGAGCGTGCTGTCGAGTGAGAGTGTCTGTGCGAAAGAGCGGGAGATCTCGTACAGCGCGTTCACCCGGCGGGACACGAGGCGCTCGGACTCGAGCACGGCCTTCAGCTCATCCTCCTGCGCACGCGTTTGCTCGTGCAGGCGAGCGTTCTGCACGGCGACCGCGAGCGGTGCCGCGAGCGCCGCGATGAGCCCGGTCTCGCTCTCGCCGAGCCGCCGTTCACCGGGATAGGCGACGATCAGCCCGATCGACTCCTCCTGCGCCGTCAACGGCACGGCGATCACCGAATACTGCCCCGCCAACGCGAGCGCCGCGCGCACCGCCGCCAGGGCGGGCTCGCGGCCGTCGACATCCGCGTGCAGTGTTCCGCGCGCCCGCAGCGGTCCCCGGAGCGCATCAGCGAGCTGAGCGGCGACCTCTTCGTTCGCGGCCTCGCCGCCACGACCCGCAGCCGCCCGCAGGTGGCCGTCGTCATTGAGGAAGACACCGACGTGCTCGACCTGCAACAGCTCGGCAATTCGCTCGACCGCGGTTTCCAGCGTGTGCGTCAGAGAGAGGCGCGAGATCGCCTCGGCCACCACCTCGAGCAGCGACCGAGTGCGTTCGAGCTCGAGCTCGAGGCCGCGGACACGCTCCGCCGAGCGTAAGGCGTGCGCCGCCCGCGCCGCGAACGCCGCAAGCGCCGGCAGGTCGGCCTCCGGCGCGGCGACGTCCTCGGCATAAAAGAGCTGCAACGCGGCGAACGGGGGCTGTCCGAGCGTCAGGGTCGCCACCTGCGCCACCCCGGCGTCGTGCGCGATCCCGGCCGGGCGCCATTGCTCGACCGCCTCGACGACGAGCGCCGCAGCGCGGGCAAGCCCTGCTTCGACGGAGCCGAGCGAGGCGATCAGTTCGGGACGATCCTCGCCCAGAAGCCAAAGGACGCCCCCGCGCGCACCGGTTGCCTCGACGGCAATGCGAACGGCTTGCTGCGCGGCGCGGCGCGAGTCGGTACCGGCGGCCAGCGCCTCGCCGGCGAGCTCGAGTCGACGCGCCCGGATCCGCGAACCGACGAGCTCGGGCCCCAGCGTGCGCACAGCCAGCGCGAGCTGTCCGGCAGCGAGCGCTGCCAGAGCACGATCGTCGTCGCCGAACTCTTCGGCGACGCGAATCAGCTCGACCGAGCCCACGACGTGACCGCCGGCGCGCGCCGGCAGCGCGATCAGCCCGGCCGCGTTCGCGTGCTCCGCGACCCGGCGGGTCGGTTCGGTCGGCTCGCCGGCGATGAGCGCGTCGCAGAGACCACGCGTACCGGCCACCTCGGCGCCGAGCGAGGAGCCTGCCGGGGCAACCGCACGAGTGGCCAGGCGCCCATCCTCGTCAACGAGGCGCAGAACCGCCAGATCAGCCCGTGTGGCCTCGGCCACGGCAGCGGCCACGACGTCCAGGGCGACCCGTAGATCCCCCGTCCCGGCGACCTGGGCGGCCGCATCTGCCAGGCGCTCGACTGGTAGCCGCGGGGCTGCAACGACCATCGCGGAAAGAGTATTGCCTACAATCCGAGGATGCCTGAGCCGGCCCGTAGCGGCACCGTCCTCGACGACGACCCCCCCTCGCTCGATCCGCAGGCGATCGAGCAGAACTACCGCCGCGAGCGCGCCAGGCGCCGGGCGAAGACGCAGCGGCGCAGCGCGGTCAAGCGCTCGAACGTCAGGTTCTGGGTCAGCCTGTTGGTGCTTGCCTTCGCGGCTGCGTTCACCCTCGTCGCCGCCTGGCACGAGATCCAGACGCTCTTCGGCGTCTAGCGTCAGCCGGGCTCGTCGGTTCCGCCGCCTTCCGACCGGGCCGATCCCCATACTTAGGGGCGTGGAAACGCCAGACTTCTTCGAGCTGGAGGTGCCGGCTGGTCCGAGTGGGCCCGGCCCGACCCCGGCCGGCTCTCCGCGCCCCGCCTCCAGCGGCCTGTGGGCTGCGGGGGAACGCGTCACGTGGGTTGCGGGCCTCGTACTTGCCCTCTCCTCGTTCATGGGCTGGTACGCCGGCTCGGGCGTCGGCGTCAAGCTCGCGGTCATCGGTTGGCACACGGGCGTCCTCGGCAAGCTTGTCTTCTTCATCGGGGTCGCGGTGCTCGCGCTCGTCACGCTGCGCGAATCGGGCTTCGAGCTGCCGCCGTCGATTCCGGAGAGTCTGGTCGTGCTCGCCCTCGGGGCGCTCGCGGCGATCTTCGTCCTGATCCGCATCATCTCGATCCCGGACGCGGTGCTTCCCGCCGACGGCCGCGGGATCGGGATCTGGATCAGCCTGCTCGCGGCGCTCGGCGTGATCCTCGGCGGCCTGGTGCGCGCCGCCGAAGAGCTCTAGCGCGATCTAAAAGGAGAAGAGGTCGAGCAGGTTGCTGATGTCCGCGCGCCCGTCACGCGGCGGCGCGGGAGCACCGTTTGCCTGGTAGTTCGAGCCCGTCGGTGTCGCGCTGTCGAAGAGATGGTTCGCCGCGGCGAGGGTCGGCAGGCCGTGGAGCGCCTCGATCAGCTTCAGCGTCGAGGTGTGCTCGGCGGGCAGGCTCGACGTGACCGGTCCCTGCTTCGCATACGGCGACACGACCCAGAGCGGCACACGGACGCTGAGGCCGTAGGCGTCCGCGTGCGGCGGCGCAACGTGGTCGAAAAAGCCGCCGTGCTCGTCGTAGGTGAGGAGGTAGGCGGAGCGCCGCCAGAGCGGCCCCTGACGAACGGCGGTGATCAGTTCCTCCTGCAGCCCCATCCCGACCGAGACGTCGGCGGGCGGATGTTCGTCCCTCTGGTGTGCGAAGCTCGAGACGAGCCACGAGACCTGCGGCAAGGTGCCTTTACGAGCGTCGTTCAGGAACGAGCCCTTGCTGCCACGCGTCCGCTGATCGTGGGCGAAGTTCTTCCAGAAGACAAAGACGTTGTCAGTGTTCCCGAACGGGACGGAGTCCCAGTTCATGTTGTAGATACCCCACGAGACCCCGGCCGCGTCGAGGAGGTCGAGGATGATCGGGTAGTCGAAAATGCCGTAACCCCAGATCCCGTTCGTGGTGATGCCGCCCGAGGTTCCGGCGGCGAAGTAGAAGCGGTTCGGCCAGGTCGGCCCGAGGATCGAGCAGTGGTAGTTCGCGCAGAGCGCCGAGTTGTCGAACAGGCTGTAGTAGAACGGCAGCTCCGCGGCCGTGTAGTAGCCGATCGCGGCGTCGCCGTCGCCGATCGCGTCCTGCGCGGCTTGCCAGAAGCCGTCCATCTTGCCGCCGTCGACCTGTTGGTGCACGGAGCTCCAGCCGTGCGGCGGATCCGGCGTCGTCAAGCTCGTGAGCTCGAACGGAGTGTGGTGGCCGCCGCTCGAGTCGGGCTGGAAATAGCCCTGCGGCGGCCCGAAGCCCTTCGCCTGCACCGGCGAGGCGAAGCCGTAGTAGTGATCGAACGACCGGTTCTCCTGGCACGCGATCACCAGGTGCTCGATCGGCGTTTCGGCGCGCGCGACGCGCCGTGCGCGCGCCGCCGCCGGGGCAGTGGCCCAGAGCGTTCCGCCTGCTATCGCCACCCCCGCCGCCCCGGCTCGCTTCAAGAACGTGCGCCGCGTAAGACTGTCCGACATCGAAGCCTCCCCCGAATCGCAGACGGGCCGGAACCGCGAAGAGCCCGTCGTTATGCCCAGCCGGCAAAGGAGCAAACGTGGATAGCAACACCACAGACCTGGCAGAGATCGCGCTGCTGATGAGCAGGTTTCTCTCCGCCGTTTCGTTCAAGCACGGCGAGCAGCCGGCCTACGGCGACCTGGCGAATCTCTTCGCGCCTGGTGCCAAGCTGATCAAGAACAGTGGTGCTGCACCGGAGATCTCGACCGTCGACGAGTTCGTGCAAGCGCGACAACCCGCGGTTGACGCCGGAGAGCTGACTTCCTTCGAGGAGACCGAGCTGGCCGAGATCACTGAGCTCTTCGGCAACGTCGCTCACCGTTTCTCCACGTACGCGAAGCACGGCGTGACCAACGGCGACCCGATCGACGTCTGCGGCGCGATCTCCACGCAGTTCATTCGAACACCGAACGGCTGGCGAATCAGCTCGATGGCTTGGGACGACGAGCGGCCGGGACTCAGCGTTTCTCTCGCCCCGCGGTGAATCGATCACGTCGGGCGGGCCCCCGCGAGCCCGCCCGACCGATTCATCAGCCCCTAATAGCCGTAGCCGTAGCCCGGGGCCGGGGTGCCGCTCTGAGCGGCGGGCGTCGACTGCTCGACCTTGGCGCCGCCGGCGGAGACCGCCCACCACTTTGCGCCGAAGGCGTTGACCGCCTCACCGTTCGTCTGACCCTGCTTTGTGTCCTTGACGAAGGTGTAGAGCGGGTGGTGGTTGTATGTGACCTGGAGGCGTCCGTCCGCCCGCTTCGTGGTGCCAAGCAGGGACGCCTTCGCTCCTGCCGCTGCGAACGGCTTACCGGACGCGATCAGCGGCGGCCAGTAGCCGGCGCACTGCCCGGTGCAGGCGCTCCTACCGTTCTTGTCCTTGGCGAACAGGTAGAGGGTGCGGCCGCGTCCGTCCACGAGCACTCGGCCCAGCCCCGTGTTCGAGATTGCGACCTTCACGCCGGCGCCGGCCGAGTGATTCGCCGCGAACGCGCTGCTCAATCCGAATGTGAGCGACAACGTTGCTGCGAGTGCGCCGATCGTGAGCAGTAGGACGTTCAGCGAACGACGTCCCTGCTTGGAGCGATGTGCCTGGGTGGGATGCATGTCTCTGATCTCCTTCATAGATAGCTGCTGTCGACACACAAGGACTCCGGCGGGACGCTGATATTCCCGGCCGCCGAAATCTCGTCTGCGGCAGCGCTATCTCGGTCCGCGTTGAGTCAGCTCTGGAGCTTCGACTCGATCGTTCCGAGCCGCGCATCCAATGCGGTGATCGCGCTCGTCGTCTCCGCCAGAGCGTCGAGAATCGCTTGCGCCTCCTGCTCGCGCAGCGCGCTCCGGGCCGCATCGGCCCCTCCTCGCGCCCGCTCGATCACCGAGCTCGTCACGCCCGCCGTGAGGAACGCGATGAACGAGACGCCGAACACGAGCTCGGCGCCGCCGATCACACGTCCGATCTTGGTCGTCGGAACGACGTCGCCATAGCCGACGGTCGTGACCGTCTGGAGCGACCACCAGACGGCCAGGCCCAGGGTCGGGAAGTCGTGGCGGTCGACCAGCCAGATGACGATCGCGCCGAGCAAGGCCAAGATCACGAAGGTCAAGGCCAGGCCGACGGTCACTGAGCGGGCGTTGACGATCTTTCGAATCCGGCGATCGATCAGCGCCTCGTGCGGACGGCTGTTGTCGGCCATGCAGCCCGATTCAACATCCGCTCCGTCAATCCTTATCCAGATGACCGATGAGTTTGGGCGCGACCGGCAGTCTCTGTGAGACTAGGCCTAGTTGTCGTCGCCGGAGGTGAGGGAACGTGCCATCGACTCTGCTCGTGATTGGAACCCGGAAGGGCTGCTTCCTGCTGGAAAGCGACGCGGATCGTCGCGACTGGGAGGTGCGCGGGCCTTTCTGTGAAGGCTGGCCGGTCTACCACGCCGTCTACGACGCAGGCTCGGGAGCGATCTACGCCGCCGCCGCGAGCGAATGGCACGGTTCGACCATCTGGCGCAGCGGCGATCTCGGCGAAACCTGGACGCAGTCGAGCGAGGGGCTCGCCTACGACGACGGCGACGGGGAAGGCGGCAGGAAGCTCTCCAAGGTCTCGACGCTCTCGGTCGCGCACGGCCGCGTGCTCGTCGGCGTCGAGGCGCCGGGGATCTTCGAGAGCAAGGACGACGGGGCCACCTGGTCGCTCCTCAGCACGCTCGCCGGCGAACCGGGGAGCGAAGCATGGGACGACCCGGCCAATCAGCCTCCCGGCCACCTCGGCATTTCGGCGCTGATGGCCGACCCCGAAGAGCGCGACCGCTTCTGGGCGATCGTGCAGGGAGTCGGCGTCTTCGAGACCGCCGACGACGGCGTGTCGTGGACGCCGCGCAACCGTGGACTACGTGCCGACTGGCCGCGCCCCCACGAGGAAGTGGGCTTCTGTGTGCACAAGCTCGTCCGCTCACGGGCCGACAGCGACCGGATGTACCAGCAGAACCATGTCGGCATGCATCGCAGCGACGACTGCGGACACACGTGGACCGAGATCACGGAAGGGCTGCCGACCGAGTTCGGCTTCGCGGCAGCGGCCCATCCGCACGACCGCGACACCTTCTTCGTCGTCCCGCTCGACCCCGGCCACGGCCGGACGATGCCGGACGGCAAGGCGGCCGTTTGGCGTACCGCGGACGCCGGCTCGACCTGGCAGCGCGCCGACAACGGCCTGCCGCAGCACGACGCCTATCTCGGCGTCCTGCGCGAGGCGATGGCGAACGACACCTACGACGTGCCCGGCCTCTACTTCGGCACGAGCACGGGTCAGGTCTTCGCGAGCGCGGACGATGCCACGACGTGGACCGAGATCGCGAGCTATCTGCCGGCGATCTCGTCCGTCGAGGTCGCAATCATCGACTGACGCGATGGCGGATCTGCATCTACCGATGACGCTGACCCCGCTCTTCCCCGAGCTCCCTCGCCGCATCGAGGTGGAAGCCGCAACGGTCAACGATGCGATCGACCAGCTCGAGGCACGCTGGCCCGGCGTGCGCGACCGGCTCTGTGAACCGGGGCCGGTGATCCGGCCCCACATTCACGTCTAC
>DATBBH010000062.1:0-3783 GCA_036271075.1 Gaiellaceae bacterium | reverse complement strand
ACCAGCGCGCAGCGAGCGCCGACGTTCGCTCGGCGATTCCTGCGACGACGCTGTACTACAACGATCAGACCCCGAACAGCTACACCGGCATGACCGCCGCGAACCTCGCCAGCACCTATGACGCGGGGCTCAAGCTCGGCGCCTCGGGTGGTAACACGAACGGCGTCAACGTCGGTGCCGCAAACCAGACCTTCTGCGTCTGGGCGACGATCGGCGGCCGCACCTCCTACTTCGTCGGCCCTGCGGGCGCCGGCGGCGTCACGGAGATCGGCACCGCGGCACTTCCCGCCTCCTGCACCGCGCCGTAAGGACCATCCGCGCTGTTGTCTCGGAGAGGGCGCGGGAATCCGCGCCCTCTCCTCGTTCGCTCCTCGCGCGGCGCTGGCTCAAGCGTTCAACGCCCGGAACGCACAAGCGTCGCCCGATCTGGCGACGCTTGAGGCAGCTGTTGTGCTGCGCGAGACCTGCAGTGGAGGCGGCGGGAATCGAACCCGCGTCCGCGGACGCACCGGATTGAGCGTCTACAAGCATAGGCCGCCGTTTAGATTCGCTCGCCGGCCGGTTGGCGACCGACCTACCGTCGAGCTAGTCCTCCTGAAATGTCGCGCCGCCGGCGAGTGACTTTCCCTTGGCGCCGAGCCCACTAGTTGATGCCGATCCCGGGTCGCAGGCCTCCCCGGGGCGACACGCTGTTCTAAGTCGCTAGGACTTAGGCAGCGAGTGCGAGATTGTGATCCGCACTTGCATTGTTTCCGGTGGTTTTACGAGGCCGACCGGAACCTCGGCTTGCAGCTCAACCGGAGAACCGACCACGTCGAAGCCATGGCGCCCCCGTATGTGTGTTGCCCGCATTGTAGCGGTGACTACCGGCGGCTCTTGAGCGCGCGCTCCATCTGGCGCTTCGCATCACGCTCGACGACGTCGCGCCGCTTGTCGCGCTGCTCTTTGCCACGCGCCACCGCGAGCTCGATCTTCACGCGTGAGTCCTTGAAGTAGAGCCTCGTCGGGACGATCGTCAGCCCCTTCTCGCGGATCTTGCCGTAGAGCGAGTCGATCTCGCGGCGATGCAGAAGGAGCTTCCGCGCGCGCATCGGCTCGTGGTTCGCGCGGTTCCCCTGGTCGTAGGTCGAGATCTCGAGCCCGTTCAGCCACGCTTCGCCGTCGCGGATGTCCGCGTAGGCCTGCGCCAGAGTCGCGCGGCCGTCCCGCAGGGACTTCACCTCGGTCCCGGTGAGGACGATTCCCGCCTCGAACCGCTCCAGCAGCTGGTAGTCGTGCCGCGCCCGGCGGTTCTCCGCAATCAGTTTCTCGGCCATCGCAAGTCGAGAGTAGCGTTGAGGGTCGGACCAGGGTGATGCCGGATAGCCACCGGGCCGGCGCGCAGGCAACCTCGAGACATGAGCGAACACATCACACACACACCCACGGTCAAGCGGCTCGAGCGCAGCTCGGACGACAAATGGATCGCCGGAGTCTGCGGCGGCCTCGGACGCTACTTCGACCTCAACCCGGCGGTCTTCCGGCTCGGGCTCGTCGTCCTCACGCTGCTCGGCGGCGCGGGGATCCTCGTCTACCTCGCAGCGGTGCTCGTCGTGCCCGCCGAGGGCAAGCAGTCGATCGCGGCGGACGTGCTCGCCGAGCGTCGCGACCGGCCCTGGCCGCTCGTCGCCCTCGGCCTCGCGATCGTCGCGATCGCCGTCCTGCTCTCGCGGGCCAGCACCTGGCCCACGATCGGCGCAGGCTGGATCGTGATCCTGATCGCCGGGCTCGCGGTGCTCTGGGCCTCCCGCAGGGAACGTCGCGGACACCGCATCCTGATCGCGTTCACGGCGTTCGCAGTCGCGCTCGTCGTGCTCCTCGTGGCGGCCGTCATCGCCGCGTTCTCGTGGTTCAACGTGAGCCTCGGCGACGGTACGGGCGATCGCGTCTACGCACCGGTGACCGCTTCGGCCGTGCAGCCGTCGTACGAGCTCGGCATCGGCAACCTGCGAATCGACCTTTCGCGCGTCCCCCTGACCACCCCCATGCACGTGAAGGCACGGGTCGGGATCGGCGAGCTGAAAGTGATCGTGCCCACGACCGCATCGGTCGTCGTCGACGCCCACGCGAAGGTCGGCGACCTGTACGTGCTGAACCGTCACGACGACGGTCGCAATGCCACCGTGCATGCCGGCGGCGGCAACATCCTCTACCTCGACGCACGGGTTGGAGCCGGTCGCGTCGACGTCGTCCGGGCGGGATGACCCAGATCCCCGCCCTCCCCTTCGAGCGGAGCGACGACGACCGCGTCATTGCGGGCGTCTGCGGAGGCGTCGCGTCGGCCTTGAACGTCGACGCGACGCTCGTCCGTCTCGTCTTCGCGTTGCTCTCGCTCGCAGGCGGCGCCGGGATCCTGCTCTACCTCGCACTGTGGGCGTACTCCGGCGCGCGGCGCCCGTGGGCCGGAGTGGTGCTCGTCTTCGTCGCTGCGGTTGCGCTGCTCCTTGCGCTTGGCCTCTCCGGTGCTGTCGTGCTCGGCGCTGGGCTGATCGTCGCCGGTGTCGCCGTGGCGCTCCGACGGGGCGGGTCGCTGCGACCCGGGGGTCATCTGCCCGTGCTGGGCATCGTGCTCGTGATGATCGGCGCGCTGACGCTGCTCGATCACATCGGCCCGGCACAGACTTTCATCGGCCCTGGCGCCGTCGGCGGCGCGCTGATCCTCGTCCTCGGCCCATGGCTCTGGCAGCTCGCCCGCGACCGCACGGAGCGCATCCGGCTCGCCGAGCGAGCGGAGATCGCAGCCCGCGTCCACGACTCCGTCCTGCAGACGCTCGCGCTCGTCCAGCGCCACGCCTCCGACGAAGCGCGCGTCACCACCCTCGCCCGTCGCCAGGAACGCGAGCTGCGGCGGTGGCTGTACGGCAGCGGCTACGGCTCATCCGCGACGTTCGCAGATGCGCTCGCCGACGCCGTCGCGGATACCGAAGAGGCACACGGCGCGCGCATCGAGCTGGCGAGCGCAGGCGACGCGCCACTCAACGAGCCGCTCACGCAGGTCGTGCTCGCCGCGCGTGAGGCGATGGCGAACGCGGCCAAGCACTCGACGGCCGACGAGATCTCCGTCTACGCGGAGGCGGGGCCGGAAACCGTCGCCGTCTTCATCCGTGACCGTGGCGTCGGCTTCGACCCGTCGGAAATCGCCGCCGATCGCCGCGGCATCAGCGAATCGATCGAGGCGCGGATGACGCGCGCCGGCGGGACCGCAACAATCTTCTCGGAGCCCGGGCAGGGCACCGAAGTCGAGCTGACGATGCCGCGAGGTGGATCATGATCCGCGTCGTGCTCGTCGACGACCACGAGCTGTTCCGCGCCGGTGTCCGCGGTGAGCTCGGCACCGGCGTCGAGATCGTCGGCGAGGCGGGCAGTGTTGCCGAGGCCGTGCCGTTGATTCGCGAGCTCGACCCCGAGGTCGTCCTTCTCGACGTGCACCTGCCGGACGGCGGCGGCGAAGCGGTGATCGCCGGCGTCGCACAGGAGCGGCCCGGGGTGAAGTTCCTCGCGCTCTCGGTCTCCGACGCCGCCGAGGACGTGATCGGCGTGATCCGAGCTGGCGCCCGAGGCTACGTGACGAAGACGATTTCGAGCGACGAGCTAACCGATGCCGTCGCGCGAGTCGCCGAGGGCGATGCCGTCTTCTCGCCGCGGCTCGCGGGCTTCGTGCTCGACGCCTTCCGAGACGGTGACCCGGTCGGGGCGGACGCGGAGCTCGAGACCCTGACGTCGCGCGAGCGCGAAGTGCTGCAA
>DATBBH010000061.1:0-4394 GCA_036271075.1 Gaiellaceae bacterium | reverse complement strand
GGCACGGTTGCGCGTGTGATCGGCGACCAGGCGCGCGTCACGCTGCTCACCGACGACCAGAGCGCGGTCACTGCCGCCGACCTGACGCATCCGAGTGCCGTCGGGGTGATCAAGCGCGGCGGGGGCGGCAGCGACGTGCTGATCCTCGACCGGGTGTCGAAGAACGAGAACGTGAATGTCGGGGACACGATCATCACCGCCGGCACGCTCGGGCCGGGCGCCTTGCCTTCGCTGTTCCCGCGCGGCATTCCGGTTGGGTCGGTGACAAGCCGCAGCAACAGTGACGTGAACGCGTTCAAGAACATCCAGGTCTCGCCGCTCGTCGACTTCTCGTCGTCTCTGCAGTCTGTGATCGTCCTCGTACCGAACCGCTGATGGACGCGCTCAAGGCCGCACTCGTCCTGTTCGTGGCGGCGCTGCTGCAACTCGCCGTGCTGACCGAATATCGCCCGTTCCGCAGTGCGAGCATCGTCCTCGTCGCTCTGCTTTCCATCGCGTTGCTGCGCGGCTCGGTGTTCGGCGCAGTTGCGGGCTTCATGACGGGGCTGCTGCTCGACACCGCGACGCTCGGCACGCTCGGCTTCACCTCGCTCCTGTTGACGGTCGCCGGCTTCTGGATCGGGCGCTACGGCGAGACGACCGCGCGCGATCGCTTCCACGCCCCGTATCTCTCGGTCGCCGTCGTCACCGTCCTCTATGCGTTCGGCGAAGTCGTTCTTCAGTTCGTGCTCGGCGAGCCTGCGCCGGCCGGGCTCGTGGCGAACGGCCTGCCGCTCGCCTTGCTCGTCAACCTGCTGCTGACGCTGCCCATCTACACGCTGATCCGCAGGCTGTTCCCGCCGCTCGAGCTCGGCGATCGCGTCCGCGAGGTGCGCCTCCTTGGCTAGCACTGCAGGCGGCGGCCGGTTCCTTCCCGGCGATCCTCGCACCTCCGAGCCCTATCGGCTCACGCCGCAGACTGCGCTACGGGTCGCGATCCTCGCCTTCCTCGCGCTCGGCGTGTTCGCCGTCCTCTTCCTACGCCTCTGGGCGCTGCAGGTGCTCTCCGGTGACCGCTACCTCGCGCAGGCGAACGACAACCGCGTGCGCACCCTGCGTGTCGAAGCCGCGCGCGGCCCGATCGTCGATCGGAACGGCAGCATCCTCGTCACGAACGTGCCGGGGACACGGCTCGAGCTCTGGCCCGCCGACCTGCCGAAGACGTGGCACGCGCAGCTGAAGGAGCTGCAGGCGATCTCGAAGGTGACAGGCATCGCCGTGCCGACCATGGTCGCCCAACTGAGGCAGCACGGATCGGATCCGCTGACACCGATCGTCGTCCAGCGGGGCCTGCGCAGGGACCAGGTCAACTACATCGACGAGCGCGCCGCGCAGTTCCCCGGCGTGCAGACCCAGGACAGCTACCTGCGCAAGTACCCGTACCAGTCGCTCGCCGCACAGGTGCTCGGCTACGTCGGGCAGATCTCCGCGCTGGAGTACAAGCAGAAGAGGACGGCCGGCTACCAGCCGACGGACTCGATCGGGCAGGCTGGCGTCGAATCGACGTACGACACCTACCTGCGCGGCAGGAACGGCACCGCGCAGTTGACCGTCGATTCGCGGGGCCGGCCGAAGGGGCCGGCGACGCTCGTCGCGCAGCCGAGTCCCGGCGAGACGCTGCGGCTGACCCTGGACATCGGCCTGCAGCGTGCAGCCGAGAAGGCGCTCCGCTACGGCATCAGCCTCGCCCATTCCGGCATCGAGGGTGCGCACGCGGACGGTGGCGCGATCGTGGCGATGGACCCGCGAAACGGAGCGGTGCTCGCGATGGCGTCGTACCCGACCTACCAGCCGTCGATCTACGTCGGTCACCCCGACGCGCAAAAGCTCGCACCGGTGATCGACCCGACGCAGGCCGCGCAGGCGAACTATCCGGGCATCAACCGCGCGATCGACGCCGCGTATCCGCCGGGGTCGACCTTCAAGCCGGTCACGGCGCTGGCCGCGATGCAGGAAGGCATCGTGCACCCGTTCGACCAGATCCTCTGCTCGCCGGACTTCAAGGCCTACAAGCAGGTGTTCAACAACTGGACGAACCTGATCAACCAGTGGATCGACCTGCCGACGGCGCTCGGGATGTCGTGCGACACGTACTTCTACGAGCTCGGTCGTCGCTTCTATGTGCTGCCGGCCGATCGCGGACATCCGCTGCAGGGCTGGGCGAATCGATTCGGACTCGGCGAGCTCTCGGGCATCGACATCAGCCCCGAGGTGCCGGGCCTGATCCCGACGCCCGAATGGCGCCGGCAGGCGTACCCCGCAAGCCAGGGCTACGGCGTGATCGACCGCACCTGGAAGCCCGGTTACTCGATCCAGATGGCGATCGGCCAGGGGCAGATCCTGGTGACGCCGCTCCAGATGACGCGCCTCTACGCGATGATCGCGAACGGCGGCAACCTCGTCACGCCGCACCTCGCAGACGATGTCGAGCTGACCGGTCCGAACGGCCAGCCCGCGCGCGTCCTCCGCCGGTTCGGCGCGCAGCCGCCGCAGCCGAGCGGCGTCGATCCGACCGCGCTCCACTATGTGCAGCAGGGGCTCGAGGAAGCAACGCATGCCGCGTTCGGCACGGGCGTGGGCGTCTTCGGCAACTTCCCCGTCAACATCGCCGGCAAGACGGGCAGTGCCGAGAAGAACGTCACGCTGCCGGGCGACCGCTACCCGCAGAACCTGACGCAGTCGTGGTGGTGCGGGTACGGCCCGTACGACCAGCCGACGATCGCGGTCTGCGCAGTGATCGAGAACGGCGGCCACGGCGGCACCGCCGCCGCGCCGGCAGCGCTGCGCGTCTTCGAGCAGTACTTCAACAAGACGGCCACGACGACCTCCCACATCAGCGACTGATGGCGATCGAAGCTGTCGATACCAGGGCGCGCGGGTTGCGCAGTCGCCGGGAGGCGGAAGTCGTCGGCCTCAGTGCCATGTTGCGCCGGCTCGACTGGGTGCTGATGTTCGCGCTGGCCGGCGTCGTCGCCTACGGGCTGTGGGCGATCGACGGGATCACGAAGCACGACGTAGGCGGATCGGCGGTCACGCGGCAGGGCCTGTATGCGGCGGTCGGCGCACTCGTGTTCGTTGCAGTGCTCTTCATCGACCCGGACATTTATCGCCGCCTCCGCCGGCCGATCTACTTCGGGACACTCGGGATCATGGTGTTCGTGCTTGCGGCGGGCGCGGCGACACGCGGTTCGCGTCGTTGGATCGATGTCGGCTTCTTCACCTTCCAGCCGTCCGAGTTCGGGAAGGTGCTGTTCGTTCTCGCCCTCGCAGGCTTCCTCGCTGGGCGCGCGCGATCGATGTCCTCGCCCGCCGCGCCACTGGCCGCGCTCGGCTACGGCCTCGTTCCGATCGCACTCGTCTTCCTGCAGCCCGACATCGGCACGGCGCTCGTCTACACGGCCGCGCTCGCCGCCGTCCTCTTCATCGCGGGCATCCGCTGGTCGCACTTCGTGGTGCTGATCACGTTGACGATCGTGGTGGCTTTGAGCGTCCTGTGGCTCCTGCCGGCGGCCGGTGTAAACGTGCTCAAGCCGTACCAGGCCGCGCGCTTGACCGGCTTCACGCATCCGAGCTCGGACATCCAGGGCGCGACGTACAACCTGCGCCAGTCGATCACCGCCGTCGGCGCAGGCGGACTGCGCGGTCGCGGCGTCCTCGGTGCCACGCAGACGCGTCTCAACTACCTGCCGGAACACGCGACCGACTTCGCGTTTGCATCGCTCGCCGAGGAGCGCGGTTTCTTCGGAGCGTCGATCTTGCTGCTTCTCTACCTCCTCGTCGTGTGGCGAGCGTTGAAAATCGTTGCGAGCGCGCGCGATCTCTACTGCGCAATCGTCGCGGGTGGGATCGCGTTCATGTTCCTCTTCCAGGTCTTCGTGAACAGCGCGATGACGATGGGCATCGCCCCGATCACGGGCATTCCGCTGCCATTCGTCTCGGTTGGCGGCTCGTCGATGATCACGAACTTCCTCGCGATCGGGATCCTGCAGGCGATCTACCTGCGCCGTCCGAGCCGGCGATACTCATGAGCGACGTAGGCTCGACGGAGTCGCCTAGGAGCGAGGCGCCGGCTTGGCCGGCGCTGGAGCGGGCATGCGCCTAAAGCGGATGAAGCTCGGGCCGCTGTCGTTCATGTCGCTGGTGCGTGAGTTGCGGCGCGGCTCGGGCGACCCGCGGCCGCTCGCTGTGGGGGGCGCGCGCGAGCTCGCGCCGCTGCTCGCGCGAGAGTTGCGTGCCGGTGGTGACCCGTCTGCCGTGGTCGAGGGGCGCTTCGAGTATGCCGCGGTGCTGATCTGGCTCGGCGCGCCGGACGAGGATGTGCTGCGCGAGGCCTCTCGCAATGACGTTCCGATCAT
>DATBBH010000060.1:0-17550 GCA_036271075.1 Gaiellaceae bacterium | reverse complement strand
TAGGCCCCCTGCACGGACAGCCAATCGGGGTAGGCGTGCGCACAGGACTTGAACTGATCGGAGCCCTTCGTCTTATGCGCGCATTCCGCTTCCTTCCCCGCGGGCGTCGCGTCGGTCGAGACGAAGAGATCGCCTTCCGAGGAGAGCCGTGCGGCCCGGGGCGACGCAGCCCGCACGACCCACGCCGCGCGGAAGGGGTGGAACTCGGTCTTCTCGCCCTTCCCCTGGTAGTGGTCGCAGTCCCACACCCACGAGCCGAGCGCCTCGAGGTGATCGCCGGGCTGGGGCCACGCCCAGACGGGGAAGTACGCCGACTCGCGTTCCAGATGGATCGTCCCCTGCTCGGCCGTGCCGTCACGCGAGACGCCAGTGAGGAAGTCGTCCGGCTGGTCGACGGTGACATCGATGTTGGCGTCGAAGGACTGGTGGGTGATCGGATCGTCCGAGCTCGCAACCCGCGAGGCAAGCAGCCCGGTCGCGCCCCTGACGGTGCCACTCACCCACTGTGGCGACGGCGGCGCGCCCGCAGACGGAAAGTCGCGGTCGTTGACATAGACCCAGTTCGGTGCGAGGCCGGTATAGATCTTGGTCGTGTCGCGCTGGCAGCCGTCGGCGATTGCCTGCACGTTCGGATCCGGCTTCACGTCGGCGAGCCGCCAGGCCGCCGCGCCCGCCGTGAAGACGAGCAGGAGGACGACCGTCACGATGCGAGCCACGCCGGGATTATCACCCGCGCCGGTTCGATCCGTACGCTTGTTCGCATGATCGTCGCCCACCTCGACCTCGATGCGTTCTTCGCCGCCGTCGAGGAACTGGAACAGCCGGAGCTCCGGCGTGTACCACTCATCGTCGGCGGGGACCCGCACGGCCGCGGAGTCGTCGCGACGTGCAATTACGTCGCGCGAGGCTTCGGGATCCACTCGGCAATGGCCGCCGCCGAGGCTCTTCGCCGCTGCCCCCACGCCGTGTTCGTGCGGCCGCGCCACTCCCTCTACAAGGGCTACTCGCGCGAGGTCTGGTCGACGATCCGCGAGATCGTGCCGACGGTCGAGCAGGCGGGGATCGACGAGGGCTACCTCGATCTCGGGGAGGTGGCGCCGGCATTCGACGATGCGCGCTCGCTCGCAGAAGCGGTCCAGGCGGTGGTGCGGGCACGCACCCGGCTCTCGTGCTCGCTGGGGGTGGCGACGTCGAAGGTCGTGGCGAAGGTCGCCTCCGACCGCCGCAAGCCCGGCGGCCTGACGGTCGTCCGCCCGGGCCGCGAGGCGGCCTTCCTCGCGCCGTTCCCGATCCGGATCCTGCCGGGCATCGGGCCCCGCGCGGAAGAGCGGCTCGTTCGGCTCGGGATCGAGACGATCGGCGACATCGCTCGGCTCAGCGACGACGACCTGCAGCACGTGCTGAGGGGCAAGGTCGGTCGCGAGCTCCGCAATCGCGCCCGCGGGATCGACCCGCGCCCGCTCGAGGTCTCGACAGAACGCATCTCGATCTCGCAGGAAGAGACGTTCGCGCGCGACATCGCCGACCCGGCTCGCCTGCACGACGAACTGCGCCGCATGTCCGAGGAGCTCGCGGAGCATCTGCGGGGGCGCAACCAGGTCGCCCGGACGGTCACGACCAAGGTGCGGTATCCGGACTTCGCGATCCGGACGCGCTCGACGTCACTCGCCGTGGGCATCGACGACGCGGTGCGGATCGGCGAGCTCGCCTGCGACCTCCTCGACCGCGCGCTCCGCGACCGGCCTGGCCCGCTGCGGCTCGTCGGAGTGGGCCTCTCGGGGCTGGAGGAGCACGTGCAACTTTCCTTGCCGGCTGTCGTCTGAACTGTCACCGGCGGTTAGCAGGTTTTTCACCTTTTCGGACTATTCAATTCCCTCGTTGGCCACTACTGTGAGAAGACGATGACCATGCGGCATCCAACGGACATTCACGAGCACGTCGCCAAGCGCGTTCACGTGCTCATGCAGCGGGCAGGCGTCCCGTACGAGATCGAGCAGCAGGTGTGCACCTCCTGCGCCCGGGTTCTCGCCGAGAAGCCCGTCAGGCGCGCGGCCGCTTAAGCCTGCAACGCTGCGGACGCCTCGATCAGCCGATCGACGACGTCAGAGTGCGCCCGCACTCCTCGAGTAGCTCTCCGGCGGCGCCGTGCAGGACCAGCGCTGCGCGCCCGTCGTAGGCGGTCGGCTCACGGTTGACGATCGCCAGCCTGCCGCCGTGCACGAGCGTCTCCTCGGGGAGCCCCGCGACGGGCCACACCTCGAGCGAGGAGCCGACGACGAGCAGGAGAGCAGCGTTCCGCGCGAGTGCGGTGGCACGATCGATCGTCGCCGCCGGCAGCGACTCGCCGAACATCACGACGTCCGGTTTGAGCACGGCGCCGCAGTCGGCGCAGCGCGGAACGGGCAGCAGCTCCCTGATCCGCTCACCCTCCTCGCGGTGTCCACACGTCGGGCAACTGGCCGTCGCGATCGAGCCGTGCACCTCGAGCACCTCGCGCGAGCCGGCGCGGGCGTGCAGCCGGTCGACGTTCTGCGTGACCACGGCCTCTACGAGCCCGCGCTCCTCCAAGGCTGCCAGCGCACGATGCGCGGCGTTCGGCCGCGCGGCGGCGAGCACGGCGAGCCGCCGCCCGTAGAACTCCCAGACCCGCTCCGGATCGCGTCGGAAGCCGTCGATCGAGGCGACCTCGTACGGGTCGTACTCGGCCCAGATCCCACTCGCGCTCCGGAAATCCGGGACCCCGCTCTCCGTCGACACGCCGGCGCCCGTCAGCACGACGCACGGCTGATTCGCCGCGATCAGTTCTGCGAGCATTGCGCCGTCGTGCATGGATTCAGTTTCGCAACCGACGTGCGGGTTCGCTTCGCGGAGACCGACGCGCAGGGCATCGCCCACAACTCGAACTACTTCGTGTGGTTCGAGGTCGCGCGCGTGGACTACCTCGATCGACATGCCGGCGGCTATCAGCGGCTGCGCGACCTCGGCATCGAGGCGGTCGTGCTGGAGACGCACATCCGCTACCTGGAACCGGCCAGGTTCGACGACCGGCTGGTCGTCCACGCGCGCTGCGTCGATGTGAAGGGCGCACGGTTCCGTTATGAGTATGCGATCGAGCGGGCCGGCGCGCTGATCGCAGACGGCTGGACCGCGCACGCGACGGTCGATGCCGGCACGTTCCGCCCGACGCGGGTCCCGACCTGGCTGCAGGAGGCGATCGCTAGTGCGGAGTCGCCCCGGTCGTCGTCGGAGTCGTCGTAGTCGTGGTCGTCGTGGTGGTGGTGGTCGTGGCGGCGGGCTGCTTCTTCTTCTTCGGCCCGACGCGCACGATCTTCGGCATCGAGCGGTAGCTCGAATACCACGTCTCGTCCGAGAGCAGCTTGCCGCTCGGCGCAAAGACCTTCCGCTCGACCGACGTCGACTGGGCCGGCATGCCCGGATCGTCGACCACGACTTCTCCCGGCTTCAGGGTCGCATCGACGGTCCTCGTGACCGGCGCAGGCGCGACGACCGCGAGCGGTTGGTTCGTCGTCTCGATCCTGCGGTGCTGCGGCACGCCGTAGAGGGTGACGGTGAGCGACGACGACCCCACCCACGTCCGCAGCAGCAGCCAATGCCCGGTGTCATTCACGAACTTCAGGTCGGTGTCGGGGTAGTTGACGGTCGCGTCCCGGCCGAGCGGATAGTGCGAGATGTAGAGCGAGTGGTTCGTGCGCGCGGTGATCCGCAAACCCGCCTCGTACGCCGCATTGAAGACCGTCGTCGAGACCTGGCAGACCCCGCCTCCGAGGCCGGTCTGCAGCTCGCCGTTCACGATCACCGGCGCCTCGAGGAAGCCCTTCTGCGCGGAGCGCTCACCGGTCGTGTCGTTGAACGAGAACGTCGTGCCCGGCGCGATCAGCTTGTGGTCGATGAGATGGGCGACGAGCTGCACGTTGTGAATGCGGTTGGGGTCGCCGCCGTAGAGCGTTTCGTAGCTGCCCACGGTCCCCGAGATCCCCATCGCCCGCGCGGCGGCCGTCGTGAGGCCCGGCTGCTGCGTCGTGAACACGAGCGAAGCAACTCGATTCGTAGGCCGCTCGGCCGCTGCGAGCACTGCAGCGGCAGAGCGCGGCACGTCGAGCGTGATGCCCGGCTGGGACGGGACAACGCTGACCATCCCATTGTGCACGGCGAAGGAAGCATCCTTCGCGGGCCGGTCGACCGAGCGCTCGAGGCGCGCGAAGAAAGCATCGGCCGCGGGCCCCACGAGCCGCATCGTCCCGAGGTCGAGCAGCTTGGCGAGACGCCAGCGTGGAACGCGGAAGCGAGTCGGGCCGGCGACGAGGGTGAGGGGCGCCGAGATGACCTGCGAGGCGCGACGCTGAGCGCTCAGCAACGAGCTGACCGTGACCTGAGGCGCGTCGATGAGAACCGGCAATTGAACGGGCGCGCGCGAGAACGAGGCCAGCGAGCTGACGAGCACCGACCGCGCCGCGGCCCGGTCGAGAACGCGGCCGGTCTTGCCCGGGGCAATCGTGATGTGCAGCCCACGGCGCACGAGAGCAGCCTGGTGATGCGGGGTGTCGATCGCATGGCTGAGCAGTCCGAGCTCGTAGTCGAGCGCCGCGGCGTAGGTGTGAATCGGTGGTGCGACATCCTGTGGGAAGAGTTGAAGCTCGAGCCTGCGGTAGCCGCGCACGACGCCGACGCCACCACCCTGCTGGGCCGCCGCCGAGGTCGCGGCACGCCAGTCGACCTCAACGCCCATCGCATGCGGCGTGATCGAGAACTTCTGGCCGCCGGCAAGGAAGGTCACCGGCACGTCGGCGAGCCGCGTTGCGCGCCGCTCGAGCAACACCCGCGCCTGCTTGGGGCTCAACCCGCCGACGTCGACGCCCGCAATTTTGGTTCCGTCAGCGAGCCGGTCTGGGGAACCGGCGAACAAAAGCGGAACGCCGACCGCGAGCACCCCCGCCCCGATCGCCAGAATCGCGACCCTCTTCCAGAAGCGGGAGCGGACGATCGTACGCCCGCGGACGGCCGAAGACGACGCAGCCACGGCCCGCGCCATGGTAGCGGCGTAGGGCCTAGAAGACGAACAGCTCGACGCCGCCCGAGACGTTGAGCTCGATGCCGGTCACGTACGAGGCGAGATCGGAGCAGAGGAACGCGATCGCGTTCGCGATGTCCTGTGGCTCCCCCGGCCGCTTGAAGACCGTTCGGCTGGCGATCCGCTCGTTCATCGACGAGTTCGCCATGTGGAAGGCCTCGGTGCCGATGATCCCCGGCACGATGGCGTTCGCCGTGATCCCGTGGCGCCCGCCTTCCATCGCGAGCGTCTTCGTCAGCCCGAGGACACCTGCCTTGGTCGTCGAGTAGGACGCCTGGCCGAAACCACCCAACGTGCCGGCGACCGACGCCATGTTGACGATGCGGCCCCACTGCCGCTCCTTCATGTGCGGCCACACGGCCTGCGCGCAATTGAACGCCCCGGTCAGGTTGACTCGCAGGTCACGCTCCCAAAGCTCCGGGCGCTGGTCCGGGAACTGCCCGACGTGATCGAGGGTGCCCGCGTTGTTGATCAGGATGTCGACGGAGCCGAGCTCCTCGACGGCGCGCCCCACCGCAGACGCCACCTGGTCGCGGTCGGTCACGTCGCAACGGACTGCGATGGCGCGACGGCCCATCGCGCGGATCTCGTCGGCTGCCGACTCGGTGCCGACGAGGCCCTGGGTGCGAGCCACCTGCGCCAGAGGACCGTAGGAGTCGGTTTCTTCGGACAGCTCCGACTCCACGAGCAGATCGGCGATCACGACGTCCGCTCCGGCACGTGCGAGCGTCAGCGCGTCCGCACGTCCCAGCCCGCGCGACCCGCCGGTGACGAACGCCACCCGGCCCGCTAGATCGATCTCGATTGGCATCTAGCTGCGAATCTACCCGCGCGGCAGGAAGATTTCCTTGGCGATCACGAGCCGTTGGATCTGCGAGGTGCCCTCGTAGATCTGGAACAGCTTCGCGTCGCGCATCAGCTTCTCGACCGGGTACTCCTTCATGTAGCCGTACCCGCCGAAGACCTGCACCGCGTCGGTGGTCACCTTCATCGCGGTGTCTGCGGCGAACCGCTTCGCAAACGACGAGTACAGAGTCGCGCGCTCGCCACGATCGTGGTGCCACGCCGCCTGCCACGTCAGCAAGCGCGCGGCCTCGATCTCCGTTGCCATGTCGGCGATCATGAAGCTGACTCCCTGGTGCATGGCGATCGGCATCTCGAAGGTGACGCGCTCCTTCGCGTACTCGACCGAAAGCTCGTAGGCGGCCTGTGCGACGCCGACAGCACCGATTGCAGTGCCGGGCCGCGTGAAGTCGAGGGTCTGCATCGCCAGCTTGAAGCCCTGACCTTCCTCGCCCAGCCGGTTGGCGGCCGGAACGACGACGTCCTGAAGCGCGAACGCGGAGGTGTCCGTCGCACGCTGCCCCATCTTGTCGAGGTGCTGCTCGATCGTCACGCCGGGCGTGTCCATCGGGACGATGAACGCGGAGATGCCGCGATGCCCCTTCGTCACATCGGTCTTCGCGAACACGACCGTCCAGTCGGCGTAGCCGGCGTTCGTGATGAACGTCTTCGAGCCGTTGAGGACGTATTCGTCCCCGCGCCGCTCGGCGGTCGTCTTCAGGCGCGCGACGTCCGACCCAGCTTCAGGCTCGGAGAGCCCGAAGGAGCAGAGAATCGGCGACTCGAGCAGCGGCGGCAGCCACGTCGCCTTCTGTTCGTCGCTGCCGGCGATGATCACCGGGCCTGCGCCGAGGCCGTTCGCCCCGATCGAGGTGCCGATGCCCGTGCAACCCCAGTTGATCTCCTCGCCGACCAGCATGCCGTCGAAGGTGTTCAAGCCGGGGCCGCCGTACTCGGTCGGGACGTGCAGGTTCATCAGCCCGACCTCGTGCGCCTTGGCAATCACCTCGGCGGGGTGCCGCATGTGCACGTCGTGCTCGGCCGCGACGGGGCGGATCTCCTTGGTTGCGAACTCGCGCGCGAGGGCGCGCAGTTCCTTCTGCTCATCCGTCAGGGCGAACGAGACGCCGCCCGCGACGGCCTGCTCTGTGGCGGCCATGTCAGTGCTCCCTGGGTCGATCGAGGTCGTTGATTGACTAGTCAGTCAACCACAGTAGCGGGCACCCGCAGCCCTCGCAAGCGGGGCCGCACCCGCCCGCTAGGCTGCGACCGATGGATTTCGAGCTCACCGACGAGCAGCGCCTGATCCAGGACACCGTCCGGGCCTTCGTGGACGAACGGGTCCTGCCCGTCGCGATTCAGAACGACATCGACCACAAGCTCGACCTGGAGCTGATCGAGGGCATGGCCGAGCTCGGGATCCTCGGCATCGTGATCCCTGAGGAATATGGCGGCGCCGGGCTCGACTTCGTGGCGGAGGCTCTCTCCTGCGAGGAGATCGAGCGCGGCGAAGCGGCGTTCCGGACGCTGATCTCCGTGCACGTCGGCCTGAACTCGCTCTCGCTGCTCAAGTACGGCACTGAGGAGCAGAAGCAGCGCTGGCTGACGCCGCAGGCGAAGGGCGAGAAGCTCGCCTGCTTCGGCTTGACGGAGCCGGCTGCAGGCTCGGACGTCGCCGCGATGCGCTCGACGGCCCGTCGTGAGGGCGATGTGTTCGTCCTCAACGGCCAGAAGAACTGGATCTCGTACGCCTCGGTCGCCGACCACGCACTCGTCTTCGCGAAGACGGATCCCGCGGCGGGTCACAAGGGGATCAGTGCTTTCGTGCTCGAGAAGGGCATGAAGGGCTTCACGACGCAGGACACCGAGCACAAGCTCGGCATCTGGGCGGGCTCGACCGGGGAGCTCTTCTTCGAGAACCTCGAGGTGCCGGCCGAGAATCTGATCGGCGAAGAGGGGCAGGGATTCGAGATCGCGATGCACTCGCTCGACCAGGGGCGGTTCACCGTCGCCGCAGGCGCGTGCGGCGTCGTGCGTGCGTGCCTCGAGCGGTCGGTCGGTTATGCGCGGGAGCGCGAGACGTTCGGCCAGGCGATCGGCAAGTACCAGTTCGTGCAGGACATGATCGCAAAGATGGTGCTCGGCTACGAGACCTCGAAGCTGCTCGTCATGCAGGCCGCGTGGATGAAGAACGAGGGCAAGCGCAACACGCGCGAGACCTCACTCGCCAAGTGGCACGCGACCGAGTCGGCGTTCGAGGCCGCGCATCTCGCCATCCAGGTGTTCGGCTCGTACGGCTATTCCGGCGAGTACGGCATCGAGCGCTACTTCCGCAACGCGCGCGCGCCGATCATCTACGAGGGCACAACGCAGATTCACAAGATGATGCAGGCCGAGCACGCCCTGGGGTACCGCCGCCTCAACGGCAGCAGCGGAGAGGCGTCGCCGATCTGCTCCTGGGCGCCGGCGCTCTCGCCGGTTCACGCTTAGCTTCTTAGTCACCGCTCGGTCACCACGCCGTAACCAGCGTCCGACGTAGCCTCGCCCGCGTCAGTCAATCGTCAGGGGAGGAAGCGCAAATGCGTAGGACCCACTGGGTCGCGTTGGCCGTGCTCGTGGCCGCTGCACTCGCCGCAGGAGTCGCGGTCGGCGGGAACGGATCGACCAACAACAAGACATTCGAGTTCACCGTCGGGCTGTGGGGCGATTTCCCGTATTCCGACGTGCAGGCGCAGGTCGGCGTCCCGAATCTGATCGCCGACATGAACAACTCGGACATCTCGTTCTCGATCCACGACGGCGACCTGAAGGCCGGGAGCGGCACCCCGGGCTCAACGACGCCGACGACCTGTAGCGACGCGCTCTACACGCAAGCCATCGGGTACTTCAACTCGCTGCAGCAGCCGGCGTTCTTCACGCCGGGCGACAACGACTGGACCGACTGCGACCGCCCGTCCAACGGGTCCTACAACGAGCTCGAGCGGCTGCAGCACGAGCGGCAGGTCCTCTTCGCCACCGACCGGTCGTTCGGGCAGAAGACGATGCAGGCCGAGGTTCAGTCGACGCCGGAGTGCGTCGGGACGACGAACACGACGCCGGGCTCGACGGCCGGCCCCTACTTCCCGACGCCCTGCGTCGAGAACCGCCGCTGGACGTTCCACAAGGTCACCTTTGCGACGCTGGACGTCCAGGGAACGTGCAACAACCTCTGCTCGAGTGGCAGCGGCGCGCCCGATCCCGTCGGCGACCCGCCCGAGTACGCGGCCCGGAACGCCGCCGACCTCCAGTGGCTGCAAGACACGTTCGACGAGGCGACCGCGCAGGGCTCGGCAGGCGTGATGATCGTGTGGCAGGCCGACCCCGGCTTCGACGGGAGCGACGGGACCCGCGCGCCGTTGCGCAACCCGAAGACGCTGGCCGAGACCGACGGTACCCCGGACGGGTTCCAGTCGATCCTGACCAAGCTGCGCGACTTGACGGTCGCCTTCAAGAAGCCCGTCGTCCTCGTGCACGGCGACTCACACTACTTCCGTGTCGACAAGCCGCTGCAGGACTCGACCGGCAGGCGGCTCGAGAACTTCACGCGGGTCGAGACGTTCGGCGACAACCAGGCGAACGGGATCAACGACGTGCACTGGGTCAAGGCACTCATCGACCCGCAAAGCCGTGACGTCTTCGCCTTCCAGCCGCAGATCGTCCCGGCGAACCGCGTCGCAGTTCCGGCGCCGTAGCCCTCACGAGGGGGAGGCGTCGCGCAACGCCTCCCCCTCCCAGTAGTCAACCGCGTCGGCCAGGCGGAAGAGCTTGCCGGGCGGCCACGCGCCCACCTTCTGCGAGTCGGGGTAGACCGACGTCGCGACGGCCAGGCGGTTCGCCCAGACGCAGACACGCACAGTCTCATCGGTCCGGTTCGTCACCTTGTGCGCGCCCCCCTCGCCGGTCGGGAAGTGCGCGCAGTCCCACGGCTGCAGCTCCCGCTCGCCGTCAGGCGTACGCATCGTCGGCCGCCCGACGAGCACGATCAGCCACTCCTCCTCGGCGTTCTCGTAGTGATATGGGCAGATGCTCTGGCCCGGCGGCAGCTCGTACACCGACAGCCCGAGCTGTTCGCCCCCGACCAGCGCCCCGACGCGTGCGTAGGACGTGTTGTAGCCGTCGGGATCGTCGGCGTCCTTCTGCACCTCGACGCTGAAGAGGTTGGCGTCGTTCAGGGCTCGCCCTCCCAGTACTCGAGGGGCTCACCGAGCTTCGCGCGGTGCCGGAAGCCCGGCCCGGAGAGCCGGTATTTGCCGCTGTCGGGATACACCGTGGCGCCTCCGTACCGCTCACCGCTCGACGGCATTGCGAAGCGAGCGGGCGAAGCGCTTGCGTTGCGCACGGCGTGCGCGCCCGCAGCTCCCGCCGGAAAGCAAGCGGTGTCCCCGGCGCGGAGGATGCGCTCGCCGTCCGGCGTGCGCAGTGTCACCTCGCCGGTGATCACGATCAGCCACTCCTCTTCGGTGAGCTCGAAGTGGTAGGGCCAGGTCGCCTCGCCCGGCTCGAGCTCGTAGACGCTCATGCCCGTCAGCGACGCGTCGACGTCGCGCCCGATGGAATGCATGCGGAACCGACGGCCCTCCGGGCCTTCGTCGTAGGCAGCGAGCTCGAGCGCAAGCAGGTTGACGATCTCGGTCACGCTGCGAGTCCCGCGTGCGCGACGTCCACGACTGTCGAAACCGCCCGCTCGACGTCTCCCTCGGCGCCCGGCAGCTGTCCGAGCACCCAACCGGTCAGGATCTCCTCCAGCGAGCCGTAGACGACCCACGCGGCAAGCACGGGATCGCAGTCCGCGCGCACCTCACCGCGCTCCTTTGCGGCCCCGATCATGCGGGCCAGGCCGAGGAACACGGCCCGGATCTCGTCGACCCGGCTGCCGACATCCGGGCTGCGCCCGATCTCGCGCACGAGCACGCAGATCGCCTCGGGCGTGATCAACCACGAGCCGAGATAGATGCGGGCGAAACGCCGCAGCTGTTCCCGGAGCGGCGCACCCGATTCCTCGATCCGTTGCGTCTCGAGCACCAGCACGCCCCAGGTCTCCCGGAAGATCGTCTCGAGCACTTCTTCCTTCGACCGGAAGTAGTGGTAGAGCAGCCCATGTGCGACACCTGCCTCTTCGGCGATGTCGCCGACGCGCGACGAGTGGAAGCCCTTCCGCGCGAACACGGTCGCGGCTGCATCGAGCAGCTCCCTGCGCCTGTCCAACGTCTGCTCGGCCATCCCACGGAGCATAATCGGCACCCATGGGCTCGCTCACCGGGGTCACGGTCGTCGACTTCACGCGCCAGCTCCCGGGACCGTTCGCGAGTCGCGAGCTGCTGCGGCTCGGCGCACGCGTCGTGAAAGTCGAGCCGCCGGAGGGCGACCCGATGCCCGCCGGCTGGTACCACGCACTGAACGACGGCAAGGAGATCGTGTCCTGGGACGCGCGCACGGCACCGGCTCCCGCACTCGTCGCAGACGCCGATGTCGTGCTCGAAGGCTTTCGCCCCGGCGTCTGGGAGCGGCTCGAGGTCGACCTGCCCGCGACCGCGATTCTCTGCTCGATCACCGGGTACGGCGCCGGCCCACCCCGTGCGCAGGACGCGGGTCACGACCTGAACTACCTCGGCTACTCGGGTGCTCTGGCCGACACCGCTCCGGCCGTTCCGCCGGTGCAGGTCGCCGATCTCGCAGCCGGCGCGCAAGGCGCCGTCATCGAGGTGCTCGCTGCTCTGCTCGAGCGCGAGCGCACCGGGCGCGGGGCGCGGATCGTCGTCTCGATGACGCACAACACCCACCGCTTCGTCGCGCACCGGCTCGCCGGCGAGCCGGTGCCGCGCCTGCTCACCGGCGGCGTCGCGTGCTACCGGATCTACCAGACGTCCGACGGCAGGCACTTGACGGTGGCGGCGCTCGAGCCGAAGTTCTGGCGAAACCTCTGCGCACTGCTGGAACGCCCCGACCTGGTCGACCGGGCGTTCGAGCCCGAGCTACCCGAGCTGGCTGAGCTCTTCCGCTCGCGCTCGCTGCAGGATTGGCGTGCGTTGCTCGAGGGCCAGGACACCTGCGTCGGACCTGTGCTGACGCTCGCCGAAGCTGCCGCCGAGCTCTCGTCTAGCGCGTGAGCTGCTGAATCCGGCCTTGCGCGTGCCACGCGGCCAGTGCAAGCACGAAGGCGGCGCCGGCCGCCATGAGCAGTGCCTGGGCGGCGATGCCGAATGCCACTGCGTCGTTCGCGTGCACGCCTGACGCGATCAGGATTGCGGCGCCCGCGCCGGCCTGCATTGCAGCCCCGGCAGGAGCGACGGGCAGGACCGCAGCGGCGGACGCCGCACAGACGAACGCGAGCGCAAGGGCGAAGTCGACGCCGAACCCTAGTGCGGCGAGCAGGACGAAGATCGCCAGCGTGCGGAGCACCCAGGACGTCGCGACGGCCAGCCACGCCCACACGGCCTCACGGGGCGGTGTCGCATTGTCTCCGACCCAGCGGGCGAACTTGAAGCGCGAGAACAGCCCGTGATGCGCGAGTCGCGGCAGAGCCACGACGACGGCCGCGGCGGCGACGCCGGCGACGGCGACCACGATGAGGCCGAGCTGCATCCAACCCTGGACGTGCGCGATCGCGATCGCCACCGACGCGAGTGGCGCCAGCGCCGCGCTGTCGAGCAGCCCGAGCAGGAACAGCGACAGAGCGACTGCGCCGATGCTCGCCCTCCGGCGTCTGCACCTACGCACCACGGCGACCCGGATCACCTCGTCGAAGCGGCCCGGCAGCGCGATCCCGCCGACCGACGCGGCGCCGCCCGCGGCGGCAAGCGTCAGCACTGCGGGACGCTGGCCGGTGCGGAACAGTCTCGACCAGCCCCAGGCCTTCGCGCCGTACGCGCCGAGCAGGATCAGTCCCGCCAGCCCGACGAGCCAGAAGTTCGCGTGGTGGAGCGGCCAGCCCGAATGCGCGAAATGCCGCACGACGAGCGCCGTCACCACGAGAGCCGCGAGGACGAAGAGGATGTTGAGGAGGCGCTTCAGGAGAAGGGGCAACTACCGGGTCATCGGCAGCCGCGCCCCTACGTTGTATCCGACTTGTCCCCCGCTTGAGGGAGCACGCGCTCGGAAAGGCGCCCGAGGGCGGACGTGAGCTCGCTCGGGATCACCCAGATCTTGTTCGCATCCCCCTGCGCGATCTGGGGCAGAACCTGGAGATACTGGTAGGCCAGGAGCTGGGGATCGGGGTTTCCCTCGTGGATCGCCTTGAAGACGGTGTCGATCGCCTTCGCCTGACCTTCCGCAGCGAGGATCGCCGCCTGACGCTGCCCCTCGGCCTTCAGAATCGCAGACTGCTTCTCACCTTCGGCGGTGAGGATCGCCGCCTGCTTGATCCCCTCGGCCTGCAGCACCGCGGCACGCTTCTCACGATCCGCCCGCATCTGCTTCTCCATCGTGTCCTTGATCGAAGGCGGCGGATCGACGGACTTCAGCTCGACGCGGTGAACACGGATGCCCCACTTGCCGGTCGCCTCGTCGAGGTTGCCGCGCAAGGTGTCGTTGATCGTCTCGCGGGAGGTGAGCGTCTCCTCGAGCGTCATTCCCCCGATCACGTTGCGCAGCGTCGTCACTGCCAAGAGATCGATCGCGTTGACGGGATTGGCGATCTCGTACGTCGCGGACTTCGGGTCGGTGATCTGGAAGTAGATGACCGTGTCGATGCTGACGACGAGGTTGTCCTCCGTGATCACCGGCTGAGGATCGAACGAGACGGCTTGCTCGCGCAGGTCGAGCAGCGGCCTGACGCGGTCGACGAAGGGAATCACCAGCGTGAGTCCCGGCGTCAGCGTGCGGGAATAGCGTCCGAGGCGCTCGACGACGCCGGCGCGTGCCTGCGGGATCACACGAACGGTCTTCCAGATCGTGAGCAACACGAAGAGGACGATGACGAGGGGCAAGATCAGAAGCAGCACGGGCAGGTCTCCTATTCGGCGACGAGAGCGGTGACGCCCTCGATCTGGATGATGTCGACGGTCTGTCCTTCGGCGAAGACCTCTCCGTCGAGGTACGAGCGTGCGGACCACTCCTCGCCGCCGATGCGAACGCGTCCACCGACGGCGTCGACCCGCTGCGTCACCACGCCCTTGCGACCGACCAGGGCGTCAGTTCCGGTGCGCGAGAGCGTCGGCATGCGGACGTGGCGCCGGGCAATCGGGCGCAGCAGCGCCAGCGACGCGACAGAGCAGACGATGAAGACTGCAAACGAGCCGACCGCTCCCGCGCCGAGCAGCGACGCGACTGCCGCAACTGCGGCGGCGAGTGCGACAGGGCCGAGGAAGAAGAGGCCCGGCGTCAGCACCTCGCCGATCGCCAAGGCCACTGCCACGACGACCCAGATGAGCCAACTCACGGCGTTGACTGTAGATGGTCGAGACCGAGTGCCGCGGGCAGCGAGCGAAGATCGTTCAGCCGTTCGCGCCCGCTCGGATACCGCCCCTCGCGGTCGACCAGGACGGCGCCCATGCCAACCGCGAGCGCGCCTTCGACGTCGTCCTCGAGCGTGTCGCCGACCATGACGGCTTCCTCGGGCTCGACGCCGAGCAGCTCGAGCATGCGACGGAAGATCGTCTCGTGTGGCTTCGTCTTGCCGTGCGCCCGCGACGTAAGCACGGCGTCGACGGTCAACCCATGGTGCGCGACGAACTCGTCGAGATCGCGCGCGGTGTTCGAGAGCAGGCCGATCTTCAACCCACTCGCGCGCAGCGCCTCGAGCGCGGAGAGCGCGTCGTCGTAGAGCTCGAAGTGCTGTGCGTGCGCCCAGGCACCCTCCATCTCGACCGCCGCGGCGTACGTGTCGCCGGTGCCACCCATCCCTTCGATGATCCGCTGCGTGAAGAGCACCCAGATCTCCTCGTCGTGGTCGAGCTCGGGGTGTCGCTTCAGTGTCGCGAACGCTGCGCGCCGAGCCTCGTCGTAGCGCGCCGAATCGAGGTCGAGGCCATGACGCTGCCCGAGCCGTGCGTAACCATCGGGGCCGAGGTCGGGGCCGGGCCTGGCGATCGTGAAGTCGACGTCGAACACAACGGCTCTGAGCACGGGCCGACGATAGCCTCCCGCGGTGACCGAGCCACGCGCAGGGACGCTCGCTGCATTCGGAAGCCGTGACTTCCGCCTGCTGTGGGGTGGCCAGACGATCTCGTTCGTCGGCGACGCCGCATTCATCGTCGCGCTCGGCTGGCGCGTCACGAACCTGACGGGCAAGGCGAGCTCGCTCGGCTTCGTCCTCGGGCTCGAGTCGCTTGCCACCTTGACGACGCTGCTCTTGGGCGGCGTGCTGGCCGACCGATATTCACGGCGGCTGCTGATGATCGGCTCCGACCTCGCGCGGGCCGTGGTCATGCTCGTGTTCTGTGTGATCGATGCGACCGGGCACCTGAGCCTGGCGAGCGTGTTCGCACTCGCGGTGTGCTTCGGTCTCGCCGACGGCTTCTTCCAGCCCGCCTTCGGCGGCATCGTCCCGCTCGTCGTCGAACAGCCGATCCTGCCATCGGCCAACTCATGGCTCGGCATCGCGCGCAACGGCAGCGCGATCGCCGGTCCGGCGATCGCAGCGGTGCTGTACGGAACGGCCGGCCCGACGGTCGTGTGGGGCCTCGACAGCGCATCGTTCCTCGTTTCGGCCGGGGCGCTCTGGCTCGCGCGGCCGCGCGCAATTCAGCCGAGCGCGCAACTCGGCGTGCGCAAGGAGCTCGCCGTCGGCTTCCGTTACGTGATCAGCGTGCCGTGGATCTGGACCGGCATCGCCGCCGCGATGGTGATCCTGATGATCGCCATGGCGCCGTTCACGACGTTGCTGCCGCGCGTCGTCCAGACGCACTATCACCGTGGCGTCGGCTCGTACGGCCTGCTCTTCAGTGCGATGGCCGCGGGCATGGTCGGCGGCTCGCTGATCTGGGCGCGCTGGCATCCGCGCAAGTGGCGGGTGGCGATCTGCTTTGCGGCGTTCGGCATCAACGACCTCGGCATCGTCGTCGTCGCGCTCTCGCCCTGGTACGCGCTCGCGGTCGCGGCAGTTGCGTGGCGTGGGCTCTGGATCGGGATCGGGATCGCAGCCTGGTTGACGCTGATCACCGAGCTCGTGCCGGAGCACCTGCTCTCGCGTGTCATGAGCTTCGACTTCTTCGGGTCGCTCGGCCTCACGCCGGTCGGCTTCGTTCTCGCCGGCCTCGCGGCAACGGCGATCGCGCCGACGACGATCCTCGCGGTCGGGGGCGCGCTGGGAGCTGCCCTCTGGTTCGTTCCGCTTGCCTGGGACAAGGTGCGGACAGTCGACTAGCTTCAAGGTCGAGGTGCGGGCTCCGCCCGTGCCTCGACCACAGCGAACGCCCTCGTCGAGCCAAGGTCCCGGGCCACCCTCCCCCTCGCCGCAACACAACGAGGAAGAAGGGGGCCCGCGGGGGAAACATGGTTCCCCCGCGCTTATCGGGGTGCGGAGATTTGAACTCCGGACCTCTCCGACCCGAACGGAGCGCGCTACCAGGCTGCGCCACACCCCGAGACGCCCGACAGGTTAGCGGCTAGCCAAAGAACTCCAGCGCAGCCCGCGCGCACACGTCCGGCCGTTCGCCGATGAGGAGGTGGCCGCAATCGGCGATCACGCGGAGCGGTGCTCGCAAGCGGCGCGCGTACTCGAATCCGTCCTCGAGCGGCACCTGCCGGTCCCGCGCGCCCCACAGAACGAGCACCGGGCACCGGACGCGGTCGAGATCCCGGCGCGGGTCGTCGGCGACGAGCGCGAGGCCGGCGCCCATCGCATCCGTGTGCATGAGCGGCGCGCGCAGGAACCCGTGCACCGCCCGCTCGGTGAGCAGATCAGGGTTCGACACTTCGAACAGCCCGAAGACGGCCCGCCGCAGCCCGCGCGAGCATGCGATGCGGTCGACCCGGCGCCCTGCGATCCGCCCCGGCTGAACCAGGCCCAGGAAGGCGATCGTGAGCTCGGTGCGCCGCGTCGAGCTGGAGATTCCCGCGGCGGCCGCAAGCACGAGCCGCCGCACAAGCTCCGGGTGCCGCTCCGCCAGCCGCAGCGCGACCACGCCGCCGAGCGAGTGCCCGAGCACGTCCACGGGGCCGTCGAGGAGCGGGACGAGGGCGTCGGCGAAGCCGCGGAGCGTCGTGGCGGGCAGCGGCGCAGAGCCCCCGTGCCCCGGGAGATCCGGGACGATCAGGCGCCGTCCCTGCAGGTGCGGCTGCAGCTCGGTGAAGTTCCAGGCAGCGCCGCCGTAGCCGTGCACGAGCAGCAGCGGCGGCCCCTCGCCGCCCACGAACGCCCGGATCCGCGCACCCCGGTGCTCGTAGACCACCTCGTCGAGCCCGGGCAGAAGATTGGTCGCATCCGTCACGTGGATCGATTATGGTTGGGTCACTATGAGGTGGACGGCGACAGGGCAGGCGGCAGCATGAAGCTCCCCGCCCTGCGCCCAGACAAACTGGAGATCCAAGCCCGCTAGCGCATTGTGCGCGGCGGGCTTTTTCGTGGAAGGAGCGAAATGGCCAACCACCTGACGCCCGACGAGCTCTCGAAGGAGGTCGGGATCGACCGGGACGAGGTG
>DATBBH010000059.1:0-2794 GCA_036271075.1 Gaiellaceae bacterium | reverse complement strand
GAAGCCCTCAGGCCCCCACCATCTCGCTAGTTGATTCGAGTCGCTGAACGCCGCGTACACGAGCGACCCAGCCCTTGGAAGCACGCGAGTCATCTCGAGCGTGCGGTCGTCAGATCGCATCGCCGTTCGTTGATCCTATCCGGCGGTTGGCAGCAGTTTGAGCTCCACTTAGCTGTCCTGCCCCGCGGGCTCCCACGGACCGGTGAAATGGAAGGATTGCGGGGTTGCCTGCTGACGCCGCTACGCCCTTGGCGTCGGTGCGCCCGTACTTAGTTTGGCGTGGGAGCTTCCCCCGGATCCCCGGATTGCCACTGTGAGCGCGACCATCAGACTCGTCTGTTCTGGAAGCCCCTGCGGGCAACGCCTCACGCGTCCTCCTTGTGTCGCGGCGCGTGATCGCGACCCGCGCATCTACGCTGGGTCGCGTGAACCACGCTTGGGCCGCGCGCCACATCTCTGCATCGCATCTCAGCTCTGCGTTGTGTTCCAGGGCCATGGTGTAGGTGAGGTAAGGGTTCATACGGGTCTGCTGTGCGAGTTTTGTGACAGAACAGTGGTGTTAGGTTGGCGTGCCGGCTGTCTACTTCGGGGTTGCAGGGAGGTGAAGTCGCCGGCGTACAAGACGAGCGGGTCGCTCGCGGGCGAGACGTCCAGGTCGAAGACCTGCCCGACGACGATCCAGTGGTCGCCTGCGACGTGCTCGGCGACGATCTCGCACTCGAGTCGGACCAGGGCATCTGTGAGCAGCGGCACGCCGCTGCGCCCTGGCCTCCAGTCGAGGCCGGCGAATCGGTTTGCGCCTGCGGGAGCCGCGCGTACGACGAAGAGTTCGTGTTGGCGGCCGAGCACGTTCACGCCGAAGCACCCCGCGCGACGCATGCGGGACCAGGTGAGCGAGCTTCGCGCTGGCGAGAACGAGACCAGCGGCGGCTCAAGCGAGAGCGATGAGAGCGAGTTGACGATCAGCCCCGCAGGTTTGCCGTCGGGCGCTGCGGTGACGAACGCAACCCCGGTCGTGAATCTGCCGAGCGCGTCGCGGAATGCGCGCGTATCGGGCGCTGCCGGGGCCTGCTCTGGAGCGGAGAGGCTCATGTCAGTGCAGCGGCGACTGTTCGCCGAGTGCGAAGTGGGCGAGGTAGTCGTAGGCGCGGTCGGCGCCGAGCGGCTGCATGAAGGTCGCGGCCTTGACGTCGCGGTAGGCGCGCGCGAGCGGGCTGGCGTTGAGGTAGCCCGCTCCGCCTGAGAGCGCGAGCGCGCGGTCGACGATGCGGGTGCTGGCTTCGCCGGTGAACGCCTTGGCGGCCTGCGCTTCGGCGAACAGTGCCGTCAGCTCGTCCGCGGTGCCGTCGGATGTCGGGTTTGCGGCTCGGTGCTCGTCGATCAGCGCCGCCGCGCGCGACAGGACGCCACGCGCGGCGGCGAGGTCGATGGCGTTGTCGGCGACCTGCATCCGCGCGCGGGCGTCGCTGCGGTCAAATGCGGCAATCCGCCCGACCGCGGTCCTGACGCTCGACGTCTCAGTCTGCAGTGCGCCGTTCATTACGCCGGGCCGAGGGCTCGTTCCGCCTATATGCGGGGGCGAAGCCCGGCGCGCTTCATCGCCATCAGTCGGCGATACAGGTAGGGGGACATGGTTGGTTCCTTTCGTTTTGGGATGGGTGTTTCGGATGACCGCAGGCGACCCGATCCGCGCGGCGAGCGCCCGGCGCGCGACTTGGTCTGCCGCTTCGGCGATGCCGAGCGAGGCGGCGGCGTGGAATAGACCCGCGTGCAAGTTGCGCTCGATGTAGGGCAGCGCCTCGCCCGCTCGGAAGCCCCCGCGCACGCCGGACTCTGGTAGTTCGACGCCGTTGAGCGAGACGGAGTTGCTGCCCGAGGCGCGCATGCCGAGCGCATCCCAATCGTCGTGCACGACGACTCCGGTCGCGTCCGTCGGCATCATGGCGTAGGCGTAGCGCTCCACGCCCTCGTCGTCGGCATAGCGCACCGCGACGTAGAGGTGCGTGGCGGCGGGGGACATCGTGCAGAACATCTTGCGCCCGTCGATCCGCCAGCCGGACTCGGTCCGGGTGGCCACCGTTGCCGGGCGCGTGAGGTCCTGCCCTGGCTCGCTGACCGCGGCGGCCAGGGCGACGCCGTTACGGGCGATCTCCTCGAGCGAGGACGCGAAGCCTGTCGCGCGACGCTCCGCCCCTGCCGCCAGCGCGACTTGGTACCGGCGCACCATGTTGAGCACGGCGACCAGGTGCATGTTCACGCCGATCGCCACGGAGGCGTCACCCCGCGCGAGTCGGCTCGACGCCACGACGAGGTCGCGTGTCGAGGAAACGCCGAGTCCGCCGAGCTCAACGGGAACGGGCGCGGCAAAGTAGCCGGCTGCCTTGAGCTCGTCGATCGCCTCGAACGGGTAGGTGCGATTGCGGTCGTGCTCGGCGGCGCGCGCGCCGAGCAGCTCGGAGAGCTCCTCGGCAATCGACACGAGGCGGGCGCCGGGGGCGGTGTGGGCTGTCAGTTCGATCGGCATGGCCGGGAAATCTCCAATCCGCTCGTCGTGCGCCTCGTGGTCGGGGCATCGGGCCCCGGCCACGAGACGCGGTACGAGCCTTTAGTCGGTGGCCACCTCGACGGCGACCGGCACGCCGTTGGTGACCATGTCGTAGACCGCTGAACGTGCCTTCGCGCGCTCGACGACCTCGCGGAGCTTGTCGTCGGGCGCATCTCCGGTGACCCGGAAGGACACGCTGATGCGCTCGAACCCGTTGCGGGGCTCGTCGTCGACGCCGAGTGCGCCGCG
>DATBBH010000058.1:0-3370 GCA_036271075.1 Gaiellaceae bacterium | reverse complement strand
GATGCGCAATTCGCATCAGGAACGCCGGTCTCACTCGCGAAGATGCAGCCCGGTGACCTTCTCTTCTACGAGCACCCTGTCGTCGGCCACGTCGCGATGTACATCGGCGGGGGGCAGATGATCGAGGCACCGAACTCGGCGAGCGAGGTGCGCATCGTCCCCGTGCGGACGAACGACTTCCGCGGCGTGCGCCGTTTCTTCTCGTGAGCGCGGAACGTCAGCTCGGCGTCGATCTCTTCAATGGGACATGGCGCCTGATCGAGTCACGCTCCGACGATGAGTTGATGGTGCACATGGCGCACGCCTCGAACTACCACTGGGCCGTCGCTCCCGAGTGCAAGCCGGAGAACCGCGCACGTGGCGAATGGCTGGTGTCGCGCGTCTATACGCTCGTCGGCCGGCCCGAGCCGGCGCTGCACCACGCCGAGAGCTGTTTCGAGTGGTGCCGGCGACATGCGCTCGGCGATTGGGATCTCGCCTTCTCGTACGAGGCACTCGCGCGCGCAAGCAGGCTCGCCGGCGACGACGATGCGGCCGAGAGCTACCTCGAGCTGGCGCGCTCGGTCGAGATCGTCGACGCCGAAGACCGCGAGCACGTCGAAGCCGATCTCGCGACGGTCTAGAGCAGCGCTTCGAACTTAGACGGGTCGTCGAAGGGGCCGATCACCGCGAGGCGCATGCCCTGACCGCCGATCACGTCCTGCGCGACGCGCAACACGTCGTCCGCGGTGACGGCGTCGAGGCCTGCGAGCACCTCTGTCGGCTCGGCAGCCTTGCCTTCGAGCACCTCGCGCCGCAGGCCGAACATGATCAGGCCGTTCGGACTCTCGGTCTGCAAGACGAAACGGCCCTTGGCGAGCGCGCGCGCCTTCTCGAGCTCCTCCGCGGGCACGGCCTCGTCGGCGAGCTTGCGGAACTCCGTCGCGATCACCTCGACGGCCTCTTCGGCGCGGTGCAGATCGACACCCGCCTGCGAGTAGAGCGTGCCTGCGTCGGTGAACGAGCTGTTGAGCGCATACACGTAGTAGGCGAGACCGCGCTGTTCGCGAACCTCCAGGAAGAGGCGTGACGACATGCCGGTGCCGAGGACGGTGCCGAGCAACTGCAGCGCGTAGCGGTCCGGATGGTCGATCGGGTAGCTCGGGAAGCCGAGGCAGACGTTGGCCTGGTCGGAGTCCTTGCTATGGACGCGAACCTTTGGCTCGGAGGAGCGCTCGACCTGCGCGGGCGTCGGTGAGCCGGTGCCGTTGCCCGACAGGTTGCCGAGCAGGCCCTCGAGTGTCGGGAGCAGGTCGTCGCCGATCATGCCGGAGACGCCGACCACCATACGCTCGGGTGTGTACCAACGGCCGAGGTAGTCGAGGAACGTCTGACGCGACGCGTCCTTGATCGTCTCTCTCGACCCGAGCGTCTCCCAGCCGAGCGGGTTCGAGCCGAACAGCAGCTCCTCGTACAGCGACGAGACGTAGTCGCGCGGCGTGTCGATGTACATGTTCATCTCTTCGATGATCACGCCCTTCTCGCGCTCGAGCTCGTCCGAGTCGAACTTCGAGTTGCGCAACATGTCGACGAGCACGTCGAGCGCCGTGTCGCGCTGCTCGCCGGCACACCGGATGTAGTAGCCCGTGTACTCCTTGGACGTGAACGCGTTGAACTCGCCGCCGATCTTGTCGACCTCCATCGACAGGTCGCGCGCGGTCGGGCGCTTCTCCGTTCCCTTGAAGAACATGTGCTCCGCGAAGTGCGCAATGCCGCGGTTTGTCGCATCCTCGTAGCGCGAACCGGCCGCGAGCATGATGTAGCAGGCCACCGACTGGGCGTGAGGAAGTGGCGCGGTCAGCACGCGCAGGCCGTTCGACAGGGTGTTGCGCTCGTACACGTTCATTCGCTCCGTCTCCTTCGGTGGTTCTCGCGATGGTATAGAGGTGGCTATGCCAGGCGAGACGAAGCGTGCGGTCTTTGCGCAACCCGAGTGGCTGCGGGGGGTGCCGACCGGCCCGCAGCTGCCCGATCAGGCGCGCGTCGTCTTCACGGGCTGCGGCACGTCGTTCCACGCCGCGCAGACAGGCGGCTTCGCGATGCAGGCGCTCGAAGCCGTGCTCAGCCCGCCCAGCGCCGACATCATGGTCTGCGTTTCCCACGAGGGTGAGACGGCCCTGACGATGGAGGCCGAGCGCTGGTTCGGCGGCGACGTCTGGCTCGTCACGGGCCAGGCCGTCTCGCCGCTCGCGCAGGCCGCGGATGAGGTGATCGTCTGCACGCCCGAGCTGGAGCGGTCGTGGTGCCACACGGCGAGCTACACGTGCGCGGTGGCGGCAATCGCTGCGCTGAACGGGGACGACATTGCCTGGCTGCCGGATGCAGTCGAAGAGGCACTTCATCTCGAGGTCGCCGCACCGGCTCAGGACAAGATCATCGTCGCCGGGGCAGGCCGCGATTGGCCGACCGCGCAGGAGGCGGTGCTCAAGCTGCGCGAGGGCGCGCACGTTCCGGCCGAGGCGCACCATCTGGAGCAGCTGCTGCACGGGCATCTCGCGGCGATCGACGACTCGATGCGCGCATTCGTCCTCGAAGGTGAGGGCCGTGTCGCCGACCGGGCGCACGACGCGGTGGCTGCCCTCGAGCGGCTTGGCTGCGAGACGACGCTCGTGCCGACGGTGCACCCCGTCGTCGACATCGTGCGCTTCCACCTTTTGACGTTGGCGGTCGCCGACGCCCGCGGCGTCAACCCGGATCCGATCCGGCGCGAGCCCGGCTCACCGTGGGCCGAGGCGGCCGGCGAGGCCTATCCCTACTAGAGCTCGTCGAGTGCCGCGAGCAGGCGGTCGACCTCGTCCGCGGTGTTGTAGTGGACGATGCCGATGCGTATAGCACCGTTCGGCAAACCGAGTCGCCTCATGATCTCGACGGCGTAGTAGTTGCCGTCCCAGACGGCGAAGCCCCGTTCGCCGAGGCGCGTTGCAACGTCAACGGGTGCGATCTCCTCGACGTTGATCGCGAACGTCGGCACCCTTGCGTCCATCCCGTCTATCCCGTGGAGACGACAGCGCTCGGGAAGCCCGTCGAGGAACCGCTGACCGAGCGCGAGCTCGTGTTCGAGGACGAAGTCCCACCCGATCTCGTTCAGATAGTCGACGCAGGCGACGAAGCCCGCCAGCAACTCATGGGCGAGGGTCCCGGTCTCGAATCGATGACCGACCGGGAAGTCATCAGCGGGCCTCACCTTGTACGGACGAAGGCGCTCCGCGAGCTCCCTGCGGACGTATGCGAGGCCCAAGTGCGGCCCGTAGAACTTGTATGGGGAGCAGATGAGCACGTCGGCGCCTGCTGCTTGTACGTCGATCGGGCCGTGTGGGCCGTAGTGCACGGC
>DATBBH010000057.1:0-3669 GCA_036271075.1 Gaiellaceae bacterium | reverse complement strand
GCTTGCATCGCTGGCCCTCTTCCTCGTGGCCGTCTGGCAGCTGGACCCGATCGTCCGCTGGCTGTGGCCGATCCCGGTCGTCGGCTTCGTCGTCTACCCCTACCTCAAACGCTTTACGTGGCTCTGCCACTTCTGGCTGGGGGCGGTGGACGGGCTCGCGCCGGTCGGCGCCTGGGTCGCGATCACCGGACGGCTCCCCTGGCAGTCGTGGATACTCGGCGCCGCAGTCGCGTTCTGGGTCGCCGGCTTCGACTTCTTCTACGCGCTCTTCGATGAGGAGATCGACAGGCGGGAGGGACTGCACTCGATCGTCACGCGCTTCGGCCCGAAAGGCGCCTTCGTCGGCGCACGCCTGGCCCACGCGGCGACAGTCGCCTTCCTCGTCGCGGCGGGTCTGGGTCTCGATGTCGGCGCCCTGTACTGGATCGGTGTCGCCGCCGTCGCGCTGCTCCTGACCTACGAGCACTCCCTCGTGCGCCCGGGCGATCTGCGGCGCCTCGACGCGGCCTTCTTCACGATGAACGGCGTTATCAGCGTGGTGTTCGCCGCCTTCGTGATCGCGGACGCCGTGGTGTAACACCGACACGAGGCAGGTACCTGGCACCGCTGCAGCGGTGCCAGGTACCGGTCGTTCGCTACCCGTGATGGTTCCGAATGTGCCGGTGCAACCAGCGCAACGGATGCTTGTGCCACTGCCGGCAGAACGGGCCGTTGAGCACAACGCCCGTCCCCGCAGCCGTTCCGGTGCCGAGCTCGCCGGACGACGAGACGCCGAAGCCGGCGGCAGGGTCGAACGGTGAGGAGAGAGTCGCGGCGAGCTGGCCGCCCGGGCCGTTCACCCGTCCGATCGCGGCTCCGGTTGCGTCGCCGTTGCCGACGACCGCGTTGATCGAGCCGTGGGAGCCCACGCCGTTCGCGTTCCTGATCCTGAAGACTCCGACGACCCGGCCGACGCCGGTGTCGGTGTCGACGAGGCTGGCGGCGCGGATCGAGATCGTGCCGTTGAGACGAGCGTCGCTGCTCGTCGCCGTGCCCGTGTACGTGGCGAGCGTCGAGGCGAACGTGTCGCTGTCGTTGATCGAGCAGGTGGTGAGCTTCGCGTGCGAGACGGTCGTCGCCTTGAACGTCGCCGATACGGACTGGGCGTTCGGGCCGCCGGCGGCTAGCGCGACGCCCGTGGCTGCGAGCGCCGCCAGGGCGAGCGGTGCGAGCAGCAAGAGGTGCTTTCTTGACATCGGGTTCCCCCTCGGGGTTGGTGAGGACGAACGGAGCCTGATCGGGCGGTGATCGAGCCCGGCAAAGACGCCGTAAAACGCCGGTAAAGCGAGTCGAGCGGCTTATGCTGGTCACGTGCTCGTTGCGCGACGGCTCGGCAAGCGCTTCGGCGAGAAGCGGGTGCTGCGGGGCATCGATCTCGACCTCGCGACCGGCGGCTTCCTCGTCGTCACCGGGCCCAACGGCTCCGGCAAGACGACGTTGCTGCGGATCTGCGCCGGCCTCGCCCAGCCGACCGAGGGCACGATCGAGCGGGCCGTCTCGCGAGGGGCGATCGGCTACCTCGGGCACGAGCCGCTCGTCTATCGCGAGCTGACTGCGCTCGAGAACCTCGAGCTCTACGGCCGCCTCTACCGGATCGCGGAGCGACGGGAGCGGATCGGGATGCTGCTCGAGCGGTTCGGTCTCTGGGAGGTACGGCACGAGCGCGTCGCGTCGTATTCCCGTGGCATGACTCAGCGGCTCGCGCTCTGCCGTGTCCTGCTCCACGACCCGGAGCTGCTCGTCCTCGACGAGCCGTACAACGCTCTCGACGAAGCGGGTGCCGAACTGCTCGACGCGCAGCTCGCCGAGCTCCGCGGTGAGCGAACGTTCCTGCTCGCGACGCACGAGCCTGCGCGTCTTGCGCCGTTCGCGAGTGGGCGGCTCGCCCTCGCGGCATGAGGTACTTCCGCGACGTCGGCGCGCTCGCGCGGAAAGACCTCCTGCTGGAGCTGCGCGCACGAGACACGCTGCCCGCGATGGTTCTCTTCGTCGCCGCCGTGTTTGTCGTCTTCCACTTTGCGCTGCCGGAGTCCCCGTCGCGGCTGGAAACGGTCGGCCTGCTCTGGGTCGCGATTCTCTTCACGGCCTTGCTCGGGCTCGGCCGCGCCTTCGTGCCCGAGCGTGAGCAGCGGACGCTCGACGGGCTCGTGCTCGCGCCGTGCGACCGGAGCGCGATCTGGCTTGCGAAGTCGCTTGCGACCCTCGCCTTCCTCGCTGCGGCCGAGGTCGTGGCGCTGCCGCTCTATGCGATCTTCTTCCACCGCGTCGGCGGCGCAACGATTGCGGCGGTCGTTCTCGCCGACATCGGCATCTGCGCCGTCGGCACGTTCCTCGGCGCGATGGCGGTTGCCACGCGGGCTCGCGACCTGTTGCTGCCGCTGCTGTTCCTGCCGCTAGCGATTCCGATCGTCGTCGGCGCGGTCGGCGCGAGCGTTGTCGATTCGCCCGGCAGGTACCTCGGCTTTCTCGCGCTATACGACGCGCTGTTCGCGGTCGTCTGCTGGGCCTCGTTCGAGTATGTGGTCGCCGAGTGAGCGCCCCTGCTGCGACAATCGGGGCGGTGGGTCGCACGTCCCGCATAACTCTGCCGGCGCTCGCCGCGACCTCGCTCGTCCTGGTCACCACGGCGATCGTGTTCGTCTTCTTCGTCGCGCCGACTGACGCGAACCAGGGCTTCTCGCAGCGGATCTTCTACTTCCACGTCTCGATCGCGATCACCGCCTACGCCTGCTTCGCCGGCGCCGCCTGGCAGGCGTTCCGCCTGCTGTGGAAGCGCGACCCGCTCGCCGACCTGAAGAGCTACGTCTGCGTCCACCAGGGGGTCATCTTCGGGACCCTCGTGCTGATCACCGGCTCGATCTGGGCCAAGATCTCGTGGGGCCGTTGGTGGCTCTGGAGCTCGGACCAGCTCGTGCTGTTCCTCGTGCTCTTTCTCTTCTACTGCGCCTACTTCATGCTCCGCTTCTCGCTCGATCCCGGTCCGCAACGTGCGAACCTGAGCGCCGTGTACGCGCTGTTCGGCGTCGTCCTGATCCCGGTCAGCTTCGCCGCTATCCGGCTCGCCAAGGACATCATCCATCCTGTCGTCTTCACGTTGCACGGCCCGAACTTCGGGGGCTGGATCCTCGTCACGTACTGCATCTCGCAGGTCGCGCTGCTCGTCCTCGCGTACACGCTCTACCGGGTCGAGCTCGCGGGTAAGCAGCTCGACGGGCGGATCCGAGAGCTGCGGGAGGTGCTCGCATGACGACTGCCGAGAAGTACGTCACTGCGGCCTACTGCGTCGTGTTCGCGGTCGTCCTCGTGTACGTGCTGATCATGGCGCTCAAGTTGCAGCGGCTTGAGCGCGAGGTGGACGAGCTCGCCGACCGCGTGCCCGCGGAGGATGACGCGGAAGAGACGCCAAGGGAGACGGCCCGCGTTGGCTGAGCTGCTGTTCTGGCCCGCTCTGCTGCTCTACGGGGAGGCGGCGGTCGGCTACTTCGGCGAGGTACGGCGACCCGGCCGGGCGGGGCGTGCCGCGACGTGGGGCGTGCGGCTCGGCTGGCTCGCCCAGACGGCGCTGCTCGCAGCGCAGGCGGCGCGCGACGACGGGTTCCCGTGGGGGACCTGGGCGTCTTCCCTCTCGCT
>DATBBH010000056.1:0-2572 GCA_036271075.1 Gaiellaceae bacterium | reverse complement strand
GGTTCCGGCGCGAGCGGCCACCGAGCTGGCCTCGTCTGCCCTGGGCGTAGATCTCGCCGGCAGGCGCGACGGGTTTCAGGAGTCTTGGTCGCAGGGCAAACGAAAAGCGCACCTGCCGCAGCACTCGTCGCTGAAACCGCGTCCGTTAGGAGTTCATCGTGCCGTTCCCGGTCAACCTTCCCTCGCCGTTCACAGTTCGTCACCTGCGGCTCGGCCTCGCCGTGGTCGCGCTCGTCGCCGGGTTGCTCGCCCTCGGGCCGCAACGCGTCGCGCACGCGGCCGACGTCAACATCGCACTCGGCTCCGAGGCAACTGCCTCGTCGACCGAGAACGCAGGTACGCCTGCCTCCGCCGCCGTCGACGGCAATCTGGCAACGCGCTGGTCCTCGGCCTTCAGCGATCCGCAGTGGCTGCAGCTCGACCTCGGCGCGAACGCGAACATCAGCGGGTTCACGATCAACTGGGAGGCAGCGTTTGCGACGGCGTACCACATCGAAGTGTCGAACGACGCGACGACGTGGACACAGGTCTACAGCACGACCTCCGGCGCCGGCGGCACTGAGAGCGTCACGGCTCCCGCCGGCACGAGCGGCCGTTACGTGCGACTGACGGGAACCGCGCGGACGACGATCGGCGGCGCGCAGTACGGCTACTCGATCTACGAGTTCCAGGTGCTCGGCACGTTCACGCAGACGGCGGTGTCAACCTCGAGTGACTCGGCGAGCTTGCAGCAAGGAACGTCGGTCGACATCCCGGTGACCCTCAACCGGTCGTCGACCAATGCTGTGACGGTCGATTACGCCACGGCAGACGGCAGTGCCGTGTCGGGCACCGACTACGCCCCCGCCGCCGGAACGCTCACCTTCGCTCCCGGCGCCACAACGCAGTCGATTCACCTGACGGCCCTTCCCAACGCAACGCATCAGCCGACCAAGACGTTTCACGTCACGCTCGCGAACCCGACCCCGTCGGACGTCGTCATCGGACCGAGAAGCACGACGACAGTCAGCATCCTGAACAACAACCCTGTTCCGAGCGACGGCGCCGTCTCGACGATCGACGACTTCGAAGGCAGCATCCCGTTCTCGAACGGAAACCCCGGAATCTTCACGTTCTCCAGCGACGCTGCGTCCACGCCGACGCTCACCCAAGTCGCGGCCGACGACCGGCCCGGCGCTTCGGCCGGCAACCATGCGCTGCGAGTCGCCTACACCGTCGGCGGCTATGGAGGCTTCGTGCACGACCTCGCCAGCCCGCAGGACTGGAGCAGCTACGACGGCTTCAGCTTCTGGGTGAAGGGCACCGGCTCGGGCCAGAAGGTCGAGTTCGAGGTGAAGGACGGCGGCCCGGATGCCGAGAACGGCGAACTCTGGCAGGCCTTCTTCACGGACGACACCAACGGCTGGAAAAAGGTGCAAGTCGCGTTCGCAAACATGAAGAGGCGCACCGACTTCCAGCCGGGTGGCGCTCCCAACGACGGTGTGCTCAACCTCACGAAGATGTGGGGCTACGCGGTCAACCTCCCGGGTGGAGGCGCGACCAACACACTCGAGTTCGACGACGTGCAGGTGTACCAGAGCCTGCAGATCTTCGACGACTTCGAGGGCGCGAACCCGATCACGGATCCCGGCACCGCGGTCGCCAATACGGGTGTCTTCGCCTGGGGCGGGAACAGCGACAGCACGCCGACCTTGTCGATCGCGCAACTCGACCGCCCTGGTGTGACCAACAACCACGTGCTGCGCGGCATGTGGATCGCCGACTCGAGCTACGGCGGCTTCAGCTACGACATCGCGACGAGCGCACCCCAGGATTGGAGCAGCTTCGCCGGCATCGAGTTTTGGTTCTACGGCCACAACCCCAGTAGCGACGCTGTCCCCGGCTCCGGACCGCAGTACGAGTTCGAGGTGAAGGACGGCGGGGCAGACGGCGAGCACTCCGAGCTCTGGCAGACGTTCTTCACCGACGACTGGCAAGGCTGGCACCTGATCCAGATTCCCTTCAGCTCACTGAAGCTGCGCACCGACTTTCAGCCGACGGGTGGGCCGATCAACGGCACCCTCGACCTGAACATGATGCGCGGGTTTGCGCTGACCGAGCCACCAGGCACGAGCAACGGCGAGTTCGACGTGGACCAGTTCGCGCTCTACGGCGTCAACACCGGCGCCATCAACGCGCACATCACCACGGCAGCTCCGGTGTACGCAGTCAACGCCGGTGAGACGGCGACCGTCGGCATCAAGCTCACGACGAACAGCGACAAGCCGCTCGACCATGACGTCACGGTCAACTACTCCCTCGGAAGCGGAACCGCGACCGCAGGCACCGACTACACCGACACGAGCGGGGCCGTGACGTTCACCGCGGGAGCAGCGTCGGGCAGTGTGAAGACGTTCACGGTCCAGACGCTGGCGAACAACACGCCGTCGGAGGCCAAGACGATCCCGATCCAGCTGACGGCCACCGGCGCCGACGTGACGCTCGACAAACCGGTCGTCGTCATCAACGCCCACGGGTTGCCGTACCTGAACCCGAATCTGTCCGTGGCGCAACGCGTCGCCGACTTGATGTC
>DATBBH010000055.1:0-5257 GCA_036271075.1 Gaiellaceae bacterium | reverse complement strand
CCGTGCAGGGGGCCTACGCGTTCGATCTGCCGGCGCCGACGGCGCGCTGCGCGCAGCCCGCGATCCGGACGATCGACCGGCAATCCGTCAACCCGCCTCCGATCAAGTCGACCTGGACCGGGAACGCCTGGCACGTCACCTTCTCGGTTCCGGGCACGGAAGGGAAGCGGGTGGTGGTCGCGCGGCAGTTCCTCGCAACGTGTGCCAAGGCGCCGGTGATCGACCACCTGCGCCTGCATTTCGACAAGCTGCTCGTGCGGCGGGCGATGGATCCGAGTTGCCCGCCCGCCAAGCCGGCCTGCCCGTACGCGAACGAGTCGACGCTGCTCGGTCAGATCGCGAGCAGCCCGGGCGAGTGGCAGTTGATGTGGAGCGTCGACGGGATCTGGGGCCGCTGGCCCGGGACGCTCGCGGCGAAGGACGGGTCGACGTTCCCGGGCCAGCAGAGCGTCGACTTCTACCTCCAGCGCGGGAAGCCGTGGACGTTCGTCGTGCTGGCCCGCGAATGCGATTTCGGCGCGCTGCCGGGGTGGGACGGGCCGGGGCATCCGACGGCGCCGTGCCCGGTCTCGAACGAGGTTGGCAACTCGGCCGGCGATGATTATCCGGGCGCGATCACACTCACGTATCGCGGCCCGGCCCTCGGCCGCCACGTCTCGAATGCGTCGACCTCAGCCTCGACGTGCCCACCGTCTAACGTGAACGGGTGCTATCAGCTCACGTACACGGTTAGCCTAGTGCGCTAACGGAGAAAGGAAACGTCATGGCAAAGAGCACAATTGACCGTCTTACCTCGCTGGGCGACGAGCTGCTCGGCAAGGCGTCGCAGAATCAGACCGCGCACCGCGTGTTTCACAGCGGGATGCATTTGATCGACGACCTCTCGAAGCGTGTTCGCGGACTCGAGGCGATGGAGAAGCACATCACGCAGCTCGAAAAGCGCGTCGCAAAGCTCGAGAAGAACGTGGGCACGAAGCGCGCAACCACCAAGACGCGCACGACGCGAAAGAGCGCTCCGGAGAGCGTTACGCACGCAGCGACGGAGAGCAGCGCTACGGAGCAGTAGGGACGCGCAGCCGCAGCGCCCCGGGCACGACCTCGAACGTCGCCGGGGTCGTCCCGACCTGCTCGCCTTCGACCTCAATCGGCAGGTGCTCTGCCGAGTCGACCTCGACGCGTGTGCTTTGCAGCACCTCCACCTTCGGGTGGTGGACGTGCTTGCCCTTGTAGATCTTCGGGGCGGTCGTGAGAAAGTCCACCTTGCCGACGTCCCCGATCAGGACGACGTCGAACAGGCCGTCGTCGGGCTGGGCGCCGGGTGCGAGCATCATCCCGCCGCCGTGCCAAGCGCCGTTCGCGACGATCACGTCGTGCATCCGCCCGTGACGCTCGGCGCCGTCGAGCTGCACGGTCACGTCGGTGTTCTCCCATTCGAGGAACACGCGGGTGAGCGCGTAGAAGAACGTCGCCTTGCCTCCGAGTGCCTTGGACATCCCGTTCGCGCGCTGGGCGACGGCGCCGCTCATCCCGACGGAACCGACGTTTGCGAACCAGCGCTCGGCCTCCTCCCCGGCCCACGTGCGATAGCCGACGAGGCCTGCGTCGATTGTGCGGGTCCGCCCGTCGCGGGCGACCTGCACAGCGTCGTCGAACGCCGTCGGGATGCCGTACGTACGGACGAAGTCCATGCCGGTCCCGATCGGGATCGTCGCGAGCTCCACCTCGCGACGCGCGATTCCGTTCACGACCTCGTTCAGCGTCCCGTCGCCGCCGACAGCGACGACGAGTGTGGCGCCGCTGTCGACGGCCGCGCCTGCGAGCTCGATCAGCTGGCCGGGGCGTTCCGAGAAGAGCGTTTCCCCTGCGAGCCCGAGTCGCGCTGCCCGATGGGCGAGCTCAGGCCAGCGCTTGCCGGTCGAGCCGTTGCTCGACGCCGGGTTGACGAGGAAGACGGTGTTGTCGCTAATGAGCGATCGCGACGTCGAGCGCGATCTTGGTCATTCGATCAACCGCCGCACGCAGGTCGTCGTCCGAGATCCGCTTGAACTCGCCCTCCACCACGATGTCGCTGACCGTGAGCAGGCAGCCGCTCTCGACGCCACGGATCGCGCCGACGGTGAACAGCGCCGCTGCCTCCATCTCGACGGCGAGCACGCCGCGCTTCGACCAGCGCTCGTACTGGCCCGCGTCGGGGTTGTAGAAGACGTCGCTCGAGACGATCGGACCGACGTGCAGCTCCTGGCCCAGCTCCTTGGCCGTGTGGACGGCGCCATGGATGATCGACCACGAAGCCGTCGGGCAATGCGGCTCGTTCCCGACGAGATGCATCGCCGTCGAGTCGGCCGGCACCGCGGTGAGTGCGACGATCAGGTCGCCGAGCTGATGATGTGCCTGGAGACCGCCGCAGGTTCCGACGCGGATCAGCTTCTTGCAGCCCAGCTGCACGAGCTCCTCGAAGACGATCGTCGCGCCCGGGCAGCCCATGCCCGTCCCCTGCACCGAGACGGGCTTGCCCTTGTAGGTGCCCGTGTAGCCGAGGAGACCGCGCTCGGCGTTTCGCTCGACGACGTCGGCGAGGAAGGTCTCGGCGATGTACTTGGCGCGAAGCGGGTCACCGGGGAGCAAGACTGCATCGGCGTACTCTCCGGGCTCGGCGCGAACGTGGATCGGCATCGGCGCAGCCTATACAAGGGCTGTCTATAGGAGACTTCCGGGCATGAAGCTGCTGCAACCAACACACGACCAGGTGCTCGCGTTCTGTGCGCAGAGCCCAGTTGAGCGCGTCTTCCTCGAGGACGTCGCCCGGCGCGGCCTGGGTCGGTTCCTCGCGATCGCCGGCGAGGACGGCGCGCTGAGCGCCCTCTGCCATGTTGGCGCGAACATCGTGCCGTCGGGTGCCGGCTGCGCGGCCTTTGCAGCGGCGGCCCGCAGTGCCCGCTCACTGATGATCATCGGCGAGGCCGGTGCCGTCACCGATCTGTGGGACGCCGCCCGCGACGCGCTTCGCGAGCCGCGCGAGGACCGGCCGCACCAGCCCGTCTACACGATCGACGAACCGCCGCCCTCCGGCGACACGGGGTTGCGTGCCGCGACGCCGCATGATCTCGACCGGCTTGTCCCGGCTTGCGCGGCGGCCCACGAGCTCGAGTTGGGCATCGACCCGCTCGCGCACGACCCCGACAGCTTCCGCTGGCGGACCTCCGCACAGATCGACGAAGGACGCTCCTGGGTCTGGCTGGAAGACGACGTCGTGCTCTTCAAGGCGGAGGCCTCCGCGTGGACGCCCCAGGCCGTGCAGATCCAGCAGGTCTGGGTCGATCCGGAGGCGCGGCGCCGAGGCTACGCCGCGCGTGGGCTGCGCGACCTCTGCCGGCTCCTGCTGGCAACGACTCCGACGGTCACCCTCTTCGTCCGCAGCGAAAATGCCCCGGCAATCGCGCTCTACGAGGCTATTGGCATGCGGAAAGCGCTCGAATACCGCAGCATCCTCTTCTAGGAACCGGGACTCGCGGCGGCAGGCTGCGACGTCGGAGACATGCTCTAATAACCGCCTGGAACTGCTCGCGCGGATCGAGAGCCACGTCCGCCGGCACGATCTGATCGCGCCGGGCGGTGAGGTGCTGTGCCTCGTCTCCGGCGGAGCAGACTCCACCTGTCTCTTTCACGCGCTCCGCGAGCTGGGCTACGCCGTGTCGGCGCTCCACGTCGACCACGGCCTGCGCGGAGACGAGTCGGACGCCGACGCGACGTGGTGTGTCGACCGCTTCGGCGCCGAGGTCGTCCAGGGAGCTGCGCGCTGCGCGACCGAGGCTGAGCTTCGTGATGTGCGCTATTCGTTTCGTGCCGAGACGCTCCGAGCGACCGGGCACACGCTCTCGGACCAGGTCGAGACAATTCTCTACCGGCTGGCCGCGCGGGGCACGACGAACGGGATCGAGGTGCACCGAAGCGACGGCGTCGTGCGCCCGTTGCTCTGCGTCTGGCGCGAGGAGACCGAAGCGTTCTGTCGGGCACGGGGTCTCGAATGGCGCACCGACTCGTCGAATCCCGACACGCTGCGCGGCCTGATCCGCAACGAGATCCTGCCGCTGCTCGAACGGATTCACCCCGGCGCCCGCGAGAACGTCTTGCGCGTCCTCGACGAGCGCCGCACGATGCCGCCTGCGCTCGTCGAGCTCCTCGGGTCGGCTGCCGGTTCGAAGCGGATCGACCTCGGGGGCGGGCTGCAGGTCGTGCGTGAATACGACCGGGTCTGGCTCGAGCCCGGCCCGCGTGAGCTCGACCCCGCGGTCGAGTGGGGTGCGTGGCGGATTGAATCTCGGCTGCCGGGGCTTAAGGTACGGGGGTGGCGACCCGGTGACCGGCTGGTCGGCCGCTCGAAGAAGGTTCAAGATGTCTTCGTCGATGCAAAGATCCCACGCTCCGATCGTGAAGGCTGGCCGCTCGTCGTTCGCGGCGACGAGGTCGTTGCGGTCCCGGGAATCGTCGAGGCCGAGGGGGTGACCGCGACTCGTGTCGCAAACTGAGCTGGAGCGCGGGGTGGGCGAGGTCCTGATCGACGAGGACCGCCTGCAGGAACGGATTCGTGAGCTCGGCGTGGAGCTCTCGCGCGACTACGCCGGCCGGGAGCTGCTCCTCGTCGGCGTGCTCAAGGGCGCCGTCTTCTTCATGGCCGACCTGATGCGCTCGCTGACGGTGCCGTGCGAGATCGACTTCATGGCGATCTCGAGCTACGGCGCCGCCACCGACTCATCCGGGGTCGTGCGGATCCTCAAGGACCTCGACATCAACATCGAAGACCGCCATGTGCTGGTCGTCGAGGACATCATCGACTCCGGCCTGACCCTTTCCTACCTGCTTCGCAATCTGGAGTCCCGGGAGCCGGCCAGCCTCGAGATCTGCGCCCTGCTGACCAAGCCCGACCGGCGCGAAATCGACGTTCCAGTGCGGTATGTCGGCTTCGAGATCCCGAACAAGTTCGTGATCGGATATGGCCTCGATTTCGCAGAGCGGTACCGAAATCTGCCCTATGTAGGCGTCCTACACGCCGATTTGCTGCCGGAGGGGGCCTAACCGGCTTGATTGCGACGAGGTTATGCCGATAACCCCAAGAACATCCACTTGGCTACCCTGACCGAAGACATTTCGTGAATCGCTTCTTCCGCAGCGCATTTTTCCCGCTCATCGTGATCGTTCTGCTGGTCTGGCTGGCCAGCCAGACCTTGATCCCGAAGCATTCGAACGCGGTCAAGCAGAC
>DATBBH010000054.1:0-35201 GCA_036271075.1 Gaiellaceae bacterium | reverse complement strand
GCTGATCATCGCGCGTGGGCTCCAGGGCGTGCTCGGCGCGATCCTGACCCCGGCCGGGCTGGCGGTGATCGCGACCACGTTCAGCGGTGAGGAGCGCGGCGCGGCAATCGGCGCCTGGACCGCCTGGACGGGAATCGCGTTTGTGATCGGCCCGCTCGTCGGCGGTTGGCTCGTCACGAACGCGAGCTGGCGGTGGGTGTTCCTGATCAACGTGCCGTTCGCGATCGCCACGGCCGTGCTCGTCGCCTACGCGGTGCCGCCTCGCGCCAGTGGGAACGAACGCGCACGCGTGGACGTTGTCGGTGGCGTGCTCTGCGTGCTCGGTCTCGGCGGCCCTGTGTTCGCGCTCATCGAAGAGCCGCAGCGTGGCTGGAGCGACCCGATCATCCTGGTGTCGCTGATCGGCGGGGTTGCCCTCTTCGGCCTCTTCATTCTCTGGGAGAGCCGCACGCCGCAACCGATGCTCCCGCTACGCCTGTTCTCGAAACGGAACTTCTCGTACGCGAACCTGGAGACGCTGACGGTGTACGCCGGGCTCTCGACGCTCACGTTCTTCCTCGTCTTGTTCCTTCAGCAGCTGGCTGGGTACACCGCCCTCCGAAGTGGCTTGGCCCTCCTACCGATCACCGTCATCATGTTCTTCTTGTCACCTCGCGTCGGGCGCCTGTCGATGCGGTACGGCCCGCGCTGGTTCATGGGCCTCGGCCCGTTCGTCGCAGCTGTGGCATTGCTCGGCGTCGTGCGGCTGACGCCGGGCTTCTCGTACTGGTTGGAGCTCCTGCCCGCCCTGCTGATCTTCTCCGTCGGTCTTGCCATGATCGTGGCGCCACTGACGGCGACCGTGCTGGCGGACGCGGGCGAGAGCGACGCAGGGATCGCGAGTGGGACGAACAACGCCGTGGCGCGCGTCGCCGGCCTGCTCGGAATCGCCGTCGTCGGCGCCGCGGTCGCAGGCCCGCAGAACGAGCTCGACGTCGCGGGCTTCCACCTCGCGATGTGGATCACCGCGCTGCTCGTCTTCGCGGGCGGGGTCATCGGCGTGGTCGGAATCAGGAACTACCGATGAACGGGGCAGCGGAAATTGTCTTCGACCACGTCACGAAGCGCTATGCCGGACGCGACGCGGCGGCGCTCGCGGACCTCTCGCTCGAGATCCCGGCCGGCACCTTTTGCGTCCTTGTCGGACCGTCGGGCGGTGGCAAGACCACCGCGCTCAAGATGGTCAACCGTTTGGTCCCGTTCGACTCGGGCGACATCCGGATCGACGGACGCAGCGTCCGCGATCTGCCCGCGACCGAGTTGCGGCGCGGCATTGGCTACGTGATCCAGCAGGTCGGCCTCTTTCCGCACCAGACGGTCGGGCAGAACATCGCGACCGTGCCGCGACTGCTCGGCTGGCCGAAGAAGCGCATCACCGAACGCACGGCGGAACTACTCGTTCTCGTGGGGCTCGAGGAGGGCGACTCCGAGCGGTATCCCGCGCAGCTGTCCGGCGGGCAGCGGCAACGGGTCGGACTGGCGCGGGCGCTCGCCGCGAATCCACCGGTGCTGCTGATGGACGAGCCGTTCGGCGCACTCGACCCGATCACGCGCTTCCGTCTACAGACGGAGCTGCGGCGGCTGCATCGCGAGGTCGGCAAGACGGTCATCTTCGTGACGCACGACGTCGACGAGGCGATTCGGATGGGCGACCGCATCGCGATCCTCCGCGAAGGCGGCGTGCTCGCGCAGTACGACACACCCGACGCCATCCTCGCGCATCCTGCCGACGACTTCGTCAGACAGTTCATCGGCGAGGACCGCGCGCTGAGGCGACTCGCGTTGAAGACACTCCGCGACGTCCCACTCGAGCCCGGCGCACCGAGCGAGCCCGGGTACCGCGTTTCGGCCGACACGACGATCAGGAACGCCGTCAGCCAGATGCTCGAGACGAAGAGCGAGCAGGTCGTGGTGGTCGAAGGCGACACGGTGCTCGGCGTGTTCAAGCTGCATGACGCAGGAGAGGTTCTATAGGCGGCCCCGTCGTCATCCCGAACTTCGGCCAGGGCAGCGCCTGCGTCACCGGCGACCACACGTTCTGCTGGGACTGGGTCAAGGCGCATTGGGGCGACACGCTGCAGCCGGCGCTCATCCAGCACATCGAGCTGACGTTGATCGCGGTCACGATCGGGTTTGCGATCGCATTCCCGCTTGCGCTCCTCGCCCATCGCTACGGCCGGCTCGAGCAGCCAATCGGTGCCTTCTCCGCGCTGCTCTACACGATCCCGAGCATCGCGCTCTTCGAGTTGCTCGTGCCGTTCACCGGTCTGTCGCGCACGACGGTCGAGATCGCGCTCGTTGCCTACACGCTGGTGATCCTCTTTCCGAACATCCTCGCAGGCCTGAACAGCGCCCCCGACGATGTGCTCGAAGCCGCGCGTGGCATGGGCATGACGCGCAGGCAGACATTGCTGCAAGTCGAGCTGCCGCTGGCAGTGCCGGCGATCGTCGGCGGGCTGCGCATCGCCGTCGTGTCAACCGTCGCGATCGCCACGATCGCGGCGTTCCTGCTCCCGCAGGGCCTGGGCTACCCGATCTTCCTCGCGCTGAAGGAGCCGACGCCGTTCAAGACGGAGATCTACACCGCCGGCGGCCTGGCGGTGGCGCTGGCGCTCACCTGCGACCTCTTGTTCGTCGGCCTGCGCCGCGGTCTCGTGCCCTGGGCCTCGAAGGGCGTGGCATGACGGCGCTTGCGGACACCGCGAACCTGCACACCTTCATCGACGCGCTCCAGTTCATCGCCGACAACCCGGGCCTACTCGCCCAGAAGGCGCTCGAGCTGCTCGAGCTGGCGGCGGCCGCACTTGCGATCGCAATCGCGATCGCCCTGCCACTCGGCGTCGTGCTCGGCCACTACCACCGCTTCTCCGGCCTCGCGATCGGAGCGTCGATCGTCGGGCGAGGCCTCCCGAGCCTCGTTCTGATCGCGGCGTTCCTGACCCTGCTGGGGATCGGCTTCGTGAACAACATGGTCGCGCTCGCGGTGCTCGGCAGCGGCCCGATCCTCACGAACAGCTACGACAGTGTCGACCGGGTCGACAAGGACATCGTCGAGTCGGCCCGTGGAATGGGGATGACCGGTGGACAGATCCTCCGCCACATCGAGCTCCCGCTCGCGATCCCCCTGCTCTTCACCGGGATTCGTGTCGCCGCGGTGACGATCGTCGCCACGGCTCCGATCGCCGCGATCGCCGGCGGCGGCGGGCTCGGCGACATCATCGTCAACCAAGCGAGCTACCGGCTTTCGGGCGTTCTGGCCGCCTCACTGTGCGTGATGGCGCTGTCCGCCCTCGTCTTCGTTGCCCTAGCTGGAGTTCAGATCGCAGTAACGCCCAGGGGGCTTCGGAGTACTAGCGTTACCAATGACCACTCCCGAAAGGAGCAGCAGTGATCCGCAAGCACACGAGGCGAGCAGCCAAGGCGGCGTTCGCGATTTCCCTCGGGGTCGCGATTGTCATCGGCTTGTTCGCGGCCGCCTTCGCGCGGCCGGCGCACGCGAAGTCGACGATGGGCCCGACGATCATCATCGGGACGAAGAACTTCCCGGAGGAGTTCATCCTCGGCCAGCTCTACAAGCAGGCGCTCGAGGCGAAGGGCTTCCACATCTCCTACAAGGAGAACATCGGTTCGACCGAGTTGATCCAGACCGCGCTGACGAGCGGAAAGATCAACTTCTATCCCGAGTACACGGGCGTGATCGTGCAGGACGTCTTCCATCACACGTTGTCGGCGAAGACGGCGAACGCGACGTACCTGCTCGCGAAGCAACTCGAGGCGACGAAGGGCTTCACCGTCCTCAAGCCGACACCGTTCTTCGACACAGACGTGGTGGCGGTCACGAACGCGACGGCGGCGAAGTACGGCCTGAAGTCGATCGGTGACCTGAAGAAGGCGGGCAGCTTCAAGCTTGGCGGCTTCCCGGAGTGCAAGACGCGTAACACCTGCTTCCTCGGCTACACGAAGCAGTACGGGCTCACGAACGCGTCGTTCCTGCCGCTCGCCGGGATCTCGGCGTACGCCGCGCTGGATGCCGGCACCGTGCTGGCAGCCGACGTGTTCTCGACCGATCCGCCGCTCGGCAAGGGCTCGAAGTACACGGTCCTCGCCGATCCGAAACACGTCACCGGCTTCCAGAACGTCGCACCGATCGTCAAGACGAGCGTTGCGACGGCAGCCGGCTCGACGTTCACGAGCACGGTCAACGCTGTGTCGGCGGCTCTGACGCAGAACGCGATCGTGGCGATGAACAAGGCAGTGATCGTCAACAAGCAGAGTGCGGCGAAGGTCGCGAAGGCCTTCCTGAAGGCGAACCATCTCGCCTGAGCCACACACCGTCGTTCTCGGTGGAGGGTCGTCCGGCGAGCATTTCGTCGGAGCCCTCCGCCGGCTCGACCGCACGACGAGGGTGACCGTCGTCGAACGGCGGCTGGTCGGCGGTGAGTGCTCCTACTACGCGTGCATGCCCACGAAGACGATGCTCCGCGCGCCAGAGCTCGCCGCGGCGGCGCGTCATTCGCTGGGCGCAGTCGAGCTGGGCAAGGTCGATGCTCAGAAGATCTACGCCTGGCGCGACATCGTCGCCGAGCGCGACGACACGTCACAGGTCGAGTGGCTCGACTCGCAGAGTGCCGCGCTGGTGCGCGGGGACGCGGTCGTCTCCGAGCCGGGCGTCCTCCAGGTTGGGGGGCAGGAGCTGCGCTACGACCGCCTCGTGATCGCGACCGGCTCGACCCCGGTCGTGCCGCCGATCGAGGGTCTCGACCAGATCGACTACTGGACGAATGTCGACGCGACCGTGACGCTCGAGGTTCCCGAACGCCTCTTGGTGCTCGGCGGCGGCCCGGTCGGGTGCGAGCTCGCGCAGTTCTTCCAGCGCGTCGGCTCTCAGGTGACGCTCGTCCAGGGTGACACGCGACTCCTCTCGCGCGTCGACGCAGGTGCAGCCGCACTCGTCGAGGAGGCGCTGCTCGAGGACGGTGTCGACATCCGCCTGAACGCGCGTGCCGAAAGTGTCGCTAGTAACACTGTGTTACTAGCGGACGGCACCGAACTGCCGTTCGACCGGCTCCTCCTCGCGACGGGCCGCAAACCGAACGTCGACGGGCTCGAGCCGCTCGGGCTCGAGATCTCGCGGCGCGGGATCGAGGTCAACGCGCAGATGCGCGCTGCCGAGAACGTGTGGGCGATCGGCGACGTGACCGGCATCGCGCCGTTCACGCACGTGGGCAAGTACCACGCGCGGATCACTGCCTACGACATGGCCGGGCGCGACGTGCGCGCCGACCACCGCGCCGTTCCCGCCACGATCTTCACCGACCCCCAGGTCGCGACCGTCGGTTCGACCGAGGGCGGCGTCAGCTCGACGTGGCCGCTCACATCCGTCCCGCGGCTCTCGACGTACGAGCGGCCGAAGCGGCCGGGGTTCGTCAAGGTCGTGGCCGATCCGGAGCGGAAGGTGCTGACCGGGGCCGTCGCCGTCGGCCCCGAGTCGGGGGAGTGGCTGCAGCAACTGACGCTCGCGATCAGGGCCGAAACGCCGATCGACGTGCTCCTCGACGTGATCCCGCCCTACCCCACGTTCAGCGAAGGCGTGTTCCTCGCGTTGCGCGAGCTGAATCTCGATCTCTAGCGCTCGAGATAGGCCTCGAGCACGCGCTGATTCGCGACGCGGACCGGAATGATCGCCGGCAGGTCGTCCAGCGGATAGACGATCGGAGGCCCCTCGTCGCCCTCCCGCAGCTCGCCTCCGACGGCTCGAGCGACGAAGCCGACCATTTCCGCCGTTCCGAACGGCGTTCCCTCCTGCAGAAACCGCGTCAGCTCGCCGACGAGCGAGATCTCGAGGCCGGTCTGCTCCCGCGCCAGCCGCACGGCAGCCTGCTCGGGCGTCTCGCCTTCGAGCACGTTGCCGCTAGGCAACGACGCTGGCGCCTCCGGCGGCCCACCGGGCGGGTGCGTGAGCACGATCCCTCCGTCGGTTTCGAGCACCACGAGCGCAAGCTGGGGTCTGGGCGTGTCCATCGCTTTACCTGAGTTTTACGCGTTCGGTGTCTGAACGCGGCTGGAGCCGGGCAACTCCTCCTTGGACAACTAGAGCACCAAGGAGGAATACATGAAGAAACTGATCCTGATCGGAGCGTGCGCAATTGCGCTGACGGTTGCGAGCACAGCGGCAGCAGCGCTGGTGCCCGGCATCTACGACCCGGGCAACACCGGCTGCCCCACCGCCACCTTCAGCAATGGTGTGCTCCACCTGGGCAAGAACTGCCCGACGCCGACGAACGCTGCGGCCTTCGGTGACATCACCGGCCTGACCGGTCAGACGTTCACGTCGGGCTCGTTCACGCTCGCGAACGCAGCTCAGTGCCAGGGCGGCTCGCCGCGCTTCAACGTCACCACGACGACGAAGCTGTACTTCCTGGGGTGCAACAACGTCATCCCGACGACGAACGCCGACGGCACCGTGACCTACACCTTCACACCGGCAACGATCGCGGCAGGTGGGAACCAGGTCGAGTTCCCGACCGGCACGATTACCTCGATCGACGTCCTCATCGATGTTCAGGGGACCGCCGACATCTCGAACATCACCGTCAACGGCACGTTGGAAGTGCCCACGCCGGTCGTCGGCCCGCCCGCGTCAAAGGCCGCCTGCAAGCACGGTGGCTGGAAGACGTTCAACAGTCCTTCCTTCAAGAACCAGGGCCAGTGCGTGAGCTACGTCGAGCACCACACGCACCACGGCAAGAGCCACACGCAGAACCCGAAGTAAGCACCTCGTCGCGGTTCGCCGGGCGAGCGTTTCCCTCAGGGGAGGCGCTCGCCCGTGATCCGGGCCGCGCCGAGCGAGCCGATCAGGAGCAGCGCCGCGAGGCCCGTGAACCACGACGACACCTCGCGGGTCGTCTTGCGGTGGGCGATGCTCTGCCCGAGCTGCTTGTAGATCGAATCGACCTTCGAAGCGCTCGTCGCGCGGAAGGTCTGGCCGTCGGTCGCGTGAGCGATCGCAGCGAGCGTCACCGGGTCGGGCCGCACCGGGAAGCGACGGCCGCCGGGCCCGTTGCCGAACCCGCCGCCCAAGCCGTAGCCGCCGAAGGGCCCGAACCCGAGCGTGCCGTGATTCGTGCCGAGCGCAACGGTGAAGACGCGAATGCCTGCGTTGCGCGCACGGGCCGCGCCTTCCAGCGGGGTGAGCACACCGCGAGTCTGTGCGCCGTCTGAGAGCAGCACGATCGCGCCGGGCACCTTGCCGTCCTTGCTGCGAGCCGCGCCGCTGACCGCCGCCTTGACGACCTGCACGGCGACGCCGAGCCCGTCACCGATCGCCGTTCCCGCCTCGGGTGAGAGCAGGTCGATTCCCTCGTGCAGCACGTCGCGGTCGGTCGTCGGGACCACCAGCACGTTGGGGCCTGTGCTGAACGAGACCAACCCGATCTTGACGCTCTTTGGCACCTTGTCCGCGAAGACGGCCATCGCGTGCTGCGCCGCGCCGAGCCGTGACGGCTTCACATCTGCGGCACGCATCGAGCCGGAGACGTCGACGAGCAGAACGACGGTTGCCTGGCTCGATGTGACGGACACCGTCGAGCGGGGACGGGCAAGCGCAGTCGACGCGGCGGCGAGCGCAAGCAAGAAGAGCGCCAGCGGTATCCAACGCCGCCACGGTCGTCGATGCTGCGCGACCACCGACGCGAGGACGTCGAGATTCGTGAACGCGACTGCGTAGCGCGCCCGCCGCCGGTCGAACCAGAGTGCCAGCGCCAGCATCAACGGCACGATCAGCAGCACCAGCAGAAAAAGAGGCGACCCGAACGTCATGCCCGCTCCCGGCGCCGGCCAAGCCGACGCCTCCGCTCCTTGGAGCCTCCGTCAAGCCTACGGCTCATGGCGCGCACTCCGCACCGACCTGGACGATCGCGTGCACGTCGATCGACAGCGCATCGGCCGCAGATCCGGTCACGACCACCTGCTTGCCGACGATCACATGAGTGGCCTTTACGTACACGGCGTTCGAGACCGGTGGCGGCTGCTTCGTGCGGAACGCAACCGCGTGCCACGCGCCGACGAGCTGTTCGGACGCTTTGCACGCGACGCGACCGAAGCGCACCGTTCCCGGTCCGATCACGACGATCCGAGAGCGAAACTCGAGTGACTGTCCGGGCGGCGAGACCCGCGCCGAGACCGTCGACCGACCGCCGCCTCCCTGTGTCGGCACGCAACCGAGCAGCGGCTGGAAGAGCTGCGCCCGCGGCGAGATGGAGACGGCGCGGAAGAGCGCGTATCGCGTCGTTGTCGCGCCCGGCTGCACCGGAGCGCCGAGCCGGCCGACGAAGTCGACGCGAACGTCACGCGAGGTCACCTGCGCGTCCAGGCCGCCCACGACGCTCTTGCCACCGGGGCAAGTGAGTAGGTACTGAGTCGTCCCGTGCGCGGGCACGACCACCCACGGCCCCGGGACGCGGATGCACGACTGAATGCCGTGGCATTCGTTCGTCGCTGCTCCGGCCGGCGCGAACGCCGCAGCCATGGCGAGCGACACGACGACCGCTGCGAGGAACGCCTTCACGGGATCCTTCGAAACCACACGCCTGAGAGCAGTGCGCCCGCGAACATGAACGCCATGCCGCCGGCCGCGGCCGCCGCGGTCACCTCGACGGTCTTGTGCTTGTTGCCCACGCGGGAGCCGAGCTCCGAGTACGTGTCCTTCACGTTGACGTTGGCAGCGCCCTGGGTGAATCGCCCGCCGCTCGCGCGCGCGATCAGAGCGAGCACCGCGGGCTGAACCGGAACCTGGATGCGCTCGGTGAACCCGCCTCTCAGAGGCTGAAGAACAACACCGTCAGGCGTGCCGAGCGAGACCGCCGAAACGGGGATGCCCGCTTGCTTCGCCCTCGCGGCCGCCTGCTGTGGTGTGAAGCGTCCTGCGGTCTGGCCGCCGTCCGAGAGGAGAACGACGACGGCCGGTGGACGCGTGCCCTTCTGCGTGCCCTTGACGGAGCGCCCGACGTCGACTGCCTTCACAACCGCATCGGCGAGCGCCGTGCCTTGGGGGCCTGCCTTGGCATGGTCGATTGCGGCTCGAACCTGCGTCAGGTCGTGTGTGGGCGAAGCCGCGACGGCAGTGTGATCCGAGAACGTGACGAGCGCCATCCGGTACCCGTCGGGCAGTGAATCGACGTAGCGCAGAGCGACCGCCTTCGCAGCGGCAAGCCGGGTCGGCACCGAGTCGTTCGCCGCCATCGATCCCGAGACGTCGAGCACCAGGACGACCGTCGCCTCTTGCCGCTTGACCGTGATCGTTGCGCTCGGCCGCGCGAAGCCGACGAGCAACAACGCGGCGCCGGTGAGGAGCAGCGCGACGGGCAGATGCCGGCGCCACGGCGGTGGACGCTCGGTCATGTTCGGGAGCAGCGTGGGCGCGGCCCAGGCGGCCGCCCGCTGATCGCGGCGGCGATCCAGCCACAGGTAGCCCGCGACTGCGGCGGGGACCGCCAGCAGGCAGACGAGCAGGACCGGCGCGAAGAAGCTCATCGTGCGAGCCGACCTCGGCGCAGGAACGCTGCGAGCGGCCTCAGCCAGTCGCCCTCGGTCGAGAGCGCAACGTGGCGGACGCCGGCCGACGCAAGCGAGGAGACGAGCGAGCGACGCTCGTCTGCGGCGACAGCGGCAAACCGTTCGCGCAGGCGACGATCTCCGGTGTCGACACGGAGCTGCCGGCCGCTTTCCGGATCGACGAGCCGCAGCTCGCCGACGTCGGCGAGCTGTTGCTCGCGTGGATCGCGCACCTCGACCGCGAGCACGGCGTGGCGTCCTGCGAGCCGCAGGAGCGGTGGCCGCCAGTCGATCGGGCCTCGGAAATCCGAGACGACGACGACCAGTGCGCGCTGCTTCGTCACCCGGTCGGCGAGCTCGAGGGCGGCCCGCAGAGTGCCGGCGCCGGTCGGCGGGAGGTCGCGCAGGAGGTGCAGCGTGTCGAGCAGCGCCCGCCGGCCCTGACGTGGACGCTCGACAACGGGCTCGGCGCCGAAGGCAATCGTGCCGAGCCGGTTGCCACGCCGGGTCGCCGCATAGCCGACGGCGATCGCAACACCCTCCGCAACGTCCGCCTTGCGACGATCGCCGGTGCCGAACGACATCGATGCCGAAGCATCGAGCACGAGCCACGTCACCAGCACGCGCTCGGCCAGCTCGACCCGCACGTGTGGCTCGCCCGTACGCGCCGTGACGTTCCACTCGATGCGTCTCACGTCGTCGCCCGGCTGGTACTGGCGCACCTGCCACAACTCGCTGCCGATCCCGGCGAACGCCGACTTGTAATCACCGGCCAGGAGACCGTCGACGCGCCGGCCGACGGACAGCTCGAGTGCGCGCAGCGACGCGGCCGAGAGCGGCCCCGGCCCGGGCTGCTCGGGCGTGCGAAGCGGGGCGAGCGGGTCGTTGGACACTCAGACCGCTTGCGCGCGGCCGAGGTCGATCTGGGGCGTCGGCATGGCCGCCAGCACCTGTTCGAGGATCGTGTCGGGCGCGACTTCCTCAGCGAGCGCGCGGTAGGAGAGAACGAGCCGGTGGCGGAACGCGTCCCGGACAAGCGCGTCGACATCCCCTGGCACGACGTAGTCGCGGCCGCGAATGAGTGCGAGCGCCCGTGCGGCAGAGACGAGGCTGATCGGGCCGCGCGGGCTGGCGCCGAACGAGATGTAGTCGGCGACCTCGCCGAGGCCATGCTCGGCGGGCCGTCGCGTCGCGGTCGCGACGTCGACCGCCCAGCTGATCAGCGCGGGGTCGACGTACACCTGCACGGCCTGCTCCTGCAGAGCCGTCAGCTCCTCGAGCGACAGCACCTGTGCAAGCGCGGGCGCCTCCTCGAGCGAGCGAGCCACGACGGTCAGCTCCTCGTCGTGCGCTGGGTAGTCGACCAGGATCTTCAGCATGAAGCGGTCGATCTGCGCCTCGGGCAACGGATACGTGCCTTCCGACTCGATCGGGTTCTGCGTCGCGAGCACGAGGAACGGCTTCGGGACCGCGAACGTGTTATGGCCGATCGTCACCTGGTGCTCCTGCATCACCTCGAGGAGCGCCGACTGCACCTTGGCGGGCGCACGGTTGATCTCGTCGGCGAGCAGGAAGTTGCAGAAGACAGGCCCGAGCTCCGTCTCGAAGTCGCTCTTGTCGGGCCGGTAGACCCGTGTCCCGACGAGATCGGAGGGGACGAGGTCCGGCGTGAACTGGACGCGGTGGAAGGATCCGCCGAGCACCGCCGCGGTCGTCTTGATCGTCAAGGTCTTCGCGAGGCCCGGCACACCCTCGATCAGCACGTGCCCGCCGGAGAGCAGGCAGACGAGCACCCGCTCCAGCATCTCTTCCTGGCCGGCGATCACGCGCCGGATCTCGAACAGCGCCTGCTCCAGCTTGCCACCGACCTCGTCCACTGACGCCTCCTCGCTCGGGTTGCTCTAAAGAATGCACCTCCTGCCTAAGAACTTCTCGTTAAGTTCGAGATCGGTTCAAAGCCGCCAGCCAGGCCTGGCGTTGTGCTACCGCCGCATCCCGGGCGAGCTTCGGCTCGTAGACGGCGCCGATCGCGACCTGCGCGCCGCGCCCCGCTGCGAGCGCCGCAGCTCCGAGCGCCGTCGTCTCACGCTCGGCGGACACCTCGACCGGAATGCCGAGCAGATCGGACTGAAACTGCATCAGGAACGCGTTCGCGGTCGCACCACCGTCGGCCCGCAGCACGGCAGGCGGCTCGGGCAGCGCATCGACCACGTCGGCGACCTGATGTGCGATCGCCTCGAGGGCGGCGCGGACAAGGTGAGCGCGCGTGGTGCCACGCGTGATGCCGGTGACCACACCGCGCGCGTCGGCGTCCCACCACGGCGAGCCGAGACCGGTGAGTGCCGGCACGAAGACGACACCACCCGTCGAATCGACGCTCCGTGCCAACGCCTCACTCTCCGCCGCGTCGCCGAGCAGCCCGAGACCGTCGCGCAGCCACTGCAACGCCGCGCCGCTGACGAGGACAGCGCCTTCGAGCGCATATCCGTCGGCGGCGGCCGTTTTCAGCAGTCCGTACGGCGGCGGCGCCGCATCCTCGCCGGTGTGCACGAGCACGAAGCTGCCGGTGCCGTAGGTCGCCTTGCCCTCGCCCGCGGCATGACAGCCCTGGCCGTACAGCGCGGCCTGCTGGTCGCCGGCGATGCCTCTAAGCTCGAACCGAGCGCCGAGGAGCTCGCCCTCCCCAACCGGCTCGTCCGAGCGGACGATACGCGGCAGCACCTCCCGGTCGACGCCGAAGAGCGCGAGCAGCTCGTCGTCCCAATCGAGCGTCGCGAGCGAAGTGAGCAGCGTGCGCGATGCATTCGTCGCGTCGGTCACGTGCACCTCGCCGCCGGTGAGCTTCCAGACGAGCCACGTGTCGACAGTGCCGAAGGCGAGGCCGGGGCGCCGGTGCTCGCGCAGGAGCCACTCGAGCTTAGTCGCCGAGAAGTACGGATCGGGAACGAGCCCGGTGCGTTCGCGAATCAGATCCGCGTCGAGCTCTCGGCAGCGCGCGGAGGTGCGACGGTCCTGCCAGACGATCGCAGGCGCGACCGGCTGCCCGCTCGTCCGGTCCCACAACAGGGTCGTCTCACGCTGATTCGTGATCGCGATCGTGTCGACGCCGTCGAGCCCGGCCTGTTCGGCTGCGGCGAGAACGCTCTGCCAGATCTCCTCCGGATCGTGCTCGACCCAACCCGGCTGCGGGAAATGCTGTGGGAGCTCCGCGTAACCCCGCCGCTGGACATGCAGCTCCTGATCGACGACGAGGCAAGTGGTGCCGGTCGTGCCCTGGTCGATCGCGAGGATCACGAATGTCGGGCTATGAAGGCGAGCGTCCGCTGCCAGGCATCTTCGGACGCCTCGGCGTAGTCCTCCTGCTTGCGGTCGAAGAAGCTGTGCGGCGCGCCGTCGTAGACGACGATCTCGTGCTCCACCCCGGCTCGGGTCAGAGCCTCCTCGAACGCGGCGTTGTCTGCTGGGCTGATCCCCTGGTCGTCGCCGGCCTGCAGCGCCAGGATCGGGCATTCCATGTCGTCAACGCGTTGAATGATGCTGGTGCCACCGCGCTCCCGAGTCGGCGAGCCGTAGAAGCCGATCGAGCCCGCCAAACCGTGCCCCGAGGCAGCCGCGCCCCAGGAATTGCTGCCGCCGAAACAGAAGCCGACGGAGAAGACCGACGTGGCGCCGCGCGAGCGAAGCTCGCCGACCGCCGCATGCACGTCCGCCTGAACCCCCTCATTCGTCGTCTGCTCCACATGCGGCATGTACTCCCATTCCGCTTCGCGCTTGGTCGCACCCGCGGTGCGGCCGAAGTAGTCGAAGGCAATCGCCAGGTGACCCCGCTCAGCAAAGCGAAGCGCGAGCTCTTCGTAGAAATGGAAGAGCCCGCGCACGTCCGGGAGGATCACGACACCGGTCGTCGTCGCCTCCTCCGGGGCTGCGAGAAACGCCGAAAACCGATTGTCGTCGGCGGCCGTGAGGACGAGGTCGTCGTGCGACACGGCCGCGCCCGCGATCCGTGGGATCGGTGGCTCGGAGTCGAGGTCGAAGCACACGCTAGTTCAGCTCGTTCGGCAGCTCGATACCACTGGGGTCGATCCCGAGCGACTTCGCGAGGCGGATGCCCTGCTCGAGGTCTTCACGCAACATGCGAATGTCGGTCTCGCGCATCAGCGCACCGATGAACTCGCGCGCCTTCGGCCGCCACAGTGCGTGCTGCGCGAAGATCGGCAGGAGACGGTTCGCTGCGTCGACGAGCCGCGTCTTCACCTTCTTGCCGGCGCCCTCCAGCAACACCCGCTCGTACGCCATTCCGGCTCCGTGATGGATGCCGTCGTCGATCGCGAGCCTGTTGCAAAGATCTTCCAGCACCGTTCCGCGCGACGACCTGGCGATCATCCGGAAGCGCGGGATGATCAGCCGCTCGTAGAACACCTGCATCAGAAAGACCTTCTCCTCGAGCGTGTCGGCCTCGAGCACCTGCTGGGCGAGCTGGTCGAGGTATGGATCGCGTTCGGCCATCCCGCCCGCCTCGTGGATCAGCTTGAGCCAGCCCTCCGTGTGGCGTGACTCGTCCTGCACCATCGTCGTGTAATAGAGCTTCGCCTCGTGGTCGGGGGCGATCGCGAAGAGCTGCGTTGCCATCTCGACCGCCAGCTCGTCGGCCTGCAACTGCTGCGTGACCACCGAGCGCCAGAGATCGCGGCGCCGTGCGAGCTTTTGCGGCGAGCCCTTGTACTCCGGGATCGGCGGCACCTCGCCCCAGGGCAGGTCGCGTACCTGCCACTCGGCCCGCTTCGCGAGCTCGTAGTAGCGATAGACGCCCTGAAGGTCGCGCGGGTCCGCAAACGCCGCTTGGTCGACCTGCTCTTCGAGCTCCATCGGTGCAAAGCCTAACGCGGCGGGGTTCTCAAGGGTTCCCTAGGTGATGCGCAGCGTGCTCCCAGGCTCCGCCGCGACGGTGGCTGAACAACGTCCAACGAAAGGAGCCATCGTGAATGGCATCAACAAGAAGGTCGCCACCGCCGCTGTTGCGCTCGGCGTGGCGCTCGGAAGCTACGGCGTCGCAAGCGCCGCCTCCGGATCCTCGACGACGACCACGAGCTCGTCCGCGACGCCGACGGCGCCGCTCACGGCACCCACCGCGCAGCAAGGCTCGGGCGCCCAACGCAGCGACGAGACCCTGCTCACCGGGGACACGGCAGCGAGGGTGGAGGCGATTGCGCTCGCCAAGGTTCCGGGCGCAACCGTCGTCCGCGTCGAGACGGACGCCGACGGCCACGCGGCCTATGAGGCGCACCTGACGAAGAGCGACGGGAGCCTCGCCACGGTGTACGTGGACAAGGACCTGAACTTCGTCAGCGTCGAGACGCGCTAACGGACCAGGGCCTCCAGCAACGAAGCCACGAGGAACACTGCCGTCCCGGTGAGCACGATCGTGCCGCCGGGCGGCAAGTTCCCGTAGTAGGAGACCGTGAGCCCCACAAGCACGGAGCCCAGCCCGAAGAGGATCGAGATGCCCATCGTCGACCGCACGCTCCACGCGACGCGTTGCGCGGCGATCACCGGCAGCACCATCAGCGCGGCGATCAGCAGGATGCCGACAATCCGCATCGAGACGCCAATCGTCAGCGCCGCGAGCATCGAGACGAGCCCGTTCAGCGCGGCGATCGGCAGGCCTGCGACACGCGCTCCTTCCTCGTCGAGCGCCACAGAGATCAGTCCACGCAAGAAGACGGCGATCACGGCCAGCGAGCCGAGTCCGAGCGTTGCGATCACGGCGAGGTCGCTCCGCGTGACAGTGAGGATCGAGCCGAAGAGGTACGCAAACAGGTTCGCGTTCAGCGCACCCGCTGCCGAGATGAGCACGACGCCCCCCGCAATCCCCGTATAGAAGACGACCGCCAGTGCCTGGTCGCCGGCGGCCTTGCGCCGCGCACGGAGCCACTCGATCCCCGCTGCTCCGACGATCGCGGCGGCGAGCGCGGTCCAGACGGGAGAGACGCCGATCAGATAGCCAACCGCGACGCCGGCGAACGCAACATGTCCGATGCCGTCGCCGATGAGGCTCATCTCGCGCTGCACGAGGAAGAAACCGACGGTGGGCGCGAGCACGCCGACGATCGCGCCCGAGGCAAAGGCGAGCCGCATGAACTCGAGATCAAGCATGGCTGTGCGACGGGTCGTGCCACACGCCGGGGAGCTCCGACGGTGGACCGTCGAACACGATCCGCTCGCGCACCAGCACGAGTCGCTCGACGAAGGTCTCCACGGAACCGAACTCGTGCGAGACGTAGAGAATCGTCACGCCGAGATCCTCGTGCAGCCGGTGGAGCAGCGCGCCGAGCGCATCCTGTGCTTCGACGTCGACGCCGGTCGTGGGCTCGTCCAGCACGAGGAGCTTCGGGCTCGCCGCAAGCGCCTTGGCGATGAAGGCGCGCTGCTGCTGGCCGCCGGACAACGAGCTGAGCCGCCGCCGCGCGAAGGAGCCGAGCCCGACACGCTCGAGCGCCTGGTCGACGGCCTCGCGATCCTCGCGACGCAACCGCCCGTACGGGCGCAGCGGCGCGCGACCCGCTTCGACGACGTCGCGCACGGTCGCAGGCGCATGCAAGCCGATCTTCGTCTGCTGCGCGAGGTAACCGATGCTCGTCCGGTCGCGAAAGCTTCGCGCAGGGTCGCCGTAGAGCAATACCTGTCCGTGCGTCGGCCGCTCGAGGCCGAGCGCGAGCCGGAGCAGCGTCGTCTTACCGCCGCCGTTCGGGCCAGCGATCGCGACGAACTCGCCCTGCTCGACGCGGAGGTCGACACCGGTGAGCACCCTCGGCCCCTGGCCGTACGCGAAGTCGACCCCGATCAACTCGAGTGCTAGCGGCAACCGAGCTCCTGACGCAGCGCCTGCAGGTTCTGGCGCATGAGCGTCAGGTAGTCGAAGCCCTGCTTCGCCTCGCTCGGCGTCAGGCCCTCGATCGGATCGAGCACGGCCGTCTTTGCGCCCGCCTCACGCGCGACCGTCTCGGCGAGCTTCGGCGAGATCAGCCGCTCGAAGAAGACCGTGTGGATGTGGTCGCGCCGCACGAGCTTCGAGAGCGACGCGAGCTTCTGCGCCGACGGCTCCGACTCGGGGTCGATGCCGGTGATCGGGACCATGTGCAGACCGTAACGCCCCGCCAGGTAGGCAAACGCCGCATGACTCGACACGAACTCATGCCGCGCACACTGCGCGAGCCCACGCCGATACTCCCCGTCGAGCCGCAGGATTCGCGCGGCGAGCGCCCGCCCCCGCGCCGGCCGGCCGAGCGTGGCACCGATCCTCTCGACGATGCCGGCGAAGCGGACCGGGTCGAGCCAAACGTGCGGATCGGTCTTGCCGGATTCATCACCCACGCCTGCGGTCAGTGACTGTCCCTGCAGCACGTCGAACGTCGTGCCGTGCGCGTCACGCACCGCGTCGGCGACGGCCGGCTGGAAATCGTGCGAGAGGTAGAAGACGAACTTCGCGCTCTGAATCTCCGCGACTTCCTTCGGCGTCAGCTCGATGTCATGCGGCTCGGCACCCGCCGGCGTCAGGTTGTGCACGTGCACCGTCGGCCCGCCGATCTGCTCGGCGGCCCAGGCGACCGGATAGAAGGCGGCGACCACGGAGCGGCCGCTGCTCGACGTCGTGCTCGACCCACAACCCGCGAGCGCAGCGGCCAGAGCCAGCACGAGAACGATTCTCATCATCGTCCCCGGACGATAACGATTCTCGTTATCGTTTGTCCAGTGACCTGGTCCGACCATGCCACGGAGCGCCTCCGCGCAGCCGGCCACCGGCCTGGCGGCGCAGGCACGCTCGTGCTCGGCCACCTGGAGGCGCAGTCGTGCTGTTGTGGCGCCCAGGAGATCTACGAGGCACTCGGCCGCCAGGTCGGGCTCGCGAGCGTCTACCGGATGCTCGAGCGGCTCGACAACCAGGGCCTCGTGCAGCGGATCGACCTTGGCGACGGAATCGTCCGCTACGAGCCGTCACGCGAAGCGCATCACCACCACCTCGTCTGCGGAGAGTGCGGCAAGGTCGAGCCGTTCGCCGACCAGCGGCTCGAACAGGCGATCGAAGCGGTCGAGGAGCGGAGCGGCTACTCGGTCGTCGCCCACGACGTCGTGCTGCGCGGCGCCTGCGCGGACTGCCGCGCGTGAACATGGGAATGGAGCACGCGCGCATCGACAAGTGGGAGCAGGCGCCCACGCGCTGACGCGCTGCCACGGCGCATCGCCATCGGATCACTGGAGGACGAGGATCGCGCGAGAGATTTCGCGCCGTGGAGCCGCTTCCTACTCGTTGATGTTGATGTTCACCTGAACGTCTGGCGCCTTGGGCGGGGCGGGTTTCGGCGCAGGAGTCTTGCCTCGTGCTTTGTCCCAGCCCTCCTTAGCAATCTTGATGTTCTGGTCAACCTTATCCTTGTCGTATCCCATCGCCAGTTCCTCCTTGCTTCCTTGAGACCTGGGCCAGGTTTGGAGACTGAACCGAAGCTGGGTGTGTGTCAAGAACGCGGCCCGAAGGATGATCGAGTGCGAGCCTGGGTGAGGTCGGGTTCGGAGTGCAGCCTGCATCGATTGGGCCTGCTGGCACCCTGGTGAAATCAGCCCCGCCGCCGGGCCCGTCAGCCCGCGACGCGCGGCGCTTCGCTCCTCCTGCGGGGGCGTCTGCGGCCGACCGAGTTGCGTCGGCGGCAGACGCCCTGCACCGAACTCAGGTGATCTGGGAGCAGATGTCGGTGATGTGCCCGGTCTGCGTGACCGTTCCGTCCGGAGCGAAGCTGAGCACGCCGGACAGGATGTAGGTCGTCGCTGGCGAGCCGGGAGCGATCGTGCCCGGTGTAAGGAAGACGAGCGTCTCGCCGCGAAGCGTGAACGTCCCGTCGGCGTCCAGCTTGCCTGGCCCGGACGCGTTCACGACCACCGACTTTCCCGTCGACAGGTTCTTCACCTGCGCCACGAGCTGGCCGGTGGTGATGACACTGCCGTTGGTGAAGGCGATCGCGTACTCGTTGTTGAGCAGGGCTGTGATCTGCACCTGGACGCCGGGGCAGAACTCCCCGGTGAGCGCCCCCGGAAATGGCACGAACGTGCGGGTCGGCGGATCGGCAGTGGCGGCGCTCGCGGCGACCAGCGAGACGGCCGCGGCTGCGGCGAGCATCGGTACGAGCTTGCGGATCATCTGATCCCTCCAAGGTCGAGGTGATGTGCCGGATCGAGTCCAGCGCATCATCGCAGCCGCGACCCACGCCCGCGCGTGAGGGGACGCCCGACCGGCACCACCACAACGCCCGGCACCTGCGACGCGTGCGGCCGGGCCAAGGTCTTCGACCGGGGCTCCCTTCAAGACCTAAAGCAACGGGCGCAGCTGAGCAAAAAACGGCGAGCCCTTTCGGATTGGCACGCGGGTCCTGTAGCGTTCTCTCCACAGACAACGGCCCCGGCGCGGTTCCAGCCGCCCGGGCCCGGCAGAGGAGGCATCATCAAGCGCGACCGTGCGCTGCTGATCGTTACGGACAAGAACCTGGAGGGCGCGCGCCGTTCGCCCGCACCACGCCTTACAGCGCCAACCCGCGCTTCTACATCGCGCTCTGCGAAACGTGCCACCTAATCCACGACGGGAAGAAGGCACCGCTCCTGTCGCATTCGCTCTAGGCTTGTCGTAACGGGATGGGACAAATGGCGTGTGCCAAGTGCAGGCTCGATAAGTGGCTGTGGGCGGCGCGCTTCTTCAAGACGCGCAGCGCCGCGACCGACGCCGTCGTCGGCGGTCGCGTGCACGTGAACGGCGACCGGGTCAAGCCCGCGAAGGATGTGCGGATCGGCGACACGGTGGAGATTTCGATCGGCCCGCTCCAACGAACAGTGGTCGTGTCGGACATTGCTGACAAGCGCGGCTCGGCGACGGTCGCCGCAACCCTCTACGCCGAGACGCCCGAGTCGATCGAGCGCGGTGAGCGCGATCGCCTGCAACGCCGCCTCGCCCGGCCGCTCGGTGCCGACCTCGGCGAGCGCCCGACGAAGCAGGCGCGCCGCCGCCTCGACGCGCTGCGGCGCTCGCAACAGCGCTAGCCGAAGTCGGCCGCTTCCTCGCCGGCGAACTCGTGCGCCGGCGCGCCCGCCTGGCGGAGAAACAATCCACCCAACGTCGCGGCCGATGCGGCGAAGATCGCCCCAACGAAGAACGCCGCGTGATAGCCACCCGCCAGCGCCGCGAGACTGCTGTCGCCGCTCACAGTCAGGGTGTCGGTGCGCGACGCGGCGATGCTCGCGAGCACCGCGAGGCCGAGCGCGCCGCCCATCATGAACGAGGTGTTGACGACACCAGATGCGAGTCCCGACTCTTCCGGGCCGACATCGCTCATCGCGGCGAGCAGCATCGGGTTGAAAGCCATCCCGGCCCCAACCCCGAGCAGGAGCATGCTCGGCAGGACGTCGACGACGAACGAGCCGTCCACCGGCGCACGTACGAACAAGAGCAGGCCGACTGCGGCCAGCCCCAGTCCGACGGCGAGCGGCCGACGGAACCCAAAGCGCATGACGAGCTTCGCCGAGAGCCCGATCGAGAACGCCCCCATGATCAGGTTCGCCGGCAGGAACGCGAGCCCGACCTGCAGCGGGCTGTAGCCGAGCACGAGCTGCAAGTAGAGCGCCGACAGGAAGAACCAGGCGAACATCGCTGCAGCCCAGAGGACGCCAACGATGTTTGCCGTGGCGACGTTGCGCCGGCGGAACAAGCCAAGCGGCACGAGCGGCTCGGCGAGTCGCGTCTCGAGCCAGAAGAAGAACGAGAGCAACACCGCGGAGCAGGCGAGCAGTCCGAGCGTCTGGCGCGACGTCCAGCCCGCCTGATTGCCGTTGACGATCGCGTAAACGGCGAGGACGAGCGCCAGCGTGACGGTGATCGCGCCGGCCACGTCGAGGCGCTTCCCGCTGAGGGCTGTGTGCTCCTTCGGCAGGAGCCGCAACGACAGAGCGAAGACGGCGACACCGATTGGGAGGTTGACGAGGAAGATCCAATGCCAGTTGAGAGCGCCTGTCAGCACACCGCCGAGCAGCACGCCGATGCTGCCCCCGCCGGCCAGCACGAAGCCGAAGAAGCCCATCGCCTTCGCGCGCTCCCCAGGCTGGGTGAAGAGGACCATGATCAGCGAGAACGCAACCGCCGAGACGACGGCGCCGCCGACGCCCTGAACGGCGCGCGCAGCGATCAAGAGCCCCTTCGTGGTGGACAGGCCGCACGCAAGCGAGGCCACCGTGAACAGTCCGATGCCGACCAGAAACAGCCGCCGGTGGCCATAGATGTCGCCGAGCCGCCCGCCGAGGAGCAGAAAACCGCCGAAGGTGAGGATGTAGGCGTTCACGACCCACGCAAGCGACGTCTGCGAAAAGCCAAGGTCCGTCCGGATCGACGGCAGCGCAACGTTCACGATCGTCGTGTCGAGAACGATCATCAGATCGCCAAGGCACAGCACGTACAGCGCGAGCCAGCGAGTGCGGGCGGTCATGGACGGCATCTGGTCCTTTCGGTCGGTGTTGAAACATTGACCGCGGCGAGCAGCGGAACTCATCGCTGCAAGACCGATGAATTTGCGCGGTCGGCCCGGTCTATCCAGCAGATGGCCGCCATGCGCCCGAGCCAGCTCGTCTGCGACATCAGTGGGCTCCGGGACCCGGACTTCGGAACGGTCGCCGACCTGGCGCGCCTGCACGTCGCGGCACGCCGGCTCAACCTCGACGTCGTCCTGCGCAATGCATCGGACACCCTCGTGGAGCTGGTCGCGTTCGTCGGGCTGTCGGACGTCCTACGCGTCGAGCCGCGGCGGCAAACCGAAGAGCGGGAAGAGCGATTCGGTGTCGAGGAAGAACGTGAACTCGACGATCCGCCCCTCTGAGAGCTCGAGCACCTGCAGCGCCCACGGGTCGTAGCCGCCTTCCGGGCTCGGCTTGTACTGGCCGAAGGCGGGCGAGCCGTTTGCCGACACGGTCGGGATGACACGGGACCCCTTGCACCCGATGCCCGGGCCGAACCACCACGTGAGGATGTCCTCGCGGCCTGCGAGCCACATGTCGAACGGCGGCATCGACTGAGACGCGTCTTCCTGAATCAGCGAGGTCAGCGCCTCGATGTCGTACTGCTCGAACGCCTCGACGTAACGGGCGAGCATCGCGTGGTCCGACTCGTCCAGCTCTGCGCTCGTCGTCGCGGGCGTGACTTCGTGAGCGGCGAGCGTCGCACGCGCACGCTGCAGCGCGCTGTTCACCGACGCGACGCTCGTCTCGAGCAGCTCCGCGACTTCGGTCGCCTGCCAGCGCAGCACCTCGCAGAGGATGAGCACCGCGCGCTGACGCGCCGGCAGATGCTGCAGCGCCGCGACGAACGCGAGCCGAATCGTCTCGCGGTCGACCGCGACATCCGCAGGATCCGGTGTCGGCTGGATCCAGGTCACCTCCGGCAGCGTGTTCAGGTTCGCCTCGATCGGCTCGCGCGCCGGACCGAGATCCATCGGGGTCGCGCGGCGCTCCCTGCCGTTGAGCATGTCGAGACAGACATTCGTCGTGATTCGGTAGAGCCACGATTTGACCGCAGCCCGGCCTTCGAAGCGCTCGAAGCCGCGCCACGCCCTGATGAACGTCTCCTGGACGGCGTCCTCGGCCTCGAACGGCGAGGCGAGCATGCGGTAGGCGTACGCGGTCAGCTCGGATCGGTGCTGCTCGAACTCGCTCTCGAGCTCGGGCGCGAACGTGGGCGACGAATCTGGCATCGAGGACCATCGTAAGCGGTCCGGGGAAGGCTGCGAAGCCACAACTGCTGCCATGCCACTACGACGGTTCCGGAGCGGCAAAATCATCGGTGCTCGCGCGATGAGTTCTCCGGTCGCCGGTGGTCTCTGGCGTGACGAGTACCGCATCCTCAACGAAGGAGATCAGCGATGGGAAAGGTGGTCGTAACGGAGTTCGTGAGCCTCGACGGCGTCATGGAGGACCCCGGCGGGGCCGAGGAGTACGAGCATGGCGGCTGGACCTTCAAGTTCGATCGTGGCGACGAGGGCAACAAGTTCAAGCTGGACGAGGTCCTGGCCGCGGACGCGCAGCTGCTCGGCCGCCGGACGTACGAGGGCTTCGCGAAGGCGTGGCCGTCGATCAAGGACGAGGCCGGCTTCGCGGACAAGATGAACTCGATGCCGAAGTTCGTCGTCTCGAAGACTCTGCGTACTGCCGAGTGGAACAACTCGACGGTACTCGACGGCGATCTCGCCGAGGAGGTCGGGAAGCTGAAGGAGCAGTTCTCAGGCGACATCCTCGTGGCGGGCAGCGCACAGCTCGTACAGGGATTACTGCGGAACGACCTGGTCGACGAGCTCCATCTGATGATCTTTCCCGTGGCGCTCGGAACCGGCAAGCGGCTGTTCGAGGACGGCGCCGACCTGCGGACGTTCGACCTGGTCGAGACCGCCCAGATGGGCGCGGTCGCAGTCCTCGTCCTGAGGCGGGCAGCAGGCTAGTGCGCGTTCCGTAGAGCCTACGGCATCGGTACACGCCCGCAGCGAGTCGGCCATCAACTGCAGATGCGGGTCGCTGAGCCTCGGGCGATCCTGTGGCGAGGATGAGTGCAACAGTCGCCATCCCGCCACCCGAGCTCGACACGATCGCAATGCGCTGGCAGCTTGCGCTCGACGCGGCCGACCACGCGCTCGCCACGCACGGCCCCGTGCACATCACCAACGCTGACGACCGGCGCCACGAGCTCGTGCGGGAACGCCGGCAAACGGCGCAGCTCCTCAGCCGGCTCGGGCGCGTGACCGGCGCGCAACCATTGCCCTGGCTCTCTCCGGTGCCCGTCACGACGAAGATGCTCGGCCTGCCGGCAGGGGTCAGCGCCTGCCTCTTCGATCTCGACGGCGTGCTCACGGACAGCGGCGTTCTGCACGCCTGGGCGTGGGCTGAGGTCTTCGACGAACTGCTCCTGCGATTGAGCGAGACGACCGGCTGGCAGTTCATCCCGTTCGACCGCCAGGTCGACTACCGCGATTACATCGACGGCCGTCCTCGGCTCGAGGGCGTGCACACATTTCTCGCGAGCCGTGGCATTCAGCTCCCTGAGGGACGGTTCGACGACCCTGCCGGTGCTGACACGGCGTGTGGCCTGGCGACGAGAAAGGGCGACGCGATGGCACGCGGGCTGCATCAGCGCGGAGTCAGTGCTGTCCCGGGGGCCCGACGCTATCTCGAGGCGAGCGGGCACGCGGGGCTCAGGCGCGCAGTCGTCTCCGCGAGTTCGAGCACGTTGCCAATGCTGGAGCTCGCCGGGCTCGCAAGCGTCGTCGAGGAGCGCCTCGACGCCGATGTGATCCGAGCCGAGGGCCTGCGTTCGCGGCCGGCCCCCGACCTGCTGCTCGCCTCGTGCCGGCGGCTCGCCGTTCGCCCGGAGGCCGCCGTGACGCTCACGAACAGCGCGGCCGGGATCGCCGCCGGCCGGGCGGCCGGGCTCACGGTGATCTCCGTCGGAGAGGGCAAGGAGGGTGAGTTTCTGCGTGCGTTTGGCGCGGACTGCGTCGTTCCCTCCTTGCGCGCATTGCTCGATCCACGGCTTCTGGCGCCAAGTTGACCCCCGCACCGACTTGTCCCCGACCGGCATCATTCGGAGATGGCGAGCTGCACCCATCTCGACCAGATCGCACTGACCGAGCTGCCGACGGAGATCGCGGGCTGTGAGGACTGCCTTGCGATCGGCTCACGCTGGCTTCATCTGCGCATGTGCCTGACCTGCGGCAAGATCGGCTGTTGCGACTCGTCGCCGAATCGCCACGCGCGTAAGCACGCCGCTACGGACGACCACCCTCTTGTCCGTTCCGCGGAGCCGGGAGAGGACTGGAGCTACTGCTTCGTCGACGACTTCGCGTTCGTGATCGACGGGGCGCCGCGATGAGTGACGCACTTCCCGCGCTGCCCTTGCACGAGTGGCGACAAACGAAAGACACACTGCATCTCTGGGTGCAGATCGTCGGCAAGGTGAAGTTGGCCTCCACGCCGCCCGAGAATCACTGGTGGAACGTGCCGCTGTACGTCGACGTTCGCGGCTTGACGACGAGGCGGATGCATCAGCACGACATCGCGTTCAGTGTCGATTTCGACTTCATCGACCACCGGCTGATTGTTCGCACCGACCGCGGCCGGGTCGAGTGGTTCGACCTGATCGACGGCCTGTCGGTCGCAGAGTTCGACGACCGGTTCCATGAGTTGCTTGCGCACGCGGGGGTCGACGTCGCGATTCGCGAGCAGCCGTTCGGCGTGCCGATGATCACGCCGTTCCCCGACGACCAAGAGCACGCGAGGTACCAGGCGGAGTACGTCGAGCGCTTCTGGCGCGCCCTTGGCTGGGCCGACGAGGTGTTCACCGAGTTCAGGGGCTGGTTCTGCGGCAAGTCGAGCCCGGTGCATCTGTTCTGGCACAGCCTCGACCTCGCGGTGACGCGTTTCTCGGGTCGCCGGGCGCCGGTCGTCGCCGGGCGTGACCCGGTCACGGACGAGGCTTATTCGCACGAGCTGATCTCGTTCGGTTTCTGGGCGGGCGACGACTCGATCGGCGACGCAGCGTTCTACTCCTACACCGCGCCCGAGCCCGAAGGCCTGCGCGACCAGGTGCTCTATCCGGCCGATGCGCACTGGGTCGAGCAGGGAGCAGGTTCCCTCGCCGTCTTGGCGTACGACTCCGTCCGGGCCAGCGACGATCCGGAGGCAACGCTGCTCGGGTTCCTCGAGAGCGGCTACCAGGCGGGAGTCCGGACCGCCGGTTGGGATGAGGACGGGCTCAACTCGTCTTTCTGCCCGTCGCCGCAGCAGCTCCAGCAAGCGTACTTCCGTTAGACAATCTAGGGCTCGCGACAAGGAGGAGGTCATGAGCCAGGGATATCCTTTGGCAATCGCGGTCGCGGCTTTGCTCGCCATCGAGACCGCCGCCGGCGCCGCTCGCGCGGACGGGCAGGCTCCGCAGCCACCCGCGTCCAACTTCAGCAGCCGCGTCGACAACCCGTGGTTTCCACTTCACCCGGGCACGCGCTACGTCTACACAGGCGTCAAGGACGGCACGCCCTCACGCGACGTCGTGACTGTGACGCACGAGACGAAGACGATCGAAGGCGTCCCTTGCGGCGCCGTTCAGGACCGTCTTTATCTGCGCGGCCACCTGGAGGAGCGCACGACCGACTGGTACAGCCAGGACAAGCCAGGGAATGTCTGGTACTTCGGCGAGAACACCGCCGAGCTCGACCGCCATGGCCACGTCACCAGCACGGCAGGAACATGGACGGCCGGCGTCGACGGCGCGGAGGCGGGCATCTACATGCCTGCGCGCCCGCGACTCGGCCAGTCCGGACGGCAGGAGTTCTACCGGGGCCAGGCCGAGGATCATTTCCAGGTGATCGGCGTCTTCGGCCAGAACGCTGTCCTGACCAAGGAATGGACGCCTCTGGAGCCCGGAACGATCGACCACAAGCTGTACGTCCGCGGCATCGGCACCGTGCTCGAGCAGACCCAGCGGGGCGGCAACGAACGGAACGAGCTCATCTCGGTGACTTCGGGCGGATGACCGGCTCATCCCATCAAGGTGATGATGAATCGACCGCTCCTTGGTCTGCTTAGGCCCACAACCGGCACGAAGGTCAGGAGGAGACAACGCATATGAGCGCCACCGACACCAAGGCAGGTCGCGTCGAGCACCCAACCGAGGCAGCTCGCGCCGCGAAGGGCAAGGCGGCCCGGGCCGCGACCCCTCGCTCCCGGCACGCTGACTGGGAGGCGCCGGCAGACCGTCCGAGCCCCGTCGACCTCCTGGAGCAGCAGGCGCAGACGCGGGTTCCGGAATTGGTGCCGATCCGCTACGGCCGGATGCTCGTCACGCCGTTCACCTTCTACCGAGGCGCTGCGTACCTGATGGCATCCGACCTCTCGAGCCTCCCGAAGAGCGGCTTGAACGTGCAGCTCTGCGGCGACGCGCATCTGTCCAACTTCGGTGCCTTCGCTGCGCCTGACCGCCGGCTCGTGTTCAGCATCAACGACTTCGACGAAACACATCCGGGGCCGTTCGAGTGGGACGTGAAGCGGCTCGTCGCGAGCTTCGCCGTGGCAGGTCGCGACCGCGGTTACGACGAAAAGCAGCGAGAGGCGGTAAACCTCGCGGTTGCGGGCTCCTACCGGGAGGCGATCAGCAGGTACGCCGGGATGAAGAACCTCGACCTCTGGTACACGCGCGTCGACGTCGAGGATCTGCTCACGGCGTTTCAGGCCCTCGCAACGACCAAGGAGCGCAAGCGGGCAGAGAAGAACCTGGCGAAAACCCGGTCGAAGGACAGCCTCAGGGCCTTCTCGAAGCTGACCGAGATCGTCGACGGCGAGCCGAGAATCATTGCCGACCCGCCCGTGATCACCCCGATCGAGGAGATCGCCGGCGACCGCCTGGACGAGCTCGAAGAGTTCCTCCGCGGCGTCATCCGCAACTACCGGCGGACGCTGACGGGCGACCGCCGCCGTCTGCTCGAGCGCTACCGCTACGTCCATGCCGCCCGCAAGGTCGTCGGCGTCGGCAGCGTCGGCACGCGCGCGTTCATCATGCTGCTACTCGGCCGCGACGAGAACGACCCGCTCTTCCTGCAGTTCAAGGAGGCGGAGGCGTCGGTGCTCGAACCGTTCCTCACGAAGAGCGAGTTCGCAAACCATGGCCAACGCGTCGTCGAGGGCCAGCGCCTGACCCAGGCTGCCAGCGACATCATGCTCGGCTACATCCGCGCCGAGGGCTACGACAGGGTCAAGCGCGACTACTACGTGCGCCAGCTCTGGGACGCGAAGGGCTCCGCCCTGGTCGAGCTGATGGAGCCCTCGGTCATGGAGTACTACGGGAACGCCTGTGGCGCGGAGCTCGCCCGGGCCCACGCGCGCTCCGGCGACGCGATCGAGATCGCGAGCTACCTCGGCACGAGCGACACGTTCGACCGCGCGGTCTCCCGCTTCGCCGAGTCGTACGCGGACCAGAACGAGCGCGACTACGAGACGCTGACCAAGGCCGTCGAAGCCGGGAAGATCACAGCGCAGACTGGGGTCTAGCCCGGCAGTCCTACGCCTTTGCGAGCAGGCGTAGCGCGGCCACCAGGCCGCGCAGCTCGGTGCCGCGCGCGGTCAGGCGGTACTCGGCCCGTGGAGGGCGTGCGTCGACGACCTGACGCTCGAGGATCCCGGCCCGCTCCAGCTCGCCGAGGCGCACCGTCAGCGTGGCGGGCGGAATCGAACCGCCGAGCGCCTGCATGAACTCGCCGAACCGCACGGCGCCGCTGTGCGACGCCCAGATGATCGAGACGGTCCAGCGTCGCTCGAGGAGGTCCGCCGCGCGGCGGACCTCCTCGGGCATCGGTGAGCAGTTACGACAGCGCATGCTCGTGCGCCGGCTCGAGGGCGAGAGCAAGCACCTCGCCGAGCGTCATCACCGGGTGGAAGGACATCTGCGTCCTCACGTCCTCGGGGATGTCCTCGAGGTCGGCGCGGTTGCGCTCGGGGATGATCACGTCGGTGAGCCCGGCCGCGTGCGCAGCCAGCACCTTCTGCTTGAGGCCGCCGATCGGCAGCACGCGGCCCTGAAGCGTGACCTCGCCGGTCATGCCGACCGTGTGCTTGACGGGGCGTCCCGAGAGCAGAGACGCGATCGCCGTCGTCATGGTGATGCCGGCGCTCGGTCCGTCCTTCGGAATCGCGCCTGCAGGCACGTGTAGGTGGAACGACCTGTCGTCGAAGGTCTCGCCGTCGATCCCGAGCTCGTCCGCGTGCGAGCGGACGTACGAGAGCGCGATCCGTGCGGACTCCTTCATCACGTCACCGAGCTGACCGGTGAGCACGAGACCGTCCTTGCCCTTCATCGAGGTTGCCTCGACGAACAGCACGTCACCGCCGGTGCCCGTCACCGCGAGCCCGGTCGCAACGCCCGGCACGGCCGTGCGCTCCGCGGACTCCTGGTAGAAGCGCTGCCGGCCGAGCCCGTCACGGACGAGCTCGACGTCGACGGCCACGGGCGTCGCGAGCCCACCGGACACGATCCGCGTCGCGGTCTTGCGCAGCAGCTTCCCGAGCTCGCGCTCGAGCTGCCGCACTCCGGCCTCTCGCGTGTACTCGCTCGCGATCGTCGAGAGCACGCTGTCGGAAACCGTGACCTCGTCCTCGCGCAAGCCGTTCCGCTCGCGCTGGCGCGGCCAGAGGTAATCGCGTGCGATCGCGACCTTCTCGTCCATCGTGTAGCCGTCGAAGCGGATGATCTCCATCCGGTCGAGCAGCGGGCCGGGAATCGTCTCCGCGACGTTCCCGGTCGCGATGAACACGACCTGGGAGAGGTCGAGCTCGACGTCGAGGTAGTGGTCGCGGAACGAGTGGTTCTGCGCCGGGTCGAGCACCTCGAGCAGAGCAGCCGACGGGTCGCCGCGCCAGTCGGCGCCGACCTTGTCGACCTCGTCGAGGAGGATCACCGGGTTCATGGTCTTCGCGTCGCGCAAGGCGCGCACGAGCCGGCCCGGCATGGAGCCGATGTAGGTGCGACGGTGCCCGCGGATCTCTGCCTCGTCGTGAACGCCTCCGAGTGACATGCGCACGAACTCACGGTTCAGCGCACGTGCGATCGACTCGCCGATCGACGTCTTGCCCGTGCCGGGAGGGCCGATCAACGTGAGGATGGCACCCGAGCGCTTGTCCTCGGCGATGCCGCGGTCCTCCCGAAGCTTGCGCACGGCCAGGTACTCCACGATGCGGTCTTTGACGTCCTGGAGGCCGGCATGGTCTGCGTCGAGCACCTCACGCGCGTACTCGGGGTCGAGCCGCTCCTCCGAGCGCTTGCTCCAGGGCACTGCGAGCAGCCAGTCCAGATACGTGCGGATCATCTGCGACTCGCCGCTCTGATCACCCATGCGCTCGAGACGGCCAACCTCGCGCTCCGCCTGTTCGCGCACGGCGTCCGGCATGCCCGCCTCGGCGATCTTTGTGCGGTAATCCTCCACTGCGGAGCCGTCGTCCTCGCCGAGCTCCTTGCGGATCGACTCCATCTGACGGCGAAGGATGTATTCGCGCTGCTGCTTCTGCGCGCCGGACTCCACGTCGTCCCGAATGCGCCGCCGCACCTGCAACTCCGCCAGGCGCTCGCGCTGCAGCCGAACCGCCAACTCGAGACGCTCGACGACATCGATCTTCGCAAGCAGCTCGACCTTCTCCGCAAAGGAGATGTCGGGCGCGTACGCAGCCGTGTCGGCGAGTGCGCCGGCTTCGGTGATCGAGCGGACGAAGTCGTGGATGCGCGCATCTGCTTCGCGCAGGTCGAGGATCTCCTCGACGACCGCGCGATACTCGCGCTCCAGCTCTGCGGTCTGTACACGCGGCGGCTCCACGTCGGGCCGCTCCTCGACCTCGACGCGAAGGCGACCGTCGGAGCCGGTCTGGGCTGCGCCTGCGACCCCGCGGTGGAGACCGGCAAGCGTTGCTGCGCGGGCGCCGCCCGGCAGCCGGACGACGTTCGTCGCCTCGGCGACGGTGCCGACGTCGGCATAGGCGCCCTCGTCGACCGGGACGAGGAGGACGCGCTCACCCTCGGCGACGTCGACCGTCAGCGTCACCGACATGCTCGGGAAAACAACCGTGTCCTCGAGGGGAATCAGCAATAGGTGCGACAAGAGAACTCCTTCATTCAATCGTTGATGATGCTTCAACGAATGAAGTGAGGGTAGCAATCCCGAGTGGTGCCGGGCGACCGGCTATGAGAACATGTGTTCGTGTCGGGAAGGGCGACCATCCTCCACGCCGACGCAGATGCGTTCTTCGCGTCGGTCGAGCAGCGCGACGATCCCCGCCTGCGTGGCTGTCCTCTGATCGTCGGGGGCGGCGTCGTGCTCGCGGCGAGCTACGAGGCCAAGGCGTTCGGCGTCCGCACGGCGATGGCCGGCCGGCAGGCGCGCCGGCTCTGCCCCCATGCCATCGTCGTTCCGCCACGGATGGCGGCTTACTCGGAGGCCAGCAAAGCTCTGTACGCGGTTTTCGAGGACACGACGCCGCTCGTCGAGGGGCTCTCGATCGACGAGGCGTTCCTCGATGTTCGCGGTATGGAGCGAATCGCAGGCACACCGACAGAGATCGCTGTGCGGCTCCGGCGCGTCGTCCGCCAGCGCGTCGGGCTGCCGGTCAGCGTTGGCATCGCCCGGACGAAGTTCCTGGCGAAGGTGGCGAGCGCGCTCGCCAAGCCCGACGGCCTGCTCGTCGTCCCGCCCGACAGCGAGCTGGCCTTTCTCCATCCGCTGCCCGTTGAGCGCGTCTGGGGCATCGGGCCCGTCACGGCCGCGAAGCTTCGCGTCTGCGGGATTGCCACGGTCGGCGAGCTTGCGGCGGTCGCCGAGCCTGTACTGGCTGCGCTGCTCGGCCGAGCGGCCGCGCGTCACCTGCTCGCGCTCGCGAACAACGTCGACCCGCGCCCGGTCCGGCCTCGGCGCCGGCGCCGCTCGATCGGGTCACAGCGCGCCCTCGGTCGATCGCACAGAACACCTGAGGAGCTCGATGCCGATCTCCTCGCACTCGTCGACCGCATCACACGCCGCCTGCGCGCGTCGAGACGCGTTGGTCGCACCGTCGTCCTCCGGTTGCGCTTCGACGATTTCTCACGGGCGACGCGCTCGCGCACGTTGTCGCAGCCAACGGCCCAGACCGAAACCGTCCTCGCAGCCGCGCGCGGCCTGTTCAGCGCCGCACTGCCGCTGATCGACCGTCGCGGCCTGACGCTGATCGGGGTCGCAATCGCCAACCTCGACGACGACCTCCCGCTTCAGCTATGCCTGCCGCTCGACCCCGACAACGCTGCGCTGCTCGACGCCGCGCTCGACGAGATCCGAAGCAAGTTCGGTTCGTCCGCCGTCACACGCGCCACGCTCCTCGGCCGCCCAACCGGGCTGACGATGCCACTGCTTCCCGACTGATGACGCTGGGCGTAGGCTGAGATCCGTGGCGTACGACGAAGCACTTGCCGACCGCATCCGCGAGCTCGTCGCCAAGGAGAGCTCGCTCACCGAGAAGAAGATGTTCGGCGGCCTCGCATTCCTCGTCGGAGGCAACATGGCGGTTGCGGCGAGCGGGCAAGGCGGACTGCTCGTCCGGGTCGATCCTGCGGAGTCGGCAACGCTCGTTCGCACGTCCGGCGCCAGCGTCGCCGTGATGCGCGGGCGCGAGATGCCCGGCTGGCTGCGGGTCGAGGCGGACGAGGTCGAGACGAAGGACGAGCTTGCAGCGTGGGTCGGCCGCGGGGTCTCATTTGCCCGTTCTCTGCCGGACAAAGTCTCGTCAGCGACGCGCGGCTGACTCGCTCTGCGCAGCGGCGTACTCCTCCGCGACGTACTTCGGCACGCAAAACGCCCAGGCTCCCTCGACCAGCTCGCGCATCTCTTCTGCGTCGATCGCGGCCAGGCGCACGTGCAGCCAGTGGAAGCGCATGTCCGACTCGCTCGGCAGTGAGAACTTCTCCGGTTCGGCGTCGACCTGCACCTCCCGCCACTCCTTTGGGAACCCGAAGCCCATGGTCGAGCCGTCGGCGGCGAGGGAGAGATAGACGATGCTGCCGATCCGAAACTTGACCCGACCGCGAACGAACGCCTCGCTGCTGCGCGGCAGCGTCCTGGCGAGCGCGCACACCTCCTCGGTCGTCACCGGCACCCCACCGTCAGGATACAAACCGCCCGAAATACCGTCAGACGCGGCCGACGTTCAGACGAGCCGTAGCCCTGGACTGAGCGCGCGCTCGAGGGCGGCCCGGTCGGCCGGGGCTCCATGCGTCGGGAGCACGAGCTCGACCGGCAGTTCGAGCAGCGGACGCAGCGTCTCGAGGATCTGCTCGGGCGGAACACCCTTGTTCGCCCAGTCGCTCGGAAACTCGAGCCCTTGGCCGCGGTCGATCAGGGTGTCGCCGGCGACCAGCGCCCGGCAGCTCTCGATCCACAGCACGAGATCGTTGGGCTCCATGCCCGGGAACGCCTCGACTCCGACGGGCAACCGATCCCCTGCGCTGAAGACCTGCGCCGTGAGCGGTTCGTCCGCCGGGTGGTCGGGCGGCGGCGAGAACACCGACGCACCGAACCGCTCGACGATCTTCCGTGCGTCACGCTCGTGCCACGGGCAGGTCAGCACGATCGCCGTGTCGCGGTGCTGCGCGAGCTCGTCGACCGGGCTCGGCGGGAGAACCGGATCGATCAGTAGCAGCCGCCGGCCGTCGTCGATCGCGTAAGAGGAGACCTCGGGGCCCCAGTCTTCTGTGGCAGCGTCCTCAACCGTCCACTCCGGATGCACGGCCTCCCAGTGCCACAAGCCCGTCTGCACCTCGCGCACTTCGTCAGGCTAACAAGGAGAGGCGATCGTCACGCTCCTTCAGGCTTGCAACGCACTCAGGACCGAGACACCCGCGACGATCATGACGATTCCCGCCACCTGAATCGGCGCGAGCCGTTCATGGAATGCGAAGTACCCGACCACGGCCGCGATCGCCGCGAACTGCGACGCCAGCACCGCGCTGACCGCGAGCCCGTGCCGCGCTCCGACAGCGTACGAGGCGAAGCCGAGCACCTCGCACAGGCCCGCCACGACGACGTACGGAACAGCGGTTCGCCTCATCCGCCAGCGGCGTGTGAGTGCGAGCGGGATCGCGATCGCAACGACGCCCACGACGCGCGGTGGCAACACCGCCCACGCGATACCGAGGTCCTCGCCGACCCGCCCGGTCGCGTAGAGGCCAAACCCGAACGAGAGAGCCGCCCCCGCGGCGAGCACGATCACGCGCAGGTCGGACCGACGCACCTCCTCCCCGCCCCGCGAGACCGCCGCGAGCGAGACTCCGACGGCGATGGCGGCAAGCGTGACGCCCGAGCCGGGCGCGAGCTGCTCGCCGAGGACAACCGCGATCACGGCGGCGACCGCGCCCTCGGTGGACGTGATCGGCGCGACCAAGCCGACCTTCCCGATCTGCAGCGCGGCGTACGTGAAGAGCAGTCCGACGACGTTTCCCGCCCCCGACACGGCCATCCAGGCGAGAGAGTGCGCGTCCAGCGCCGGCGGCACCCCGGCGATCACGGCTGCGGGAGCGGCGACGAGCAGGCCGACCAACATCACCGAGGCGAGCAGCGAACGGATGTCGATCAGCCGGCTCGCGCGCGACGCGGCCAGCGTCGTCGTCGCCCAGGCGAGCGCCGCCCCCAACCCGCCGAGAATCGCCAGCATCGAGCCAGGCTATGTGCATCGCCGTTCGTCGAGGATTCTCCGCCGTTCCCAGAGCATCGTTTGACCGAGTCCGGCGGGGTGCGCAGGCTGCGGGCAGGGTCGACGAAAGAAGCACAGCAAGGAGGCATGACGTGGCCAGGATCAGCTATGACGAGCAGACCGCCGCAGCATTCAAGGCGGTCCGCGAGGTCCCACGCGACGGACTCTCGGAGTGGCGCGAGGCGGTACGACGTCACCTGCAGCCGTATGAGGGAATGACCTTGGTGGACATCGGCGCAGGGACCGGTGCCTTCGCCGCAGCCTTCAGCGACTGGTTCGACCTCAACGTCCTTGCAGTCGAGCCGTCGGCCGCGATGCGAGATCAGATCCCGCGGACACCGGCCATCCAGGTGCTCGAGGGAACTGCAAGCGCCCTACCGCTGCCCGATGAATCGGCAGACGCCGCATGGCTTTCCCTTGTCATTCACCACATCCCAGACCTCCGAGTCGCAGCACACGAGATCCGCCGCGTTCTCCGCCCCGGTGCCCCCGTCCTCATCCGTCAGGGCTTCCCGGACAGATACGAGCCCTCGGGAAACCTGAAGCTCGACCGGATCGAACTCGTCCGCTGGTTCCCCGAGACCGCTCGTACGATCGAGACCTTCCCTTCCGCCGGGAAGACGTGCGAAGCGTTCACCGCCGCAGGATTCCACGAGGACGCTCTCGAGCAGGTTCGCGAGACGTATCCGGCCAGCCTCGCGGACTTCCTCGGCCAGGTGGACACTTTCCGCCACGCCGACACCACGATGCGCAAACTCACCGAGGACGAGTTCCTCCGCGGTAAAGAACGTCTCCGCCGTGCCGCACGACAGGCCGAGGACACAGGGACCCCGGAAACCAGAAGCAACTGGCTCGACCTCTTGGTTCTGCGCTGACCGGCTCGCCCGAACGAGGTCCTTGACCTTCCCGTAACGGGAAGCTTCATGCTTTAGCCAATGAGGGTCAAGAACGACGAACTTCTCTCAATCGGGCGATTCGCGCAGCTCGCGGGGCTGACGGCGAAAGCGCTTCGCCACTATGACGAGCTAGGCCTCCTACGGCCTGCGCACGTTGACGATTTCACAGGCTACCGCTGGTACTCGCTCGAGCAGGTGCGCGACGCGGTTGTGATTCGCCGTCTCCGCGCCTTCGAACTGCCTCTGGACGAGATCGCCGAAGTGCTGCGCGGCGGCGACGCCGTTCTGCGCGAGCGGCTGACCGTCCAGCGCGCCCGGCTCCAGGGGCGTGCGGTGGTGACCGAGCGCATGATCGACGAGCTCGACCGCCTGCTGCGCGGCGAAGAGGAGCTCGTGCCGGCG
>DATBBH010000053.1:0-3988 GCA_036271075.1 Gaiellaceae bacterium | reverse complement strand
TCGCCTACGCCGAGCCTCTTCGGCTCGCGCTGCAGAATCTCGCGCTCGGGCGCTCGGCCGGGGCGCTCGCGGCGGCGCCGACGGGGACCGCCGTGCGGGTCGAGGTGCGCGATCCGGACTACTCACCCGAGCTGCAGGGGCGCCTCGGGAAGCTCGAGGGCGCCATCTCGAAGCAGCGGACGGTCAAGTTCCGCTACTGGTCGATCTACCGCGACGAGGAAGAGGAGCGGACGCTCAACCCGTTTGCGCTCCTACCGGAGAACGGCTCGTGGTACGTGATCGGGCACGACTTGGAGCGGGACGACATCCGTACGTTCCGCGTCTCGCGTATTCGCTCCGACATTCGCTTCGCCACCCGCCGCGAGCGCGACTTCCGCCTGCCACCCGAGTTCGACGTCGAGAACTACCGGGGTCGTGCCGAGTGGCAATTCGGCGACATCGTCGGTGAGGCGAAGATCGAAGTGGCGCCCGACACTGCCTGGTGGGTCGAGCGGGCGTACGGCGGCTCCCGCAACCACGTCGAGGGTGACATCTTTGTCACGCAATACGCGTCTTCGAACCTCCTCGCGCGCTGGATCCTCCGGCAGGACGGCCGCGCGGTGCCGCTCGAGCCGTCGGAGCTTCGACGCCTCGTCGTCGAAGGGGCCCGCGCCGCACGCGCCGCTCATGAGGGAGCTCCCTCGGTGCCCGCCGCCGAGATCGTCGCCGGCGTGTCCGACGTCGTCGAGCGCTTCGCCGGCCCGGTGGCGCCCGAGCGGTTCGGAGTGCTGCAATCGCTGCTCGCCTACCTCCTCTCCGCCTGCGGCGAGGAGCGTGAGGGCGTCATCCCGGCCCACGAGCTCGTCAACCGCTTCTCGATCCCGGCAGAGCAACTGGAGGAGCACCTGTCGCTGCTCAATCTCGTCAACTTCGGCGGCGGTTGTTACGCGATCTACGCCGAGCTCCACGGCGACGAGGTGCACGTCGATAAGGAGCTCTTCGGAGACACCTTTCGCCGCGCCCCGCGCTTGACTCCGCTCGAGGCGCGGGCAATCAGGCTTGCGCTCGAGTTCGTCGGCCCAATGGTCGCAGCCGGCACCCACTCTCCTCTGGACCGGGTTCGCGCGAAGCTCGAGGAAACCTTCGGCGCGTTCGAGCTGACACAGACGCCCGCGCCGCATGTCGGCGAGGAGGAGGGCCTGGTCGACACGCTCACCCACGCGATCGACGACCACAAGCTCGTCGAGATCGAGTACCTGAAGCCCGAAGAGCAAGAAGTGGTGACGCGCACCGTCGAGCCATACTCGATCGAGCGGCGACTCCCGCACTGGTACGTGCACACGTGGGACATCGACCGCGACCAGCCGCGCTCCTACCGGCTCGACCGCATGCGCAACGCGAAGGTGCTGCGCAAGGGCTTCACGCCGCGCGAGGGGTTCGATCCGTCAGAGCTGCACAGCGCAACCACCGCGCGGATCTGGTATTCGCCGGCCGTTGCGCGCTGGGAAGTCGAGAAGGGCGCCCACCCGCTCGTCGACGGCTCCGCGCTCGCAGACAAGTCGGTCGGCAGCGCGGAGTGGCTCGTCGGCGAGGTCGTCTCCTACCGCGGTGAGGCCGTCGTGCTGGAGCCGCCGGAACTGCGCGCGCAGGTTGCGATCCGCGCGCGTGCGCTCGCCGCCGAGCTGCGCCCGAAGCGCGCAGCGTCAGCCTAAGCCGTTAGCCCGCTCTCGGCACTGGCCGAGCCGGCGGCCGCACGTACTGGGCGAACTGAAGCCGTGGCTCGACGAACGACTCTGCCCCCTCCGGGCGCGTCTTGGCGAGACCAGTCTGGTGGTCAGACCAAGGTTGGGCTCAGATGCGCTCCCGTACGCGGGCAAGCGCCCACCGAGCGTGCTCGTCGTCGTGCTGCTCGAGCACAGCGCTGTGCTCCGGGCCGCCGACGTTGCCGAGTGCGACGAGCGCGTTGCGGCGGAGGAACTGCGCGTCGTTTCGCGGGACGTAGAGGCGGTCGTAGTCGCGGACGAGCGTGTCGGACTCGAGCCAGGTGACGAGGTCGACGTGCCCTGCGTCGCTCGGCTCCCAGTCCGCACGGCGTTTCTCGACGCCGCGGTTCCAAGGACAGACGTCCTGGCAGATGTCGCAGCCGTACACCTGGGCGCCGAGCGCGGACCGGTACTCGTCGGGGATCGCCGACGGCGCCTGCGTCCAGTACGAAAGGCACTTCGTCGCGTCAAGCGTGCCAGGCTCGTCGAGCGCACCGGTCGGGCACGCGTCGATGCAGATCCTGCAGTCACCGCAATCGGTATCGAGCGGCGGCGTCGGCTCCAGCTCACGGTCGCTGACAAGCGTTCCGAGCACGACCCACGATCCGTGCTTCCGCGTGATCAGCATCGTGTTCTTCCCGTAGAAGCCGACCCCGCTCCTCGCGGCCGCCTCCCGGTCGACGTGCTGGTTCGCGTCGACGAGCACGCGGAAGTTCCCCCCGATCGCGCGTCCGAGCGCCGTGAGCAGCTCGCGCAGCTTCGCGTACTCATCCGCCCACGTGTACCTCGCCAGGCGACCCTCCCCCGGTTCGAGCGGCTGCTCCGGCTGCCAGTAGCAGAGCGCGGCCGAGACGACGCTGCGCGCGTCGGGCAAGAGCGCTTCCGGATGGCACGATCGTTCGGGCTGGGCCATCGTGAACTTCATCTCCGCAAAGAGCCCACGCGCACGGCGCTCGGCAATGTGCCGCTCCGTCTCGACATAGGCCTCGGCCCGCGTCACACCGACGGCGTCGAGACCCAGCTCTGCGCCCAACCGGTGGATGTCGTCGGCGGTCATGCGAGGATTGTGCATCGCATGAAGGCAATTCGTATCCACGAGGACGGCGGTCCGGAAGTTCTCCGCTACGAGGATGTCCCGGATCCCGTGCCCGGGGACGGCGAGGTGCTCGTCGAACTGCGCGCTGCATCGCTCAACCACCTCGACGTGTGGGTTCGCAAGGGGCTGCCGTCGGTTCCGAAGCCGCACATCCTCGGCGCAGACGGCGCAGGTGTGCTCGCAGGCACGGACGAGCGGGTGGTGATCAATCCCGGGATCATGAGCGACGGGAAGGTGCACATCATCGGAGAGACGTTGGACGGGACGCACGCCGAGCTGATCGCAGTCCCGCGGGACTACGTCCACCCCATTCCCGAAGGGCTCACGTTCGAAGAGGCCGCGGCGTTTCCGCTGGTCTTCCTCACTGCGTACCGGATGCTCGTCACGCGCGCGCGACTGCAGGCAGGGGAATGGGTGCTGATCTGGGGGATCGGCGGCGGGGTCGCGACCGCTGCGCTTGCGATCGCAAAGGCACTGGGGGCGCTGGTCGTCGTCACGTCCTCGAGCGACGAGAAGCTCGCCCGCGCGAGTCAACTCGGCGCCGACGTCGCGGTCAACCACGCGACCGGGGACGTCGTCGCGACGGTCAAGGAGGTCACCGGGGGCGGCGCGCACGTGATCGTCGACGATGTCGGCGAGGCGACCTGGAAGCGAACGCTCGAGGCGGCGCGCGCCGAGGCGAGGATCGTGGTCTGCGGCGCGACCACCGGGCCGAATCCGCCGGCGGCCCTGCACCGGCTCTGGTGGAAGCAGCTGTCGATCCTCGGCTCGTCGATGGGCACGCCGGAGGAGTTCAAGGGCGCCTACGACCTGATCGCAGCCGGGGCACGTCCGGTGGTCGATCGCGTCTTCCCGCTGTCCGAGGCCAAGGAGGCGCACGAGCGCCTGGAAGCAGGCCAACAGCTCGGCAAGATCATTCTCGCGATCCCGGCCTGAAACGAAAGTGCCCCGGCTGGTGGCCGGGGCACGTTGAGGCAGTGGTGGAGGGACTGCTTAGGGGCCGGTGGTGGCTGCGAGGGTGACGGTGGAGGTGTAGGTGCCGGCGTAGCTGTTGCCGGGGATGGCGATGTCGATGGTGGGGGTGACGTCGAGTTTGCCGAGGCCGGTGTTGAGGGCGGCGTTGAAGAATTTGGCGGCGGTGCCGTTGATC
>DATBBH010000052.1:0-18411 GCA_036271075.1 Gaiellaceae bacterium | reverse complement strand
GGGTTGTTGTGGATCGCCAAGGCCTGCGCAGCAACCTGCTGCTGGAGGCCGGCGAGCCACTGGTCGGCCGTCTGGTCGGTCGGCAGCCCGAACTCCGGGTTGCGCAGCGCGAACGGATCTTCGATCGACGGCAGCGTCTTGAAGAACTCGACGCCGGCGGAGAAGTCGTTCAGCACGAGCCCGATCTGCGGGACGATCATCACGCCGGTCGGCGTCTTGACGTTGATGAACACGGACAGCGGCCCGAGCTCGCTGAGGCCGAGGCGGATCGTGAACCCGCCCATGCCCATCATCGTGAAGCCGCCCTGGATGCCCAGGTAGAAGACCCGCTGCGCGACCGGCGTCGTCGTGTCGAACGTGCCGATGATGTTGTAATTCGAGTCGAGCTTCAAGATGCCGCCGAGGAGCTGCGCGTCGAGCTGGCCGCCGAACAGGTCGCCCTTGACGCCGACGGCGAGCGAGTCGATCGAGATGATCGGGAACTTGCCCTGCGCGAGCAGCGACGGCTGGATGCGCAGGCCCTGGATCGCGCCCGAGAACTCGAGGCCGTCGATCCCCTTGATCCCGGTGACGCTCGCCGAGACGGTGAGGACGAAGTCCTCCGGATGGTGCTGGATGTCGGCCCACTCGATGCCGAGCGCGTCGATGTGGACGCCGAGGATGTCCGGGATCCCGAAGCTGCTGCCGCTCGCGGAGCCGACGCCGAGGAAGACGCCGAAGCCGGGCTTCGTGACGAAGGTGCCGTCGCCGAGGAACGCGAAGCTGCGCGCCTCGCCGGTGATGTCGAGGCCGCCCGCGGTGATGTGCGCGCCGACCGACTGGAACGACACGAGCTCTTCGTTGTCCGCGGCGCCCGTGTTGAGCATGAAGTCGCGCGCGGAGATCTCGAGGAAGCTCCCCAGGTGGATCGTCAGCGTGTCGATCTTCGCCTGGAACGACTGGACGCGACCGTTGGCGAAGGTGAGCTGGAGCCGGAACGCCTCGGTGTTCGGCGTGCCGTCGGCGTTCTTGTCGTCGGCCGTGTTCCGGTCGGTGATCGTCGCGTTGTAGGCCTTGTCCGGGAAGAACTTGGCGCCGCCGGAGGCGAAGTAGATCGACCCGTTGAAGACGACCGGGTTCGCGGCGTCGAAGTTGACGGAGAAGTTGTTGACGCCGATCCGCAGGTCGTCGAAGACGACGACGTTGCCGAGGTGAATCTTGCCGTCGCCGCTCTGCGGCGTGAGCTGGTTGCCGCTCCCGTTCGGGATGCCGCCGTACTGCAGCTCGGCGGTGCCGAGGGTGAAGCCGTTCGAGCGGACGACGAGACCCGGGATGATGTTCGAGCCACCGCCGGTCGACGAATCGACGTTGTGGCCCGCGTTCGTGTCGTACGGGCGGATCGTGCCGCGCACGTTCAGCTTCGGGAACGTGATGCTCGCGCTGTCGATCCGGACGAGCTCCTGATCAGCCGGGCCGGCCGGGTCGTAGTGGACGACAATGCCCGACGCGTTGATGTCGACGACATCCGGCACATGCCCGTCGAGCGACGCGACCCGGAGCGAGAACTTGCCGGGGAGGCTCGCGCTGAAGTGGCCGCCGAGGATGCCGAGCGCGTCGACCGACAGGTCGAAAGTGCCGAGGATCCCGGTCAGGTTGAGGCTGATGCCGCTCGTGGTCTGAGACGACGCCGCGGCGGTCCCGCCGAAGTTGAGGCCGGCGTGGTCGAGGCCGATCGCGATCGACAGGATCAGCTTGCCGTCCTGGAAGCCGATGTCGGCGAGCGCCAGGCTCGGGCCCTGGAGCGACAGCGGGCCGAGGGTGATGGTGCCGTTGCCGGTCGCCGCGCCGGGCGCGTTCGGGTCGAGCGTGAACGTCGCCTTCGTCGCGGTGCTGTTGACGTTGTTCGCCTTGAACGCACCGGCTGCGAACGTGACCGTGACCATGCCCGGCTGGAACACGTCGAGGGTGTTCGTCGTGTCCTTGTCCTTCAGGAAGAAGCGGTAGGTGACCTTCTTCGCGTCGGGCTCGCTGCCGCGGAGAAGCAGCGGCGAGCCGATGAGGATCGGCACGCCGTTCACGTCGACCGCGAGGTCGCCGATCCCCGTGCCGCTTAGCTTGAACGGCGCCGGATGGTTCTCGATCGTCGTCTTGTCGACCACGCTGCCGTCGTGCGTCTCGAACGTCACGTCGATGTAGTGCTTCGCGTTGAGCGCCTGCGCGGTGAGCGAGTCGCCGTCGCCCGGCGAGGCGAGCGAAGCGGTCGGGCCCGGCTTGCCACCCTCGGCCTGGACGATGAACGACTGCTGCGTGGTGTCCGCGCTGTTGACGCCGGTCGCGCCCGAGCCCGTGTTGTCGGAGAACGACCCCGGCAGGAAGTGGATGCCGAAGACGCCGCTCGTCGGCAGGTTGCCCGTGAACGTGTAGCGGTAGGTGTTCGCGGTGCCGGCGACCTTCGTCGGCGTGCCGTTGATCGTGACGCCCGCCGCCGCGGAGCCGTTGACGAGGAACTCGAACTCGGGCGTTGCGTCGAGAATCGTCGAGTCCTTCATCCCCGCGCCGTTCTGGTCGGTGAAGTCGACGTCGACGTAGTGGCGCGTGTTGAGGACGCTGAGCGCCTTCGGCCCGATCACGTTGCCAGCGAGCTCGTCGGTGAGGCTCTTGTCGATGCCGGTGGTCGGATCGGTCAGGCCGAGCGAGTTGGCGTCGAGCTTCAGCGAAGCGAGCGGCGCGAGGAGCGGCGGAGTGCCGGTCGTCGAGCCGAGCGACTGGCCGAAGATCGAGAAGCCGTTGACCTTGAAGCTCGAGAGGTGGAAGCCGCCCTCGCCGCCGATCTCGAAGGCGGCGGCGCCGCTGATCGAGAACACCGGCTGGCCGGAGACGGTGACCGCGATGGTCGCGTTGCCGATCGAGACATTGAGGACGCCGGTGGACTGGCGCGTGACATGGATCGCGCCGCTGATGTCGAGCACACCCGGCACGGTGAAGTGGATGTCGCCGGCGACGTCGAAGCCGTTGCCCGGGATCGTGATCGTTTGGCCCGTCGTCGAGTTCGGGTCGGGGATGGTCTTTGAGGTCGCCGTCGTGTTGACCTTCAGCTCGACGGTGCCGCTGACCTGGAGGCCGTCGAGACCGACGAGCGCGAGCGTGCCCTTCGCGTACAGCGTGTACGTGCCGGCGGTGTTGTCGGTGCCGGCGCGCTGGAACGACACGGCAGCGTTCGTTAGCAGCAGGCCGATCGCGTCGGGATTCGGGTTGCCGTCGATCCGGTACGGGCCCTTGCCGACGAAGATCTCGAGGCCGGTCGCCTTGAAGCTGCCGTTGCTCTGGATCGAGAAGTTGCCGTGGATCTCGAGCAGGTTGAGGAAGTTGAAGTCGGCGTTCTGGATGATGAACGCGACACCCGGATCGACGTCGATCGGGATGACGACGCCGTTCACCGTCACGGAGTCGGTGACGTGGACGCTCGTCGTGTTGATCCCGAGGCCGACCGTGCCGCCGATGCTGAAGCCGGAGCCGGCGGCCGTGGCGGAGCCGAGCACGACGCCTGCGAGTCCGGCCGAGGTGAGCACGAGCGCGCCGCGTGCGTTCTGGATCGCGCCGACGCCGGCGCCGCCGTTGAAGCTGATGTTGGCGGCGCCGACCTTCGTCACCGACTCGGTGCCGCCGCCGGCCTTCGGGTGAGTCGCCTGCTCGAAGAAGAAGTCGCCGTGGATCGCGCTGTAGCCGGAGATGCTCAGGTCGATGCCGTAGGCGGCGACACGGAGGTACGGCCCGGCCTGCAGGTCGATCGTCTGCGGGCCGCTCGGCGTGCTGAACGTGGCCTTGAACGCGCTCGACAGCCTGTTGATCTCCACCGAGACGGTGGCGGTGATCGAGAACGGCGGCAGGTTGATGCTCGGGGTGCCGCTGAAGCTGCCGGCAAAGCCGACCGGCGTGATCAGGATCGAGCCGTTGCCGTGGTCGATGGTGACGTTCGGGCCACCGGTCGCGCCGATGAAGAGGTGGACTTCGGTGAGGCCGATCCGGACGACCTTCGCGCCGGCCGACGTCGTTAGCTGCTCGAACGTGAACGTGCCGTGCAGCGTCTGGCCGAGGATCGTCAGATCGGTCGGGCCGACGGTGACGCGGAGGTACGGGGTGCTCGTCGTCGTGTCGATGTCGAGGGACACCGACGTGGTGAGCGAGAACTCGTCGCTGGTGAAGCCGGGCGTCGTGATGGTGCCGGTCAGCGACGCGATCACGCCGGTGCCCTTCAGCGTCAGCGAGCCGTCCGTCAGCGTGACCAGCACGAAGGTGGTGTTGCCGTCGCCGAGCGCGAGCTTGGCGTTGTGCACGGTGATCGTGACGAGGCCGGCGGCCTTGTGGAACGTGAACGAGTCGACCGTCAGCTTCTGGCCGAGCACACCCACGTAGGCGTTGGTGGCGGTGACGGTGAGATCCGGTGACCCGGTCGTCGTGTCGATCGTCACCGAGAACGTGCCGCCGACGGTGACGTTGGGGATGTCGACAGCGACCGTCGCGGTGACCGTGCCGGTGATGCCGTTCGTGAGGAGCGTGAAGTGGCCGCTGCCGTTGGAGACGACGACGAAATCGTGGGTTGCGCTGCCGAGTCGCAGACCGACGTTCGCGAGGTCGACGGTGCTCTCCGTCGCGGTCTTCGTGAAGCTGAAGTCTCCGGTGAGCGTCTGTCCGGCGATCGTCACCGACAGGCCCGTGACCGCGATCTTCAGGTAGGGCCCGATCGGCAGGGCGAGCGTCTGGGTCACGCCGCCGACGACGAACTTCTCGTTCACGGCGGCGTTCGTGTTGTTGATCGAGGCCGTGACCGTCGCAGTCGCCGCGACGGACGGGCCGAGGTTGATCGTCGCCGTGGCGCCGAACTGGGCGGCGAGACCGGCGCTGGTGATCACGAGCAGCGCCGTGCCACCGGAGATCGTGACGCCGGCGGTCGCGGTGCCGAGCGTCAGCCCGAGGTTGGTGACGCCGACCTTGATCACCTTGGTGTCGTCGCCGGTGTTGAAGAGCCCGTCGGGGCCTGCGTCCTTGACCTGCTCGAACAGGAAGTTGCCGGTGAGCGTCTGCGTGCCCAGGAACGTGAGCGTCAGAGCATCGGCAGAGACACGGAGCGAGCCTGCCGGGATCCCGCTGTGGTCGCCGGTCGTCGTGTTGACCTCGACGCTGACCGTGAACGACGCGGCGAAGCCCGGCAGCGCGGCGCTGACGCTGCCGCCGATCGAGCCGAAGACTCCGCCGCTCGTGATCGTCAGGTCGCCGTTGCCGCCGGAGAGCGTCAGGCCGAGGGTCGCGGTGCCGAGCGTCAGCCCGACGTTGTCGGCGTGCAGAGTGATCACCTTCGTCGCGCCGGTGCCGGTCTGCGAGAAGGCGAAGTTGCCGGTGAGCGTCTGGTTGAGCACCGTGACCGAGACGCCGGTGCCCTTCACGCGGACGTACTGCTGTGCGAGCGGCAGCGTGGTGTCGATCTCGAGCTGCAATGTCCCGGCGAGGTGGACGCCGGGAACGTTCACCGCGACGGTGCCGGCGATCGTGCCCTGCAGGCCGCTGCCGCTGACGACGAGCGAGCCGTGCCCGCCCGTGAGGGTGACGAAGTCGGTGCCGCCGCTGCCGATGTGCAGCGCGACGTTGTCGGCCTTGAGCGTCGTCGTCGTGGCGGTCTTCTCGATCGAGAAGTTGCCGGAGAGCGTCTGGCCGAGGATCGAGATCTGGACGCCGTCGCCCGTCAGCTGGACGTACGGGCCGGCCGGCAGGTCGAGCGTCACGGCCTGGCCGGCCACCGTCACGGTCTCGTTGACGGCGTGGTTCGTGCGGTTGATCGCGATGCCGAACGTGCCGACGATGCCGATGCTCGCCGGGAGGAGACCCGCGGTCGAGAACGTGCCGCTCAGCTTGCCGGCCATCCCGTCGGAGAGGATCAGCAGCGCGCCGGTTCCGTGCGAGAGCAGCGTGGTCGCGCCCACCGCGACGGTCGCGCCGGTCACGCCGATCGCGAGGCGGCGCTGGCCGAGGTTGTTCGTCGACTGCTCGATCGAGAAGCTGCCGCTGACGCTGGCGTCGCCGAGCGTCACGGAGACGGTGGTGCCCTCGATCCGCAGGAACGGCCCGGCGTCGAGCCGTGTCGCGTCGGCGAGCGTGACCGCGTTGCCGGTCGTGTTGATCGACAGGTCGAGTGCGCCGTTCAGCGTCACCGGGCCGATCACGAAGCTGGTCGTTGTCGTGCTCAGGTGGAAGCGGCCGGCGACGCCCGCGGCGGTGATGAGCAGCGAGCCGTCGACGTTGAGCGGGTCGAGGCCCTCGAACGTCAGCGTCGCGCCGGACAGGATGGTGACGCTCGTCGTGCGCGCGCTGCCGGTGCCCGACTGCTCGAACTGGATGTCGCCGTGGAGGTTCTGGCCGAGGACGGTGAGGTCGACACCGGCGCCCTCGACGCGGAGGAACGGGCCAACGCCGACGCTGAACGAGACGATCCCGACGCCGGTCGGGCTGGCGAACGTGCTGCCGTCCCCGAAGTAGACGCCGTTCAGCTCGGCGGCGCCGCCGTTGACGACGACCAGGTCGGCCTTGCCGTCGCCGTTCAGGTCGCCGGTCGCAAGCGCGTTCGTGTGGGTCGTGTCGCCGGTGAACGCCGTCGTCGCCGAGCCGACCCCACTCCAAGTCCGGATCCGCCAGACAGTGTTCGTCTGGTCAGCGGTGACGTTGCGATCGAGCGTGACGAACGAGAAGGCGGCGTCGGGGCCGGTCCCGGCGGTGATCGGGCCGACGATCCGGTAGCGGACGCCGACGATCTCGATCGGCAGCCCGAAGTCCGCGGACGTGATCTGACCGGTCGGCAGCTTGAACTGGTTCGAGGCGTTCGTCGTGAAGCCGTTGCCGGCGGTGCGCGACGTGCTGCCGTTGTTCAGATAGACGCGGTTCGGACCGCCGGAGACGCCGACGACGAGGTCGAGGTTGCCGTCGGCGTTGACGTCGACGAGGACGCCCGAGGTCGCGGCTGCGAGCGAGTCGCCCACGTTGACCGGCGAGGCCCAGGTGACCGAGGACCCGACCGCGCGGTTCAGATACGCCTTGCTCTGACCCGCGTTGATCGCGACGACGTCGACATAGCCGTCGCCGTCCACGTCGCCCACGGCGAGCGCGACGGTGTTGTCGGTCTCGCTGCCGATGCTCGTCACCGAGCCGAGCGCCGTGCCTGTGTTCATGTACAGGTGGTTCGCCTGGCCCTTGTTGCCTACGACGAGGTCGGGATGCCCGTCCTTGTCGATGTCGGCGAACACGAGCGAGGTCGTGTTGCTGGCCGCGTCGCCGCCGAGCAGCGTTGCCGCGCCCGGTCCCGCCCATGTCGTCGTCGTGACGCCGCCGGACATGCTCGTCGAGAGCGCGCCCGAGATGTAGAGCTGAACGTCGGCGCCGTTGTGGCCGACGGCGATGTCGCCGCGCCCGTCACCGTTCACGTCGCCGATCGCGACGGCGGTGCCGTTGGTGCCAAGGCTGTGCGAGTCGAGCGTGAAGACGCCGTGACCGTTGTTCAGGTAGACACGGTTCGTGGCGGCGGCGACGACCAGGTCGAGCGAGCCGTTGCCGTCGACGTCGCCGAGCGCGATCGCCTTCACGTTGTCGCCGGCGGTGGCGGCCGTGTCGATGTGGATCGCCGGGATCGTGTCGAACGGGCTGCCGGAGCCGTCGTTCAGGTAGAGGAAGATCCCATCCGCGTTCGTCGCGACGATTAGGTCGGCCTTCTGGTCTCCGTTCAGGTCGCCGACGGCGACGGTCGTCGACTGCGCCGGCTGGTCGCCGAACGCGATCTGCGCCGTGACCGGCGTGCCGATGTTGCTGAAGGCGAGGGTGAACGCGCCGCTCACCTGCACGCCGGGTACCGAGATTGCGACGTTGCCGGCGATCCGGCCGGCGATGCCACCGCCGGCGCCGCCGCGAATCACGAAGAAGCCGCTGCCGTCGGCGAGCGAGACGAAGGTGTTCGAGGCATCGCCGAACGACGCCGTGACGTTCTCCGCCAGGATCCTCGTCACCGGGTTACCGCCGTCGGTCGCCTGCTCGAATGTGAAGTCGCCGGTGATCGTCTGGCCGAGGATGGTGAGGTGCACTCCCGTGCCCGCGATGCGCAGGTACGGGCCGGCCGGCGCGTTGATGTTCAAGCTCTGGCCGCCCACCTGGAACTGCTGGGAGACGGCGGAGGTGGTCGTGTTGAGCGCGATCTGGAACGACCCGCCGAAGTCAACGCTGCCGCCAGGGACGTGGAACGCGACGTCGGCGTTGATCGAACCGGCGATCCCGCCGGCGGTGATCAGGAAGAAGCCGGTGCCGTTGGTCACGTCGAGCCCGGCGTTGTTCGCCGAGTCGCCGATGAAGATGTGGACGCCGGAGGCGCCGACGCGGACCAGCTTCGGCGGCTTCGTGCCGGCGGGCGCCGACGGACTGACCTGGCCATCGACCTGCTCGAAGGCAAACGTGCCGGCGAGCACCTGGCCCGCGAACGTGAAGTTCAGTGCGGCCTGCACCTTCAGGGTGTGCGCCGCGATCGACATCGCCGTCGCCGCCGTCGTGTTGATCTGCAGCGTCGCGTCGGCGGAGGGGAAGCCCGGGACGTGGACGCTGATCGAGCCGCTCGTCGTCTGGCCGACGATGCCTGCGGACGAGAAGCTGAACGCGCCGGCGAGGTTCGTGACCGAGACGGCGCCGTTGCCGAGGTCGACGTGGACGTTGTTGAAGGTGACCGCGACGGTGCCGTCGCCGGGGTCGTCGAACGAGACGTCGCCGCCGAAGTCCACGCCGCCGAGCGAGATCGCGATGTCCGAGCCCTCGACCGAGCGCGCGTCCTTCGCCACCGTGTGGGTGCCCGACGAGCCGGCGGCGCCGCTGTTGTTGAACTGCACGGTGACGGCGCCGGACAGCGTCACGCCCGGGATGCCGATCAGAGAGATGTTGCCGCTCGCCCAGACGATGTACTTGCCGGAGGCCTGGATGAACTCCACGGTCGCGCCGGTCAGGTAGAGGCCGCGCGCGCTCGGGTTGATGGAGCCGTTCGAGAGATGGGACGGGCCCTGACCGATGAACACGTTGGCGGTCGCGTTGAAGGACGTCTGGCTCGCTGTGAACGAGCCCTCGAGCTCGATGAAGTTGCCGATGCGGATCGAGCCGCTGCCGGAGACCTCGACGAATGGGTTCGTGGCGGACTCGGCCGCCGAGAACTTGATGTCGAGCGGCGTCCCGCCGATCACGATCGTCTCGTCGACGGCCTTGCCGGTGGTGTTGATGCGGGCCGAGACGCTGACGCCGGCGTTGAACCCGCCGATGTTCGCGTCCACCTGGCCGGAGAAGTTGCCGGCGATACCGTCGGCGGTGATCACGAACGCGCCCTGGCCATGGTCGACGCCGACGCCGCTCGCGTTCAGCGTCGCGGTGACGCCGGTCGCGGCGAGCCGGGTCACGGTCACCTGGCCGGCGCGGTAGAGCGACGGCGCGCCCGTCGTGTTGACCGCGACCAGGTCGAGGTCGCGGTCCGTGTCGACGTTGCCGAGCGCGATCGCGGTAACGGTGGACGTCGTCCCGAAGCCGATGCCGGCCTTGAGGCCGAGCCAGCCGGTGCCGGAGCCGCCGCGATTCGCGAGCAGCTGGTTCTGCGCCTGGATGCCGAGCACGACGTCCTTCGTGCCGTCGCCGTCGACGTCGCCGATCGCGACGCTCTTGACGCTCGCCGTGCTCAGCGACACGCCCGCCGCGAACGGCTGCCAGACGCCCGTGTTGTCCGGGCCGCTGTTCAGGAGCTGCGTGGCGCCACCGGCTCCGCCGACGACCAGGTCGGGCAGGCCGTCGCCGTTCAGATCGCCGACCGCGAGCGACGTGGCCGAGCTCGAGGTGAGCACCGTGCCGTTGTCGAGGAGCGTCAGCGACCAGGTGAGCGCGCTCTGCGCCGTCGTCGCGACGTTCGCGTTCACGACCACGTTGCTGCCGTCGGTGACCGTGCCGATGGTGAAGAACGTCGTCCCGATCAGGATCGTGCGGCCCTTGTCCGCCTGGGTGAACGCGGCCGTGGCGGAGGTGAACGTCGTCGAGTTGGCCGTCGTCGCGCCGTCTGCGCCGCTTCGCACCGCGCCCTGGTTGAGATAGAGCTTGGTGCTCGAGCCTCCGACGACCAGATCGCCGAGGCCGTCGCCGTTCAGATCGGCGATCGCGATCGCGGCGGAGGCGGGCAGCGTCTGCGGCAGCGCCGACCCGGATGCGAAGCCGAGCCACGCGCCGCTCGTCGAGTCGAGGCCCTGGTTCACGAACAGCGTGGCGGTCGTCGCGGTGCTGAGGATCACGTCGTCGAGGCCGTCGTTGTTCACGTCGCCGGTTGCGACCGCCGTCGTCGCCGCGCTCGAGCCGAGCGCCGTGCCGGCCGCGAAGCCGAGCCACGCGACGATCTGCCAGGAGACGGCACCGTGCGGTGCGGCGTTCCGGTCGAGCACCACCGTCGTCGCGTTCGTGACGCTCGCGATCGTGAAGGACGCCCCGCTCAGGGTGATCGTGCGGCCGACGTCAGCGCTCGCGAACGTGCCGGTCGGCGTCGTGAACGTCTTCGTCCCGTCGGTGGTGCCGTCGGTGCCGGAGCGCGTGTCGCCCTGGTTGACGTAGACCTTGCTCGCTGCGCCGTTCTCGGCGACGACGAGGTCGAGCCACCCGTCGTGGTTGCCGTCGACGAGCGCCAGGCCGCTGACGTTCGCGGTCGCGTCGGGGCTGAACAGCCCGGCCGTGATCGTGCTGAACACGCCCGAGCCGTTGTTCATGTAGATCTTCGCGCCACTCGCCGACGTGCCGACGACCACGTCGAGCGCGCCGTCCTTGTTCAGGTCACCGGCGACGACGGACGTGCCGCTGACCGATCCGGTGAACGCGGTCGGGTCGGTGACCGAGAAGCCGCTCCGCTGCGACTGGTCGAAGTAGAAGAGGCTGCCGGCGCCGCCGATCGAGAACGAGCCGCCGAGCGTGACCGTCGCGCCGGCGACCTTGACCCGGATGAACGGGCCGGCCGGGACGTTCACCGTGGCGGTGCCCAAACCGACGTCGAAGCTGCGGTTGACGGCGGCGCCGCCGGTGTTCACCTCGAAGGTGAAGGTGCCGCCGCTCGCGACGACGCCCGGCAGCGTGATCGTGACGCCCGTCAGCGTGAGCGACGCCGCGATGCCGGCCGAGGTGATCAGCATCGCGCCCGTGCCGCCCGTGACGTGGACGAAGGGCGTCGACTGGCCGTCGCTGAGGTCGAAGGCCAGGTTGGTGACGGCGATCGAGAGGTCGCTGTTCGTCTTGCGGATCGTGAAGCTGCCGCCGAGCGTGAGACCCGCGATCGTCAGCGTGACCGGCGTCGCCGCGAGCGGGTCGCTCTCGATCAGGAAGCCCGGGTCGATGCCGTCGAGCTGGCCGTCCGTGGTGTTCAACTGGACGTGCAGCCGCCCGCTGAACGAGACGTTCGGGATGTCGATCGCGACGGCAGCGTTGAACTCGCCATAGATGCCGGTGTGCACGAGCGTGATCGAGCCGTTGATGTCGCTCGCGCGAACGAGCGTCGTCGTGCCGTCGCCGATCCCGATCTCGCCGTTTGCGATCCTGACCGTGACGACGGGCGTCGTGTCGCCCGTGCGCTCGAACGTGATGTCGCCGCTCAGGGTCTGGCCGGCGACGGTCAGCGACAGGCTCTTGCCGGAGACGCGCACGAACGGGCCCAGCGGCTCGGAGAGGGTCTGCGGGAACCCGCCGACCACGACGGTCGCGCTGACCGGGACGCCGGTCGTGTTGATGTCGAGCGTGAGCGTGCCGCTGAAGGAGACGTCCGGGACGTTCTGGATCGCCGCGGTCGCGGTGAGGTGCCCGGCGACGCCGGTCGGCGTGCCGGTCAGCAGCACGAACGTGCCCGAGCCGCTGGTCAGCGAGAGGAAGTTCGTCGTGCCGTCACCGAGCGAGAAGGTGACGTTTGCCACCCCGATCTGGACGGCCTTCGTGTCGTCGGCGTTCCCCGGGATGCCGTCGAGGCCGGAGTCGAGCGTGACCTGCTGGAACGTGAAGTCGCCGGTGAGCCGCTGGCCGCCGATCACGACCGAGACGCCGGTGCCGGAGAGCCGCAGATACGGGCCGGCGGGAACGTCGACCGTGACGAGCGTCGACCCGACGAGCAGGCTCTCCGTCACGGCGGCACCCGTGGTGTTCAGCGCCAGCTCGAAGCTACCGTTGAGCGCGAGCCCAGTCGTCGCGGTGTTGACGCCGACCGTTGCGGCGAGCGAGCCGGCGACGCCGGCGCTCGTGATCACGAACAGGCCGGTCGCGTGCGAGACGGTCAGGACACCGCCGGCGAGGCTGAGGCCGCCGTTTGCGACGCCGAGGCGAAGGACGTCCCCTGCCCGTTCGATCGTGAAGTCGCCGGTGAGGCTCTGGCCGAAGACGTCGAGGTGCACGCCGCTGGTTCCGGCGAGCCGGAAGAGCGAGTGCGCCGAGTCGACGGTGAGCGTGAAGGTGCCGCCGAGCGAGACGCCGGGGACGGTCAGCGCGAGCGTCGCGCCGATCGAGCCGGTGATGCCGGTGCTCGAGATGGTGAAGGTGGCGGTGCCGGCCGTCTGCGTCGCCGTGAGAATCGGCGTCGCCGCCGAGCCGCCGAGCTTCACGACGATGCCGGAGGCGGCGACGTCGATCGAGCCGGCGGCGTTCCTCGTGATCGTGACGTTGCCGTGCAGCGACTGGCCGAAGACGTTGACGTCGACGCCGGTGCCAGAGACCTGCACGGTGTTCCCCGGGACGTGCAGCTGGAGCGCCGCTCCTCCGAACTGGTAGGTCGTGTCGACCTGCGCGCCGGTATTGAACTGCACCTTGAACACGCCGCCGACCGAGACGCCCGGGACGCTGAGGCCGATCGTGCCCTGCAGCTCGCCGGCAACGCCGGTGGCGCTGAGGAGCACGACGCCGCTCCCGCCCGTGACCGACAGCGGCCCGAGCTGGAGGCTGACGTTCGCCGCGGCGATCCGGATGATGTTCGTGTCGGCGTTCGCCGCGACCGGCGGAGTGCCGCTGCCGGGAACGCCGTCGGCGCCGAGGTCGACCGCCTGCTCGAACGAGAAGTCTCCGGAGAGGTGCTGGCCGGCGACGTCGAGCGACACGCCCGCGCCGCTGAAGCGCAGGTAAGGACCGCCCGGCAGGTCGAGCGCGATGTGATCGCCGGCGACGGTCACCGTTTGGTGGACGGCGGCGCCGGTGTTGTTGACGAGCAGCGAGAACGTCCCGGTGAACGCCACGCCGGCGGGCAGCGTCAGCGCGATGGTGCCGTCGAGCTCGCCGGCCAGCCCGTTCGCGAGTACGAGCAGCGCGCCGTGGCCGTTGGTCAGGCTGATGCCGTTCGATCCGGCGCCGAGCGAGAACGTCACGTTGCTCGCCGCGATCGCCGTCGCCGTCGAGCTGTCGGCGAGGGTGACGCGCTCGAACGAGAAGTCGCCGGCGAGCGTCTGGCCGAGGATGTTCAACGAGAGCCCGACACCCTCGGCGCGCACATACGGCCCGGCCGGGAGGTTGAGCACAACGGTCGAGGTGCCGACCGTGAACGTCCGGCTGACCGCCGCGGTCTGCGTGTTCAACGAGACGCTGATCGTGCCGCCGACGGTGACGCCCGGGATGACGAGGGCGACGGTGCCCGAGATCGTGCCGGCGATCCCCGAGCCACCGGCAATCAGCGCGCCGGAGCCGTTGGTGATCGAGAGCGAGCCGAGCGACAGGCTGACGTTCGCGGCTGCGACGGTGACCTCTCCGGCTGCTGTCTGATCGAACGTGAAGTCACCGGTCAGCGTCTGGCCTGCCAGCGCGAGCGTCGCGCCGGTCGCCTGGAACGAGTGAACGCCGTTGGCGACGTTGACGATGACGTCCGACGCACCCGGGATGGACAGCGTCTGGTTGACGTCGCCGCCGGTGTTGTTGACGCGCACGGTCGCGGTGCCGGTGATCGTGACGCCGTTGATCCCGATCAGGCTGACCGTGCCTGTTGCGAAGAGCGCGTAGCCGGAGCCGGCCTGGACGACGCCGATGCGCGCGTTCGAGAGCAGGACACCCTGGGCCAGCGGGTTGATGCTGCCGTCGGCGAGCTTCGCGGGGCCGCGGCCGAGGAAGATCGAGAGGTTGTCGCCGGCGAAGCTGCCGTTCGAGAAGGCGATGCTGCCCTCGACCGTCACGAAGTCGCCGATGTTCAGCGACAGGTCGGTGACTGAGAGCGCAAAGACGTTGCCGTCGGCGGCGTCGAAGTTGATCGCGATGCTGCGGCCGTTCAGGTCGACGGTCTGGCTCACAGCGCCGCCGGTCTGGTTGACCCGCAGCAGCACGTTGCCTGCGAGGCCCGGGACGCTCGCGTGACCGGAGACGAAGCCGGCGATGTTTCCGCCCGTGACGACGAACGCGCCCTCGCCGTTCGAGAGCACCGCGCTGGAGGTCGTGTCCGCGCCGATGCGCGCGACCACGTTGGTCATCGCGATCACGGTCGTACCGGACTGCTGCTCGAAGAAGAACGTGCCGCTGAGCGAGCCGACGGTACCGATTGTCAACGGTGCCGAGTCGGACACGGTCAGCGTGACGCGCAGGAACGGCCCGGCGGGGAGCGACAGCGTCGTTCCGCCGACCGTCTCGTTGATCGCGCTCGGGCTCGTGTTGAGCTCGATCGAGCCGCCGAGCGTCGTGCTCAGGAAGCCCGGCACTGCGAACGCGATCGACGGAGCGTCGATGTGCGCCGCGAGCCCGGTAGCGCCGATCACGAGCTGGCCGGAGGCACCGGTGATCGTCACGAACGAGCCGAAGGTGAGCCCGACGCTCGACGCCGCCGCGGTCACGACGGTCGCGCCGGCCGCGTCCGTCGCCTGCTGGAACGTGAAGCTGCCGGACGCGCTCGCGCCGCCGATCGTCAGCAAGAGGGTGGTGCCGGTGATGCTCACCGAGCGGCTGCCGGTGCGCGTGTCAAGCGCGATCGTGACGCCACCCGTGAACTGCACGGCCGGGAGCGAGACGCTCAGGCTGCCGGAGAGCGTGCTGCTCGAGACGCCGGCGGCGTTGACGGTCACACTGCCGGTGACGGACGTCGCGCTGATCAGGCCGCCCGCGAGCGACAGTGCGCCGTTCGCGACGGTCAGCGTCGAGTCGGCGCCGCTCTTCGTGAAGGTGAAGTCGCCGCTCAGGTGCTGGCCGAGCACGTCGAGCGCGGCACCCGTCGCCGAGAGCTGGATGTACGGGCCGAGCGGCAGGGTCAGCGTCGTGTCGACGCCGTTGACGCGGAAGACCTGGTCGACCCCCGTCCCCAACGTGTTGAACTGCAGCGAGAGCGAGCCGGTGAAGGTGACGCCCGGGATCGAGACGGCCGCGTCACCACTCAGCTGGCCCGCAACTCCGCCGCCGGTCAGGAAGAGGTTGCCGTGGCCGTTGGTGATGCCGACCGCACCGTTGCCGAGCGAGAAGGCGACGTTCGAGACGGCGACGCGGATAATGCCTGCGCCGGTCGAGTCGCTGACCCGGTCGAAGGCGAAGTTGCCCGTGAGCGTCTGCGTGCCCGCTGTGACCGTCGCGCCGTCGGCCTCGATGTGAATCGTCGGCGAGGCGGCGGTGGTGTCAACGGCAATCGAGATGTTGGCGCCGAGGCTGAACGAGCCCGGTGCGGTCGTCACGTGCGCGCTGAGGCTGCCGACGAGGCCCGCCGAGCTGATCGTCAGGCTACCCGTGCCCTGATCGACGGAGATGACGGCCGGGCCGCCGTCCGACGCGGCGAGCGACAGCGTGACGGCGGTCGCGGTGATCGTCGTCGTGGTCGAGCCGTCGCTCGCGTTGACGCGGTCGAAGGTGAAAGTGCCGGAGAGGGTCTGGCCGAGAACCGTGAGGTTGACGCTGTTTCCACTGAGGTGGAACGACGGCGTCGCGGCCGTTGTGTCGATCGCCAGTGCGAGCGTGGCGTCGAGGGAGACGCCCGGGAGGGTGACCTGCACCCGGCCCGAGATCGAAGCGACTACACCCGCCGACGAGATCGTCAGCGAGCCGGAGCCTTGACTCAGGTGCAAGAACGGAGGTCCGCGAGCCGAGACGTTCGAGTTCTGGTCGCTGAGAGCGAGGTCGACGTTCGAGAGGGCCACGCTGAGGCTCGTGGGGTTCTTGGTGATCGTGACGTCACCGTTGAGCGCCTGGCCGAAGGTCTTGACCTCCACCCCGGTCCCCGTGACGGCGGCGAACGGCGACGAGCCGCCCGTCTCGCTGCCCGAGAAGAGGACGGTGACGCTGGCGTCGGTGCCTGCGATCGCGAGGTTGTCGTTGAAGCCGTGGTTGAAGCTGTTGACGCGGACGTGGACCGTGCCGGAGACCGACGTTTGGCCGAAGCCGACCGTTTCCGCGGTGCCGATCGCGTCGAGCGCGAACCCGACCCCGGCCACCTTGATCAGGCCGATCGTCGCGTTGGTCAGCAGGATCCCCTGTGCGAGCGGGTTGCGATCGCCGTTGGCGAGCGTCAGCGGCCCGTTGCCGAAGAACACGGTGAGGCCGCTGCCTGCAAAGGTCTGCGCGCCGGCCTGGCCGGTGACGTCCTGCGTGGAGTAGTTGACGCTGCCCTCGACGTAGGCGACGTCGGCGATGTTGATCGAGAGCGAGGTGACCGAGATGGTGAAGGTCGAGCCCTCAGCCTCGCCGAAGTGGATCCTCAAGTCCTGGCCGCCGATCGTCACGACCTGGTCGACGGCGCCGTTGGTCGTGTTGACCCGCAGCAGCACGGACCCGCCGATCGCCACGTCGCCGGCTGCCGCGGCGGCCTTGCCGGAGAGATAGCCGGCGATGCCGGCGGACGTGATCAGGAACGCGCCTTCACCCTGGGTCAGGGCGGCGGTGGAGCTCGTCCCGAGGTACGCAGTGGCACCGGTGAGCGCGAAGATCGTCGTCGTCCCCTCCTGCTGGAAGAGGAAGGTGCCGGCGAGCTTGCCGAGACCGCCGACCACCAGCGGCGTCGTCACGTCGAGCTCGACCCGGAGGAAGGGTCCGGCCGGCAAGCCCGCAGCGCCGGTCGGTCGTGTGTTCACCTCGATCGTCGCACCGATCCCCGGCGAGGTCGTGGTAATCAGGCCCGGGACGTTGATCAACGCGTTGGTCACCGCGATCGAGCCGGCGGCACCTGCAGACGTGATGTCGAACGCGCCCGACGCACCGGTGATCACCACGTAGGTGCCGAACGAGAGCCCGACGTTCGAGGCGCCGACGGTGACGTCGCCTGGGGCGTTCTGCTTGTAGCTGAACTTGCCGGTGATCGACTGGCCGGCGATTGCGAGCGTCGCGTCCGTGCTGGCGTTGCCAAACGCAACGGCGAACTTGTCGTTTGCGGGGGTCCCGTCCTTGTGCAGGCTGACGACGACCGGACCGGAGGCGGCGACGAGGCCCGGCACCGTGATCGAACCGGTGGCGTCGAGCGACGCATCGAGCGTGCCCGGCGTGAGATGGACGGTCGAGTTGACGCCGGTGGCCGTCACGAGCCCGCCGCCGAGCGACGCTGCGCCGTTCGCGATCGCGATGTCGAGGTTGCCGGACCCGGCATCCGCGATGGTGAAATCACCGCTGAGCGACTGGCCGAACACGGTCAGGGCGATGCCGGCCCCGTGGACGCGCGTCAGGTTGCCCGCGACGTCGAGCGCGTGGCCTGCGCCGCCGATCGTCAGCGTCCGCGTGACATGCGTGGCGGAGCTATTCCGCTCGAGCGCGAGCGAGCCCGAGAGGTCGACGCCGGTGATCCCGGTCAGGCCCGCGGCGCCGGCTGCCTGGAGCGCGTACGTGCCGTCGGGCGCCAGCAGCAGGACGAGGCCGCCACCGGAGACGTGCGCCGCGACACCGCCCGCGCCTACGGTCGCCATGATGCCGGAGCCGCCGATCATGACCTCGCCGGCGTGCCGCTCGACGACGAAGTCGCCGTTCAGCGAGAAACCGCTCGTGACGGTGAGCTGGACACTGCCGCTGATGCTGCTCGCGCCCGCCTGGATCAGGTGACCGCCGAGGGTCTGGTCCGCGCCGGTCGTGTTGGCCTCGGCGGCCAGGGTCCCAACGAACGAGACGTCGCTCGTGCTCGGCAGTGACGGCGCGCCCTCGATGTGGAAGGCAAACGTGCCGTTCGGGAGGATCAACAGCGAGACGCTGCCGGTCGGGCTCAGGTTGAGGCCCGAGCTCGCGTTCTCGGCGAGCCGGAGTTGGGGCGTGTCGACCGAGACCGAGACCTGGTTCGTCGCGAAGTCCTTCGAGAGCGTGACGCCTCCGCTCAGGTCGCCGAGCGGCGTCCCGATCGTCAGCGAGCCGCTCGCCTGGATGAACTGGCCCGCGATCGTCGTCGTGTTGATCATCTGCGACGCGGCGTTTGTGTTCACCTGCACGTTCGCGGTGCCCGAGAGCGTCAGG
>DATBBH010000051.1:0-7004 GCA_036271075.1 Gaiellaceae bacterium | reverse complement strand
GTGATGACGAACCTCGGCTTTCATGCGTTGATGCGCGAGCGCGACATCCGCGTGCATACGACCGACGTTGGCGACCGCTATGTGCTCGAAGCGCTGCAGCGCGAAGGCGCACTGCTCGGCGGCGAGCAGTCGGGTCACGTGATCTACCTCCGCGATCACGTCACCGGCGACGGACTCGCCGCGGGACTACTGCTCTGCGGCGCGCTCAAGGGCCGCAGGCTGAGCGAGGCCGCTGCCGTGATGTCGCGCTGGCCGCAGCACAAGGAGAACGTCCCTGTCGCCGACCGGGAGCTGACGCCGGCCGTGCTCGACGAGGTCGAGCGGCTGAATCGGGAGTGGGAGGGGAATGGTCGGGTGCTCGTGCGCCCATCGGGCACCGAGCCCTTGATCCGCGTCCTCGCCGAGGCGGAGAATGCGGAAGTGGCGAGTCAGGCCTGTGCTAGCATCGCAGCGCTCGTTCGCCGAGAGCTCGGCTGACCGTTCCACCGTAGGAATGGGCCCCCAGCCGGGCTTTTGCGTTTCCAGGAGGCTGTTCGGGGGCAAGTTCCGGCGTTCTGCCGGGTGAAAGGAGGCTCCGGATGTGCGGGATCATTGGTTATGTCGGCAGTCGGGCCTCGAAGCCGCTGCTCCTACAAGGACTTCAGCGCCTCGAGTACCGGGGCTACGACTCGGCCGGGATCGCCCTCCTCGAGGAGGGCGGGCTCGAGTATGTCCGCGCGGTCGGAAACCTTGCGTTCCTGAAGGAGGCGGCGGGCTCAAACGGCTCCGTCTCGACCACCGGCCTCGGGCACACACGCTGGGCGACGCACGGCGGCGTCACCGAGTTGAACGCGCATCCGCTGGCGCCGTGCGACGACCGGAAGATGGCGATCGTCCTCAACGGGATCGTCGAGAACTATCGCGAGCTGCGCGACGAGCTCAAGGCCGCCGGCCACACGTTCACGTCGGAGACCGACGCGGAGGTGGTCGTGCACCTGCTCGAGGACGCCTACGACGGCGATCTCGTCGAAGCGATGCGCACGGCCTACGCGAAGCTCGAGGGGCATTTCACCTTCGTGCTCATTCATCACGACCATCCGAACCAGCTCGTCGGGGTGCGTCACCAGACGCCGATGGTCGTCGGTCTGGGCGAGGGCGAGAACTTTCTTGCCTCGAACCTCGCAGCCTTCCTTTCCGAGACCCGGCGCGTGCAGTTCCCCAATGACGGCGAGATTGCGTCGATCACACCCGAAGGCGTCACCTTCACCGATTCGAAGACCGGCGAGGCCGTCGAGCACGACGTGCTCGAGGTCGACTGGGACGACGATGCCGCCGAGCGCTCGGGCTACGAGACGTTCATGCTCAAGGAGATCTTCGAGCAGCCCGAGGGCGTGGCCGAGACGATCGGCGACCGCGTCCGCCACGGGCATCTCGTCCTCGAGGGCCTTGGCATGTCCGAGGACGAGTTGAGCGTGCTCAAGCGGATCGTCATCGTCGCGTGTGGCACCGCGTACCACGCCGGCGTGGTCGGCCGGTATGCGATCGAGGAATGGGCGCGCGTTCCGGTCGAGCCCGACATCGCCAGCGAGTGGATCTATCGCAACCCGGTGATCGACCCCGGCACGCTCGTCATCGGCATCTCCCAGTCGGGTGAAACGCGCGACACGATCCAGGCCATGCAGCTCGCTCGCGAAAAGGGTGCGCGCACGGTCGCGATCACGAACATGATGGGCTCGCAGATCACGCGTGAGGTCGACTCCGTCCTCTACACCCGCACCGGTCTCGAGGTCGGGGTCGCCGCATCGAAGACGTTCACCGCGCAGATCGCGCTGCTCTTCCTGATCGGCCTGAAGCTCGCGCAGTGCCGCGACACACTGCCGAAGGAAGAGGTTGAGTTCATCCTCGACGAGCTGTACGACCTGCCGTCGAAGATGCAGCGTTTCCTCGACGCCGATCATCCGATCGAGGACATTGCGCAGCGGTTCTACGACAAGCCGTTCTTCCTCTACCTGGGCAGGCACATTGGGCTGCCGGTTGCGCTGGAAGGCGCGCTGAAGCTGAAGGAGATCTCGTACATCCCGACCGAGGCGTATTCGGCCGGGGAGATGAAGCACGGTCCGATCGCGCTGCTCGAAGAAGGAACGCCCGTTGTCGTCGTTGCCACGCGCATTCACGTCTACGAGAAGATCGTCTCGAACATCCAGGAGACCCGCGCGCGCGGGGCGCACGTGATCGCGATCGCGACGGACGGAAACGAAGACATCCAGCACCACGCAGACGACGTGATCTACGTGCCGAAATCACCCGCGTTCCTGCAGGCGGCACTGGCGATCCTCCCGCTGCAGCTGCTCGCGTACCGCATCGCGCGCCTGCGCGGGCTGAACGTCGACCAGCCGCGGAACCTCGCGAAGACCGTCACCGTCGAGTAGAACCGGGGGCGCTGCTAGGCCGCCAATGCCGTCTCGATGAACGCGCGGGCGGCGGGAGAGGCGTAGCGGTCGCGATGGCGGCCGATCCCGACGACGCGTGGCTCGACGGCGCCTCGGAGGTCGACGGCGACGATCCGCGGATCGCTGGTGTCGACGGTCAGGAGCGGCGCGATCGTGCAGCCCATGCCGGCGGCCACGAGTCCCTGGACGGTCTGGTTGTCGTTCGACCGGAACGCCCAGCGTGGCTCGAGGCGAGCGGCCCGGAAGGCCGCCTCGACCGGGTCGGTCGAGCTGCCGGACCGGAAGCCGACGAGCGGCTGCTGCGCGATCTGGCGCAGCGAGGGCGGCCCCTGCGCAAGCGGAGACCCAGCCGCCACGACGAGCACATAGGGGTCCCGCAGCAGTTCGACCGTCTCGAGCGGCGCATCGCCGACGGGGAGCAGCACGAAGCCGACATCGAGCTCGCCACGCTCGAGCGCGTCGGCGATCTCCTCGTCGTCGTGCTCTTCGAGCATCACTTCGATCTGCGGCCACTGGGTCGTGAACCGCCGCATGATCTCCGGCAGGACACGCGCGCCCGCCGACTGAAAGGTGCCGATGTGCAGCGTGCCTGCCTCACCGTCCCGCAGCGCCTGCAGGTCGGCCTGGGCGGCCTGGAGCCGCGCGACGATCGAGTCGGCGTGGCGCAGGAGCAACCGGCCGGCCTCGGTCAGCGACACCGGGCGCGGGCCGCCCGGGCGCTCGACGAGCTTCTCGCCGACGATTCGCTCGAGGGTGGCGATCTGCTGGCTGATCGCAGACTGGGTGTAACCGAGGCGCAGGGCTGCCCGGCCGAACGAGCCTTCCGCCGCGATGGCTTGCAGCGCCGCGAAGTGCCGCAGTTCGACGCCGAGCCAACTATCAGGTTCCATAATCAACCCAAACAGTATCACGATTTGTGCTGATAGTCCCTGCTAGGCATCATCAGGGCATGGCTGCTATCGCCTTCCTCATCGCCTTCGTGGTGCTCTGCGTGCTCTGCGCCCGCTACGGCGCCGACTCACGTTTCGACCGCCCCGGCCGCCAGTTCTAGTCGCGCACCCCGGGCGACAAGGGGTCAGGCGAAGCGGATTGTCATGCTGCGCTCGCCCGGCGCTGCCAGCGCTCGCCCCAGGACTCCGGGGTGAGCGGCGACATCACCGCGCGCCGCACGAGCTTGCCGCCGCGTCCGCGCCCGAGCAGGTGCACGCGCAACGCGCTCTCCCCGAGCGGCAGCGCGACCGACGTCGCGCCGGCCGGCAGCGCCCGTTCCTCGAGCACCGCGTAACCACCTCGCGGGCCACTGCGCTCGCTGAGCCTCACGACCCACTCGAGCACCCCCGGCGCCGCGTCCCAACGGAGCACGAACGCCTTGCCGTCGGACTCGCGCCGGACCTCCATGTTTCCCGTGATCGTCGGCCGCTCGCGTAGCGCGGCGGGTCGCTTGGTCGATGTCTTTCGCTCGACGGTCTCCGGCGCGGCGACGCGCACCCGAGCGCGCTGCACCGACGCAAGCAGCTTCAGCTGCTGCAAGGCCCGATCCTCCTGCTCGGGATCCGGCCGCCCTCGTGGACGTTGCGCCACTGCTTTGACGCGCGCCTCGAGCACCGACCAGTCGGGAGTGCGTCCCGCTGCGATGCTTGCGCGAGCCTGATCGAGAATGACCGCGTACTCGTCCACGCCGGTCAGGTTAGTCATCGAGCTCACGGCGCAGCCGCTTGGTCTGCCCGCGCCGTTTCTTCTCGTCGAGTCGCCGCTCTTTGGACGCCGTAGTCGGCTTTGTCGGCCGTCGCTTGCGGCGTACCTTCACGGCTTCGCGCAGTTGCTCGACGATCCGATCGGTTGCGAGCTCGCGGTTTCGCAGCTGCGAACGCTCGTCCTGCGCGATCGCCCGGACGACCGGCCCGAGCCGCTCGAGGACGCGACGCCGCTCGGCCTCACTGAGGCCCGACGAATCCTCGACGTCGAACAGCGCCTCGACGCGAGTCGAGCTCTTCTGCGCGTGTTGGCCGCCGGGTCCGCTCGACCGGGAGAACCTGAAGGCGATCTCGGAGCGAATAGACTCGATCTCCATGGCGGCCATTCTCCTGGACGTGGACGGCGTCCTGCACGTTTCAGGCGTGCCGATCGCGGGAGCGGTCTCTGCAGTCCGCACGTTGCGCGAAGCGGGACACAGGCTGCGGTTCGTCACGAACTCGACGACGCTCTCCCGGCAGCAGTTGATCGAGCAGTTGCAGCTGATGGGGTTCGACATCGTCGAGGACGAGCTCCAGACGACAGGCTCCGTCGCCTCGCGCGAGTTGAAGGACAAGCGCGTGCTCGCGCTCACCATGCCCGGGATCCTCGACGACCTGGAGGGCTTGCAGCTCGTCGGGATGAACGTCGACGCCGTGCTGATCGGCGGCGCGGACGAAGGCGAGGAGGTCGGGCGAATCTTCTCGTACCTCAACCTGAACCGCGCCTTCCACGAGCTCGAGGCCGGTGCCGACCTCTACTGCCTGCACAAGAACAAGTGGTGGCAGACGGCGAACGGGCCCCGGCTCGACACCGGCGTGTTCGTGGCGGGGCTCGAGTACGCCGCGGACATCGAGGCCACCGTCCTCGGCAAGCCGTCGAGTGCGTACTTCACCGCCGCGCTCGACGCGATCGATGCCGACCCGAGCATCACGTGGATGATCGGCGACGATCTCGAAGGCGACATTCTCGGCGCGCACAAGTTCGGCATGAAGACGATCCTCGTGCGCACCGGCAAGTTCCGTCCCGACGACGTCGAGCGCTCACCGGTGCAGCCGGAGGGGATCGTCTCCTCGATCGCGCAGGTCCCGAACTGGCTCGAAGCAAATCTGTAGTGCGAGTCGGCGTCGACCTGATCGAGATCGAGCGCATCCGGCGAGCGCTGGCGCGACACGGAGAAGACTTCAAGGAGCGCTGTTTCACGGAAGCTGAGCGCACATACTGCGACTCGAAGCCCAATCCGCCGCAGCACTATGCAGGGCGATTCGCCGCGAAGGAGGCGGTCGGCAAGGCGCTCGGCTCGGGCGTCTACTTCACGTGGAAGGAGATCGAGATCCGCGGCCGGCCGAAGCCCGGGGTCTTCCTCACAGGCCGCACGGCGCAGTGGGCGAAGAAGGTCGGAGCCGGGAAGATCGAGCTCTCGATGACACACTCGCGCGAGCTCGCGGCCGCCGTCGCGGTGGTGGTGGAAGCATGAGGTTGCAGCCGCTCCTCACCGCCGACGAGACGCGGCGGGCCGAGGAAGCGCATCAGGGCTCGCTGGAGGAGCTGATGGAGCGCGCGGGCACGGCGGTCGCCGAGCACGTGTTGCGCCAGTTCCCGGGGCGGGTCACGGTCGTGTGCGGCCACGGAAACAACGGCGGTGACGGCAAGGTGTGCGCGCGCGTCTTGGGCGAGGCGGGACGTGATGTGACCCTCGTCGAAGGCGTCGGCGACCTGGGCGACCCCGACGTGATCGTCGACGCGTTGCTCGGGATCGGTCTCAAGGACTCCCCACGGGAGGACGCGGCGCGGATGATCGACCTGATCAACGCGACTGGTCGTCCCGTGGTGGCGGTCGACATCCCCTCAGGCGTCAACGCCTCGACCGGTGAGGTGCCGGGCGTTGCAGTGCAGGCATCGTCGACGGTCACGTTCGGCGCGGCGAAGGTTGGCCTCGCAATCGCCCCCGGACGGTTCCACGCGGGCTCGGTGCACATCGCGCCGATCGGGTTGCGCCCGCGGGAGCACGAGCACGCGCTCGTTCCCGCATCCGCGCTGCTCGAGGTGCCGCGCAAGCAGACGCAGTCGACGAAGTACACGGCGGGCTCGGTGCTCGTGGTCGGCGGCTCGCGGGGGCTCACCGGCGCGCCGATGTTGACCGCACTCGCTGCCTTCCGCGCCGACGCAGGGTATGTCGCAATCGCGGCACCCGAATCGGCCCTGCCCGTGCTCGAGACGACGCTGCTCGAGGTGGTCAAGCGGCCGCTGCCCGAGGATTCCTCCGGTCGATTGCTACCGCGGGCCTCCGACGCGATCCTCGCGGCCGCCGAGAAGGCCGACGTCGTTGCGATTGGGCCCGGCCTCGGGCGAAGTGACGGGACGGTCGAGCTCGTGCGTATCCTGCTCGAGCAGCTCGACCTGCCGGTCGTCCTGGACGCCGACGCGTTGTGGGAGCTCGAGCCGTTCGTGCGCGCAGCGCCGACAGTGCTCACGCCGCACAGCGGCGAGCTCGCGCGCCTCCTCGGCGTCGCGAGCGGTGAGATCGACGCGCACAGGCTCGATGCCGCGCGTCGGGCGACAGCCCGTTTCGGTGCGGTCGTGTTGCTCAAGGGCGCCGACACGATCGTCGCGTCGCCCCGCGAGGGTGTTCTCGTCGCCACGTACGGCACGCCTGCGCTCGCGACGGCCGGGTCCGGCGATGTCCTCACAGGGATCGTCGGGGCGTTCATCGCCAAGGGGATGGACGCGCGGCTCGCCGCCGGGACAGCGGCGGTCGCACACGGTGTCGCGGCGGAGCTCGTCGACCCTCAGCCCGGAGCGATCGCCTCCGACCTGCTGCCGGCGCTTCAGCGCGCGCTCGCC
>DATBBH010000050.1:0-11874 GCA_036271075.1 Gaiellaceae bacterium | reverse complement strand
GGTGCGATGAGTTTCTCTCCACGCGGGCGTCTAAGAGACAAATCCCGACGACTAGGAGGCACCAGATGTCCAAGCTGGCATCCAAGCTGAATCTGACGCAGGTCGGCCGCGTCTGCGTCACTGTTGCCGACACGGACCGAGCGATCGACTTCTACGTCGACACGCTCGGCTTCGAGAAGGTGGTCGACGTCCCGATGGGCCCGGAGATGCGCTGGGTCGAGGTCGCGCTGGCGGGAACGGTGACGACGATCGCCCTTGCTCCGCCGCCGCAGGGCCAGGAGGCCGGTGGCAGCCAGACGGGGATCTGCCTCGACACCGCGGACGTCGACGCCGACCACGCCGCGCTGAAGGCCGCCGGTGTCGACGTCGACGAAGAGGTCACTCGCTGGGGCGACCCGGTGCCGCCGATGTTCTGGGTCCGCGACCCGGACGGCAACTCGCTGATCGTCGTTCAGCCTTTGGCCTAGCCCCATGACGTTCCGCGACCGGCAGCACGCCGCCGGTCGCGGAACGCGTCGGGAAGCACGATCTCGCGCCTACCCGTTGGGGACGATCGTTCCGAACAACCCGTCGGCTTCGTCGTTCAGGCCGGCGGTGAAGAACAGCGTGTTCGGTCCTGCGCCCGGGGTCGCGGGGGCAAAGCGCAGGCCCCAGAGTCCGTCGATCACGATCGGGCCGCCGCCCGGACTGCTGAGCTCGCCCTGGAACTCGCCGCTCGTGGCGTCGTAGGCATTGATGCGGCCGTTGCCGAAGTTGCCGACGAGGATGTCGCCGCCGAACGCCCCGAAGGTCGGCGGGGCCAGCGTCACCGCCCAGGGAGAGTCGAGCTTGCCGCGGCTGACCAGCCGTTGCAGCAGGTCGCCGTTCGTTGCGAAGACGTCGACGAAGCCGTTGCCGGGCCGCGCGTCGTCGTCCGCCTTACCGGGGCCCTGCTTGGCGAACGTGACATAGAGCTTGCCGCCGATGTTGTGGATCCCGAAGGGCGCGAACCCGGCGGGGATCGTGGGATCGGTGAAACTGTTGACGAGGTTGAAGTGGCTGTCGAACACGTCGACCGTCCCAAAACGGAAGCTGGTCGCGTAGATGAACTTGCCGGTCGGCGTCGTCACGAGGGCAAGGCCCTTGTAGTTGGCACCAACGTCGCCCGCGCTGTCGGTCGCGGTCGAGCGGTCGACGGCGATGACGGCGTGCGAGTTGTCGACGTTCGGGTTCCAGCCGGCGATCGTTCCGTCCTCGGTGGCGAACAGGAAGAAGGCGGGGCCGGAGACGCCGTTCTTCGAGATCACGAAATCGGACGAGTTCGGGTCGAAGGTGTTGAAGGCCTGGCCGGTGGGAGCTCCCACGGCGCCGGCCCCGGCCGACGGCGGTGCGGGAATCGCGACCACGCGCGGCTGGGGGTTGCCCGCGCCGTCGTACAGAGTTGTCACCCCGGCGTGGTTGTCGGACACCCAGATCGGGCTGCCCGGACCGACCGAGGTGCCCCACGGGTTCTTCAGATTCGGGTCCGTGTGCGCAGCCAACCCGGGGATGTCCGAGACCAGGTTCGTCTGCACGTAGGACCGGTTGACGATGCCGCCGCCGTCGGCCGACGCGGACCGGGCGCTCCCCGCGATCGCGGAGAGTGCGACGAGCGCCGCCACAAGAGCAACAGAACGCTTGGCTTTCATGAGCTTTCTCCTTTTCTGATGGGTCGCTGCTACTTGCCGGAGGAGTCGTGCGCCGGCAGAAGCGCGTTGTTGAGGACGAAGCCCGCGACGTCGTGGCCGAGCGCGAGCCCGGCGACGTGGTCGAGGCGCGTGTGCTGGCCGGAGTAGATGCGGCTGAGCCCGGCTTCCTGAGCGGCAGCGCTGAAGCTGTCGAACGAGCGCGTCACGCCGGGCAGCGCCGGTGAGGTGACGGAGAACAACTGGTCGTCGCCGTAGAAGCTGGCCAGCACGTCGGCGCCGGCCGCGCTGATCGTGCTGTGAGCGCCGGGGTAGGACGGATCTGCGGCGGTGTTGCCGGCAAGCGGGAGCCAGTTCGGGTCAGCGACCGTGTTCGGGTTGCCGTCGCTGTCCGCGAGCCGAATGGCCGTTACCGGCCGCCAGAGGCGGTAGGTGTACTTGGCGTCGTAGAAGGCGATCGCCGAGTCGGCGAAGCTCAGGTTGAGAGCCGCAAACAGCCGCGCCGTCGTGGGGAGATCGCTGTGGTGGGCGAGCGCAACGGTCTGCGCGATCTGGTTCCAGAAGTTCTGGATCGGCGGGTTCCAGAACTTGCCGATCTCGGTCTGCTCGGCCGTGCGCGTTGTGCTCGTCGCCGAGCCGAGGCTCTCCACCTCGTTGATCGCTGCTGCATACGCGTCGCTCGTCAGCGGGGGCGGCGGCGCGGGGCGAAACTGGTCTCCGCGGTCGAGTACAAACGGCGTCACCTGTCCCCAGGTGGTGAAGACCGGTGTCGGGAAGTTCGGCGGCGTCGACTGGTAGTCGCCGGGATTCGCCCCGGGGACGAACGGGGGCGCGGTGGCATTCGATCCGTCGGCGGTGCGGATTGCGAGCAGATCCGCGGCGACCTCGTCACCGAGGCGGATGCCCGCGTCCTTGGCCGGTCCGTCTGCGACCTTCGCGAGCTCAGTCGCGTAGTCGGTGTCGATCATCGTCTGCTGTGCGGGATAGAGGCCGACGAGCGCCGTGCGGGCAGCGGCGTCGGCGGCTGCGGTCTCAGACGCGTCGCGAGGCGCACGGATCGCGATCAGGTACGGCTGGTGCGTACGGTCGATGGCGTTGACAGCGTCGTAGATCGCCGCGTGGACGATCGCGAAGTTGCGGGTCGGCTGGATGTTCGCCGGCTGCGCGCCGGGCGTGTTGACGATCGACAGCAGAACCTGGTTCCAGTCGATCACCGGCTGGCCCGAGTCCTGGATACGGCCAGCGTGCTTTGCCGGCGCGCGAAGCGCGCCGGCTTGCGAGGTGCGGGCGTAAGCGCCGGCCGCGAGGACCGCGGCTGCCCCGACAGCGCCGAATGCGAGTCCGAGCGCGAACAGCCGGATGTGAAACCGTCTCATTGCAGTGCTCCCTTCGCTTGGGTGACGAGAGCGGAGGCCGCTCTCGCAGGTCGGACACCCGCGGTGCGGCCCGGAGAGATCGTCGAGCGCTAGGTCGTCTTCTCTCCCTCTCGAGTCACGCGAGCCCGTGGGCTTCGCGGGGAGAGGCGACCTTGGCCTCAAATGGCGTCGTCGAGAACGCCGCGTCAGACGCTAGCAGGACCCATCCGGCCTGCGCCGTCTCGGAAACCAATCCCCGTGTGCACGCGTAGACAGATTGCGAACGTCGTCGGGATTACCGAAGTCGCCGTCGTCGTTCGATCGCTTACCGAAGCTTTTATGTCGAGCCTGTCAACCGACCACGTGTCTGGGGTTTGGCCGAACGCGCGCACGGCCATCTTGCTGCGCCTCGGGAAGATGTCGAGCACGCGGCGCGAGCCGAGCGACGAACGCGACGCCGGTCTCGAGCTGTCATTCCGCTTTGCGGCCGTCCAGGTCGGCTACTGGCTCGGCTGGGCCTCGATCGTCGTCGTGCTCGCCGGGCTAACGTTCGATGTCGGCGCGCAGCATCGCTGGCTGCTGATCGGCTCGACGCTGGCGGCCGCCGCCGGAAACACTGTCGCGATGGTCATCCCCTGGCGCGAGTGGCTCGGCACTCGCCGCGGGCGGGTCCTGCTCGATCTCTGGTGCGCCGGCCTGATCGCGTTCGTCGCCTTGCTCGTGGTCAGCGGCGGCTCCAACTTCTCGTTGCTGCTCTTTCTCGCTGTGCCGTTCATCGCGGTCGTGCAGATTGGCTGGCGCCGCGGCTTTTGGCTCGCGGTCGTCACAGGTACGTGCACGGTCGTCGCTGCGCTGATCCCGCTCTCGGCTGGTGCGACGGCCATGCGGCTTGCCGTGGTCGCAGCTGCGGCCGCTGTCGCTCTCGTTCTCGTCCGTGCGATTCGTCGCGAAGCGGCGGCCCACCGGCGTGCTTCAGCGCGCGCCGAGCTCGCACGAACGCTCGCGCAAGAGGCGAATCACCGCATCAAGAACGACTTGCAAACGGTTGCCGACCTTCTCCTGCTCGGTCGCCCGGACGGCACCGACGGCACAGCGTTCGACGAGACAGCGGCGCGGATCCGATCGATTGCCACGGTGCACCGATTGTTGACGGAGTCGGGCGATCGAGTCGACGGCGGCGCGCTTCTGCGGAGCATCACCGCCGGCGCACCGGTGCCGGTAACCGTCGAAGCGGAGCCGAGGGCGTTCGATGCCGTCACGGCGCAACGAGTCGGGCTGGTCGCGAACGAGCTAGTGACGAACGCATATCAACACGGTGCGCCGCCGATCGTGGTGCGGCTCACCGGCGGCGCCGTGAGCCGACTGTGCGTCGACGATCACGGAGGCGGCGTGGAGCGCGGCAACGGCTTCGGCCTCGATCTCGTCCAACGGATGGTCGAACAGGGCCTTGGCGGCAGCTTCGAACTGCACGAACGAAGCGGCGGCGGAACGTCCGCCGAGGTCGTGTTCCCGACGGGGTCGCGATGAGAGTGCTTGTCGCAGACGACGATCCTCTGATCGCGCTCGGTCTGTCGGAGCGTTTGCGCTCGCTCGGGCACGAACCGATCGGCCCGGTCACCAACGGAGAGCAGGCAATCGAGCTTGCTCGGGAGAGCCTCCCAGACCTGTACTTGTTCGACATCGAGATGCCGAAGCTCGACGGGCTGCAGGCGGCGGCGCAACTCGCCGCCGACGGCCTGCGCAGACCGGTGGTCGTGGTCACGGGTGTCGACGATCCGGGCCTGATCGAGCGGTCGATCGCAAGCGGTGTCAGCGCGTATCTGACGAAGCCGGTCGACTCCCGCGAGCTGGAGGCCGCGCTGGGACTTGCGGCGGCACGCCACTCCGAGTTCCAGGCGCTCGAAGCCGAGGTCGACCGGGCGCAGCAGGCTCTCGAGGATCGCAAGCTCGTCGAGCGTGCCAAAGGGCTGTTGATGTCGGCGCTCGATCTCTCGGAGCAGGATGCGTTTCGTCGTCTGCAGCTGACGGCGCGCGAGCGCAACCTGCGCCTCGCAGACGTTGCCGGCCGGATCGTCGAGCAGCAGAGCTTGCTCGAGCCGAAGCGCAAACGGCCGGCAGCGCGGTAACGCCTAGACCCGAGCGGTCCTGCTAGCTTGATTTTGCGTCGTTCAAGAAGACGACGCGCGAGGCCAAGGCTCGCCTCTTCCGAGTACTTCAACCGGAAAGGCAGGGGCTATGGCCTCGACTCGTACCAACAAACTCTGGATCAAACCGCTCACTGCGTTCGGCGCTTCCGTGGTGGTCGCCGCGGTCGCCGCGGCATTCGCTTTCGCCGGCGGCACGGCGACGAGCGGAACAAAGGTTGCAATTGGCAACTCGCGGTTGGGGCGCATACTCGTCGACAGCAAAGGCATCACGCTGTACGACTTCCCACCGGACAAGGGCACCGTCAGCGTCTGCTACAGCGCGTGTGCCGCAATCTGGCCACCGCTGATCACGAAGGGCAAGCCCGTCGCCGGGCCTGGGGTGCGCGCGTCGCTCCTCGGCACGACCAAGCGCAAGGACGGCAAGCTCGAGGTCACCTACAACGGTCACCCTCTCTACTACTTCGTGAGCGACCGCAAGCCCGGCCAGACGACCGGGCAAGGGCTCAACCAGTTCGGCGGCCCGTGGTGGGTCCTCTCACCGGCGGGCAAGGAGATCCACCGTGGCTAGCTCTGCGGGTCACCCCCGCCGCGATCGCACGGTCGCGCTCCACGCGACGGTGCGAGCTCCGGCCTCCGTCAACAGAGATCGCCGCGAAGCGACAGGCGAGATCGCCCGCTACCTCGGCGCGGTTTCGATCCTGCTCGTCGGAGCGGTGCACGCACAGCAGTACTACCAGGCCTACTTCTCGTTCGTGCCGACGATCGGCACGCTCTTCCTACTCAGTTTCATCGGCGCAGCCATCGTCGGTGTCGTCCTGCTCGCGCCCGTCCGGCGGCTCGGCACGATCCCGGGCGAACTGATCCTCGCGCTCGCCGCGCTCGGCGCAATCGGAATCGCGCTGGGGACCCTGGTGAGCCTGCTGATCAGCGAGTACACACCGCTGTTCGGGTTCATGGAGTCCGGCTACCGATTGGCAGTCGACCTGACTCTTCTCTTCGACGGACTGACCACCGCATTCCTCGGAGTGTTCCTGCTGATCGTCGGGCCACGACTCGTCCGCGCCATCGCGACGGCGCGAAGAGCTCGATGAAGCTGACACCCGCAGAATCCGTCTCCATCGCGTGCCCTTACCCTCCGGGGCTACGCGTCGGCTCAGGCTCCGGCCGCAGACGGACGGCGTGGTGTCTGCCCGCGCCACGTCGACGTGCGTTCACGTACGCCGGCGTGGCGCGGCACTGATCGCGAGCTGGTCTCGGGGACTGCAATGTCTGCTTCTTCGCTCGTGTACACCGTCGCCGCGCTCCTTGGCGCCTGGGCGATGTTTCGATTCCTCACCCGGGTCGGTTACCGCTGTCCAGCCTGTGGCTCGAATCGACCGGACGGACACGCGCCGACGTGCCCTTGGAGATCCCGTCCTTGACGTGGTCGCGTCCGCGCCGCCCTGCCGCGATCGGCCTTGCCGCAGGCTTGGCCGCCTTCGGAGCGACCGCGGTGCTGGCGTTGACTCGACACCAAGCCGAGGCACCCACGCCAGGTTCCACTGCTCGCGCATGCTCAGATCCAGCTCGAGGTCGGGCGCCCACTGGTCGCGCCCGCGCAGGTCACGTTCCCCGGTGGTCTTCAGTGCTCAGTAGACCCAGGGCACGAACCGCCGCGGCGTGCGCGTCCGGTAGGCCGCGTACTCGGGGAAGCGCTCGCTCAGCCAGGCCTCTTCACGCCGCGCCTTGAGGTCGAAGAGCACGGCGAGCAACGCGGTCGGGGCGAGCCCGAGCGGGGCATCAGCGAACGACCAGCCCAACGCGAGCAAGATGGAGCCCCCGTACACGGGGTGGCGCACAAGCCGGAAGATCCCACCCTGTCGCAAACGAGTGCGGGCGCGCGGTCGCGGCAGGGGCGTGAACGAGCTACCCAACGAGAGAACGCCGGCGACGACGAGAAGCGCGCCCGCGCCGGCGATCAGCAACCCGAGGATGACGAAAAAGGACTCCGCCGACGCCGGCCAGTAAACGCCGATGAAGCCACACCCGACGATCGCAACACCGAGCAGGAGCTGGATCACAAGCCAGCCTTCGCCGCGCGGGCCAAGTTCAGGAAGCCGAGAAGTGCCGGGCATGAGCAACGATCGAGTCTACGACCGCGGCGCTCGCCGGCGATTACCCGCCCGTCGGCGAGGGAAGATGGCTGAGGAGGTGGAACTCGAAGAGCGCCTACAGGAGCTTCGGACGGATCGTCGCCACGGGGCGAGCTTCCTGGCTCGGCGCGCCGTCGAGGCGCTGGTCGAGGTGGCCGAGGTGCCGGCAGCGACACCGGAGGAACTACTCGAACGCATAACGAACGCCGCGCGCCTCCTGGCAACCGTTCGGCCCGGTGTTGGCGCCGTGGCAGGCGCGCTCGGGAGGCTTCTCGCCGCGGTCCAGGCCGAGAAGCACCTCGCTTCCGCCGAGCTCCGCCTCCTGATCGAGCGAGAGGCGCAGGCCTTGATCGTTGGCCGCCGCCGCGCCGCGGCCTCGATCGCCGTCCAACTCAGTGAGCGCCTCGCGGGAGCGGTCGTCGTCACCCATTCCGCCTCGGCGACGGTTCGCGAGGCTGTCCTGCGCACACCTCCGGCGCGACTGATCTGCACGGTCTCGCAGCCGATCGGAGAGGGGCGCGCCTTCGCCGCCGAATTGCGCGCCGCAGGTCTGATCGTCGACCTCGTCGCCGACGCCGACGCGCAGGCAAAGGTTGCCGAGGCATCGCTGCTTCTCGTCGGTGCTGACACCGTCTTCCGCGACGGCGCTCTCTACAACAAGATCGGCACCCGTGCGCTTGCTGAGGCAGCAGCCAACCGGCGGGTGCCGACGATCGTCGCCTGCGAGCTCATCAAGCTCGCGCCGATCGACAGCGACCAAGCGCCACCGCTCCCAGCCGAGGCGTCCGAGCTCTTTGACCTCACGCCGCCCGAGCTCATCGATTCCATCGTGACCGAGGACGGCACCTGCAGTAGCGACGAAGTGCACGTGCTCGTCGACCGTACCCCGTTCCTGCGTTCGGGATACGCCCTACTCGAAGCCGGGCGGTGAGCCCCGCGCCACGCTACGCACCGAGGGTCGCGCGCACCTCGACCGTGCCGTGACGGTCGCCCAGGTCGATCGTCCCCGCATGATCGGCGACCAGCGCGGTCGAGCCCACGAGCACGCGCACGAGACGGTCGCCTGCGGGGAGACGCAGCCGAAGTCGGCAATGCGCGCCGGCGGGGAGGACGAACCGCCCCTCGATCGTCGCGCCCGTGCGGGCGAGTGAGTAGGTCACCTTGCCGAAGCTCGTTGGTGCGGCCCGCACGTCGATCACTTGCCCGTCGGCGAGCCAGGCGCGCGGCGTGGAAAACGCCAGGTCGAGCCCGGCCGGCGCGCCGCGTGGCCCCCGTCGCTCGTGGATGAGAAGCTCGTGCAGCGTTTCGAGATACGAGGCATTCGAGCCGGAGTTCGGCGGCATGAACATCGCGCGTTCGAAGGCGCCGTGCACGGGCAGCACCGACACCGCCTCGCCCGAGACGAACGTGCCTTCCGTCATGCCGGCCGCGATCATCCCGTAGAGGCTGAGGACGATCTGGTCGGGCTGATCGTTGTCCGCGAAGAACCGTGAGGTGCTTAGACCGTAGACCTGTGCCAGCCCGGCTCCCGGCGCATCGCCGTAGACCGTCCTGGCGTAGGTTCGCGGCACGCCGAGGAGCCGCGCTCCGTGACCGAGCAGATAGCTGAGAATCCCATGGGCGGCACGCGAGTGAGCGGGAAACCAGCCCGATGCGAACGCGTACGGCATGACGAGGTTCCAGTACGAACCGTCGCGGGAGTCCGTGAGGCGGTTGAAAGGCCGCTGCGCCACGACCGCGAGTTGATCCGGCACGAACAGAGAGCCGTCGTGCAGCCGGACCGAAGCGCGGGCGACCGCCGGCCGTAACGCGACATCGATCCCGACCGCAAGCGTCCGCGCCCGTGCCGCTTGCGCGGGGTATCCGCTCGAGCTCCAGACGCGCCCGATCGCGAGCAGCCCTTCCACCGCCTCGATCTGGCCCGAAACGCTGTCGACGTCGTGGTCTTCCAGGTCGGTCGAGAGCGGCTCCGGCAAGAGGCGTCCCCGTGCCGGCCCCGTCCTGCGTTGGCGTGCTGCGATGCGGGCCACGATGCGGCCGAGAGCCGGAGTCTCCGCGCGAAGGAAGGCGCGGTCGCGGGTGAGGCGATAGTAGGACGCGGCGGTGGCGAGGATGTGCGCGCCCCGAAACGCCGTGAAGCGCCATGGGCGCACGCGCATCCGATCGAGTGACAGCTCGATGATCGACTTGGCGACAGACGAGTAGCCGTACTCCGCCGCGACCTCGGCCGCGTCGAGCGATTCCGCATACGAGAGCTCCTCGTATGGGTTGCCGATGCTGTAGCGCCAGCCGAACGCGATCAGCTGGGTGAGGATCCCGCGCTCCGCGTTCTGCACTGCAGGCTCCGGCACGTTGAACGTCGCGCCCGTGTCGAGACGTGACTGCCAGAACTTCACGACCGTGGCGCGCGCGGTGTCGTAGGTCGTTGCGTTCGCGTGCACGTAGCGCGCGTCCGACGGCGCGTTGAGCCACTCGAGGTAGATCGTCTGCGTGGCCGCGGCGGGCACGCGGTACCGCACGACTCCGTCGACGAACTCTGCCCCGTCGCTCACGATCAGGCGCGTCTGCCCACCGAGCGAGAGGCGGTCGGGAGCGGAATGGGCGAGACGGCGCCAGGGCACGACCCGCACCGTCGCCCCGCTCGACGCGCCGCGCGCGTCGACGACGAGGCGCACAAAGCTGATGACTGAGCGCGCGCCGTACGCACCGTAGGCGCGGCCGACGAACGACTCCTGCCGGTAGCGGACTCCGGCGGCATCCGTGTACGACGTCTGCAGGATCGGCAGGTAGCCCTCAGCCAGCCGCGCCGGACGAAGGCGAATCGAGCATGACCCGTAGCGCTCGCTCCCTGAGCCGACGTGGACGGACAGGGAAGGGCCCCCGACACGCCGCGTGACGATCTCGCTCCCGTCCGCGACGTGCAGCGCGAAGACGGTTGACCCGTACGACGTGAACGGGAAGGAAAGTGGGACGTAGTACGAGCCGCTGGAGGTCAGTGGCCGTCCCTGCCATTGCATGCCCCGCGTGAGGGGGGCGAGCAGCCTTCGCGCGGCGGCGTAGGTTGGCCCGCCACGCCCGCGAAGCAGTCGCCCGCCCCACAGGTCACGGCCTGACGCAACGGCCTGCTGCACCGACGACGTATACCCGGCAGATGCCGCGCGGGGCGCACACGACGCAGAGGCTGCCGAGTGCATGCGGCCTGCCGCCGTGCCGAAAGCGAGCAGCACGAGGGCTACCCCTGTGTACATCCAGGCCCACCGCATCGGTCGCGCAGTATCGCTATTCGTCGGCGAGTGCGAGCAGAGCCGTGACCGTCGTCCAGTTTCGGGCGGTGGCCATCACTCCCAGGCTTCGGCCGGCGAGTTGTGCCCACAGACGCGAGCGCGCGACGCCCTTCGGATGCCAGGCATACGCCTCGCGTCCGACGACCACGAGCTGCTCGGGATCGACGACGGCTGCCATGAGCTTGCGCACGGTCTCGCGATCGGGCTTGCTCGACAGGAAGCTCACCTGGTACCGCTTGTGGTTCACCGCGACGTCGCGCAGCGGATTGCGCCGCACGATCTGGGCGAGCTCGTCTCGCGTGCGAACGACGACTGAGATGTCGAGCTCGAACTGCGCTGCGATCACCCGCTCGCAGTCGCTCGCGACGTTCCGGGCCGAGGCGCGGCTCGAGAGCACGACATTGCCGCTCTGCAAATACGTTCGCACGTCGTCGAACCCGGCGTCACCGAGCGCCTCGCGGAGCGGAGCCATCGCAATCCGGTTGCGCGAGCCGAGGTTGATGCCGCGAAGGAGGACGATGTATCGAGCCAAGCGCCGAGCGTAGATGAAGCGATCTGGGAGATAGTGGCGGTGAGAGCTGATGGATCCGCTCGAGGCGATCAAACGCGCTCAAGCCACGAGGCTGGTGCGCAAGGACGGCAAAGAGGTCGAGCTCGAGCTGGCCCCTGCACTGGAAGCGGCGGAGATCGAGCGCGTTGCAGCCGAGGCCGGCGTGCCGCTGCCCCGCGAGCTCCGCATCCTCCTCGAGCAGACGGCAGGGATCGACGGCGGGCCGCTGCAGGCGATCGACTTCACCGGCCGCAGTTTTTCGTTCGGCGCTCCGGAGACGTTGCTGTGGGCACTCCCGATCGCAGGGGACGGCTTCGGCAACTTCTGGATTCTCGACCTGACGCCCGATGACGTCGAGACGGCACCCGTCTTCTTCGCGAGCCACGACCCGCCGGTGATCCTCTACCAGAGCCCCGACATCGGCCGCTTTCTGGACGAAGCGTTTCGAATGCTCGTCCCGCCGCACGCGTCGGCCGTCGACGACGTGCACGAGGACAGGCTGTTCAACGTCTGGCGAGACAATCCAGGCACGCTCGATCATCCGGCGGCGCTCGCGAGCGACGAGCCTCTGCGCGCCTTCGCGGCCGAGCTCGATGAGCGCTTCACGTTCGTCGACCTGCGCTCGTGCCCGGTCGGCATGGGCTTCTCCTGGGGCCGCTACGGGCCGCGAACGGAGCTGAGACGTCACGGACACGAGCGGCTGTTCGCCTACGCGCCGTTCGAAAAGCCGCCGGGGCTGCTT
>DATBBH010000049.1:0-6808 GCA_036271075.1 Gaiellaceae bacterium | reverse complement strand
GGAGCGGTGAAGATCTTCTCGGTTGCGTCGTACTCGATGAGCTCGCCCCAGCGCTCGCCTTCTGCGCCGCGGGAGATCGAGAAGAACGCCGTCATGTCGGCGACGCGCGCTGCCTGCTGCATGTTGTGCGTGACGATCACGAACGAGTACTCGGACTTGAGCTCGTGGAGGAGCTGCTCGATCGCCTGCGTCGCGATCGGGTCGAGCGCCGAGGCCGGCTCGTCCATGAGCACGACGTCCGGCTGGACCGCGATCGCGCGGGCGATGCAGAGCCGCTGCTGCTGGCCGCCCGAGAGCGAGAGCCCGCTCGCCTTGAGCCGGTCCTTCACCTCGTCCCAGAGCGCGGCCTGGGTCAGCGCCCGCTCGACGCGATCCGACAGGTTGTCCTTCATCCCAAGCACCTTCAGACCCCACGCGACGTTGTCGAAGATCGACTTCGGGAAGGGGTTCGGGCGCTGGAAGACCATTCCGATCGTGCGGCGCACAGCGACCGGGTCGACACTCCCCCCGCAGATGTCCTGGCCCTGGAATCGGATCGTCCCGTTCATCCGGAAGCCGGGAACGAGATCGTTCATCCGGTTCAGGCAACGGATGAACGTGCTCTTCCCGCAGCCCGAAGGACCGATGATCGCAGTGACCAGGTTCTTGTGAACCTCCATCGATACACCCTTGAGCGCGAGCTTCGAGCCGTAGATCGCGTCGAGGTTCTGGATGTCGAAGACCTGTTCGAGCCGTTCGCGCGGCGGAAGCTTCTGGTGGGTCGGCTCGACGCGCACGGAGGGCTCGATCGTACTCGGCGCGGACACGGGTTCTCCCTTCACTTGTTCGGTCATCCAGCTGCCCGCCCGAGCTTACGACGACTCCGCGTTGCGAGCCAACGGGCCGTGAGGCTCGCAAAGAGTATGAAAATGAGCAGCACAAACGCTGCTGCCCAGGCGCGCGCGTGATCGGCCGGATCAGGGGACTCGGACAACTCAAAGATCGCCACCGGCACGGTCTGAAGAGGGTGGGAGGGGTTCCAATCGATGTTGTTGGTGACGAGCGAGCTGGTGAAAAGAAGCGGCGCGGTTTCGCCGGCGACACGTGCGACAGCCAGCGTCGCGCCTGTGAGCACTCCGCCGATCGTCTGTGGCAGGACGATCCCGAGCGTCGCTCGCCACCGAGGCGCGCCGACCCCGAGGGCCGCCTCGCGCAGCGAGTTCGGGACGAGAGCAAGCACCTCGATAGTCGTACGAGAGACCAGCGGGAGCATCAGCACCGCGAGGGCGAATCCGCCGGCCCACCCACTCTGCCCGTGTGCCACCACGATCAGGCCGAAGACAAAAAAGCCGATCACAATCGCTGGCACGCCGGCGAGGATGTCGATCACCAGCCCGATGCCGTACCGCACGGGCGGGCGCGCGAACTCGTTGACGTAGATGGCGATCAAGATCCCGACAGGCAGTGCTAGCGCCGTAGCGATACCGACGATTACAAGCGTGCCGACGAAAGCGTTCGCGAGCCCCTGATGGACGTTCGGAGGAGCGAACGGCACCTGGGTCTTCGTGAGGAAGTCGAAGTTCAGCGCGCTCGCACCCTGCTTGGCTACCGAAAAGACGACGATCACCAGGATGGCAACCGCGCTCGCCGCAGCGAGCCATGCGAGGAGCTCCATGGCACGATTTGCGACCCGGCGGCGGCGGAGCCGGTCCGCCGGACGCTCCAGCGATCTCACTTCGGCCGAGCTCATTGCGCCAGTCCCTGACGCTTGGCCACACGTCGAACGATCAACTGGGCGACGATGTTCACGATGATCGAGAAGACGAGGAGGATCAGCGCCAGATAGATCAACGAGGAGAGCTCGAGGCCCGAAGAAGCCCCCTGGTAGTTCAACGCGATCATGGATGCGAGTGTGTTCCCGGGATTGAAGAGGTTCCAGCTGATCCCCGTGAAGGCGCCGATCACCTGCGCGACCGCGATCGCCTCGCCGAGTGCCCTCCCCAGACCGAGGATCACCGCCGCCGCGACGCCGCCACGCGTGTAGGGGATGACGACTCCGCGCACCATTTCCCACCGCGTCGTGCCGAGACCCAGCGCGCCTTCCTTCAGCTCGCCTGGAACGCTCAGGAAGAGTTCACGAGAAATGCTCGAGATGATGGGCAGGATCATGATCGTCAGGATTAGGATCGCCGTGAAGATCCCGGTGCCTGCGGAGTTTGGAGGGCCGAAGAGCGGGATGAACCCGAGCGCCGAGTGAAGGAACGGCTCGACGTGGTCTCGCAGCACGGGGCCAAGGACGAGGATCCCCCAAAGACCGATGACAACGCTCGGAATGGCCGCGAGCGTCTCGACGAGCGCAGTCACAGGCCCGCGAATACCCCCCGGCGCGAGCTCGGTGAGGAAGAGCGCTATCCCGATGGAGAGCGGCGTGGCGAGGATGAGGGCGCCGATCGACGTGATCGCGGTTCCGAAGAGGAAGCTGCCGGCACCGAAGCTCAGATGCACCGGGTCCCAGCCGACGTGGGTAATGAAGCCGAGCCCGAAGGTCGAGAGCGAGAGCTTTGCGCCTTGAACGATCTTGTAGGCGATCAGGCCGACCAGCACGACCGCGCCGAGCGCCGCAAGTCCGGCGGCGCCCTGCAGAAGCAGGTCGCCGAGATGCGCCCGCCGCCCAGAGAGGGGGCGGCGGGCTACATCGGTGGTGGTGTCGAGCGTGCTCACTACTGCCCGAGATTCTCTCCTACCTGACCTTGGCGATCTGCTTCTTGTCGAAGGCCACGACCGCGGCCGGAAGCGGCTGGAAGATCAGCTTCGGCCCGAATGCCTGACCCTTCGTGACCGCCCAGTTGATCAGCTTCTTGAGGTTCGCGGCGTTCGCCGAGTTCTTCTGCACGTCGACGTAGGTGTACGTGCTGATCGGGTAGGCGTTCGCGTACTTCGCGTTCTTCGGCGGGTTGACGATCGAGAGCGACCCGTCCTTCGCCGGATGCGTGTCCAGGGCCGAGGCAGCCTTGATGTTCTTGAGCCTCGGGATGATGTAGTTGCCCGCTCGGTTCAGCACCTTGAAGACGTTGAGATGGGCGATCGTCGAGTAGGCGACGTCCGCATAGCCAATCGCTCCCGGCGTCTGGTGCACGATGCCCGCCACGCCGGCGCTCTTGTTCCCGCCGACGCCGGCCGGCCACGCGACACTCGTGTTGGTGCCCACCTTTGACTTCCACGCCGGACTCACGCGCGAGAGGAAGTCTGTGAAGTTGAAGGTCGTGCCCGAGGAATCGGAGCGGTGCACGACGGTGATCGCGGTGCTCGGCAGGTTCACGCCTTTGTTCAGCTTCTGGAGCGCCGGATCGTTCCACTTCTTGATCTGGCCCATGTAGATCTTGGCGAGGACAGCGCCCGAGATCTTGAGCAGGTTCTTGGCGCCCGGCAGGTTGTAGAGGACGGCCGTCCCGGAAAGCGCCCACGGAATCTGCACGCAAGTGCTGCAGGTCGGCGAGAACACGGAGAGCGGGGCGTCGCTGGCGCCGAAGTCCACTTCCTTATTCGTGATCGCCGAAACACCTCCGCCGCTGCCGACCGCGTTGTAGCTCATTGAGATCCCCAGGTCCGAGTTAACGGGGGCGATCCAGGCGTTGACCAGCGGGGCGACGAACGAGCTGCCGGCGCCCTTGAGAGAGCCGGCGGACCGCTTGGCACTTGCGGCTGTCACCGCGAACGACGCGGCAACTGCAACGGCGCCCAGAACCAGAATGATACGAACGAGCTTGCCGTTTCTCGGCATGTGTCTTTTCCTCCTCCTCAGGGGTTCGGCGGGGACGGTACGGCCGACCCTCCGGGGGGTGGGATACGCCGCCGTTGCGAGGTGGAGACGAAGTGGTGACATGGGCTGGCGCACAGGCAGGGAATGCAGCTAGTACCCTGGGTCGCATGGCGATTGACGCGGCGCTCGAGCAGATCGAGGCGCAACTCCAGGAAATGGGGCAGCGCGTCGTCAGCGCCGTCCGGGGCGCGATCCGCGCGCTCGAGGAGCGTGATCTCGAGCTTGCCGACGAGGTGATCGCCTTCGACGACGAGGTCGACAACCACTTCCTGGGCATCGAGCATTCGATCCAGGGGCTCCTCGCGCTCCAGACGCCGGTGGCCCGGGACCTCCGCCTCATCCTGGCGATGATCCACATCAACCTGCTCCTCGAGCGGAGCGCCGACGGGTGCGTGACGATCGCGAAGCTGTCGAAGCTCGTCGCCGACATCGAGCCGGATCCGGCCCTGGTCGCGGTACTGTCGGAGATGGGCGAGCGCGCGGAGGAGATGCTGCGCGTGGCGATGGACTCCTTCAGCCAGCGTGACCTCGAGGGCGCCGAGAGCCTCGTCGAGCTCGACGAGCTCATCGACCGCGCAAACCGCCGCTTCGTCGAGCGGCTCGTGGACGTGATGGGCGCTCCGGTGGCCCGCGAGTGGGGCCTACGGATGGTCGTCGCCGCCAGGACGATCGAGCGGATCGGCGACCGCGCGGTGGACATCGGCGAGCAGACCGCCTATCTGCTGACGGCCGAGTTCCGCGAGTTCACCGACGCCTCACACCCGGTCAGCTAGAACTCCCGGACGTGGCCGCCAAAGACGCGTTTGTGCGCCATCGCAAGCTGCTCGTCGTGGCGGCTCTGGTGCTGGGCATCGTGCTCATGGCCATCGCGGTCGTGTACTGGGCCGAGCCGGCTCGCTCGCTGCCGTCGTTCTTCCCCGGCCACGAGGCGGGCTCCGACCATCACCACGTGAAGCACGGCATCGCCGCGTTCTTCCTCGGTCTCGCGTGCTTCGCGTTCGCCTGGTTCAACTCGGGCCCGAAGAAGAGCGCCGCGCAGGCGCCCGACGCCGGCTGAGTGCACCCGATCACCTACTTCCAGGCGGCGATCCTCGGCCTGCTCCAGGGCGTGTCCGAGCTGTTCCCCGTCTCGAGCCTGGGGCACAGCGTCATCCTCCCCAGCCTCTTCGGCTGGAACATCCACCAGAACGCGTCCTACTTCCTCACCTTCCTCGTGGCGCTGCACCTCGCGACCGCGATCGTGCTCCTCGGCTTCTTCTGGCACGACTGGGTGCGGATCGTGAAAGGGCTCGGCCGCTCGCTGCGCGACCGTGAGATCGCCGGCGACGCGGACGCGAAGCTGGGCTGGCTGCTCGTAATCGGGACGATCCCGGCCGGGATCCTCGGGCTCCTGCTCCAGGACTACCTGCGGAAGCTATTCGCGTCGCCCGAGTACGCCTCGATCTTCCTCGCCCTCAACGGGTTGATGCTCTACGGCGCTGAGCTGCTGCGTCGGCGGGCGCCGGTGGTCGCGGAGGACGACGACACCCGGATTGCGCGGACGGTCGGATGGGGGCAGGCCGGTGCCGTCGGCGCGGCCCAGTCGATCGCGCTCATCCCGGGCTTCTCGCGCTCCGGCGCGGCGATGGGTGGCGGCCTGCTCGTCGGTCTCTCGCACAAGGACGCGGCACGCTTCGCCTTCCTCCTGGCCACGCCGATCATCTTCGCGGCCGCCATTCTCAAGCTTCCCGAGCTCGCGGGCTCCCAGGGGAACGGAGTGCGAGGCCCGGCACTCGTGGGCGCGCTTTGCTCCGCCCTCACGGCGTACCTCTCGGTGAGGTTCCTGATGCGGTACTTCGAGACGCGGACGCTGATCCCGTTCGCGATCTACTGCGGGTGCGCAGGCACGGCTGCGGCGATCTACTTCGCCGTGACTTGACGCCCGTGCTCCCACGCCTGCGCGGCTGTCTGGACGACGTCCCACGGGCTGCCGAACGGCGGCGTGTAGCTGAGGTCGAGGGCATTGATCGAGTCGACGCTCAGTCCCGAGTAGAGCGCCGTGGCGACGGTGTCGACCCTCTTCGCCACCTGGGCGTCGACGTGGCCGAGCATCTGAGCGCCGAGCAGCCGGCCGCTTGGCCGTTCTCCGGTGAGTCGGACCGCGATCTCGTGCGCGTGGGGTAGTAGGCCTTGTGGTCGAAGCCTGCGCTTCCGACCGTGAGCGGCTCTAGTCCGGCCTCTGTGGCCTCGGCGTCGCGGAGCCCGGTCCTGGCGATCGCGCGCTCGAAGACCTTGACGACCTGGGTGCCGAGAGAGCCGTCGTAGCGGCGATCGCCACCGACCGCGTTCTCGCCGGCGATCCGGCCCTGTTTGTGTGCGGTCGTGCCCAGCGGGAGGTATGTGTCGGTCTCGAGGAGCCGGTGGTAGGTGACGGTGCAGTCGCCCGCTGCGAAGACGTCGGGGAGCGCGGTCTGCATGCGCCGGTCGACCTGGAGCGCACCGTGGGGGCCAAGGGGAATGCCTGCTGCGCGGCCCGAGCTGTACCGAGGGACGGACGCCTACGACGACGAGTACGACATCGGCTTCTTTCCTCAGGTGCTCTCCGAGGACGACGAGCCGGCCGCCGTACTGCTCGATCGCCGAGACGGTCGAATCTGTGAGAACGAGCACGCCGTTCCGCTGCAGCTCCTCGCGGACGAGCTCGCCAAGTTCTCGGTCGACCGTCGGCAGGACGGCCGGCAGCTGCTCGACCAGGGTGACGTCGAGCCCTCGTGCCCGGAGGGCCTCGGCCATCTCGAGCCCGATGTAGCCGGCACCCACGACCACCGCCCGCTCGGGCCCGCGCGCGAGCACCTCGTCGAGCAGGCGAGCGTCACCGATCGTGTGCAGCTGGTGGACCCCCTCGTGCTCGGGGCCGGGGATGGGAGGACGCACCGGCTCCGCACCGGTGGCGACGACCAGCCGGTCGTAGCGGTGACGGCCTCCGCGGGCTACGACGGTGCGGGTGGTCGCGTCGACCTCCTCGACCTG
>DATBBH010000048.1:0-7474 GCA_036271075.1 Gaiellaceae bacterium | reverse complement strand
AGACGACGCTCCCATCGCAAACGTGTACATCCCGATGGGGCTCACCGCGGAGAACGTCGCCGAGCGCTGGGACGTCTCGCGGGAAGACATGGACCGGTTCGCACAGCAGTCGCAAGAGCGTGCTGTGGCCGCGCAGGACTCCGGGTTCTTCGCGCGCGAGATCACGCCGTACAACGGCGTCGAGGCGGACGACGGCCCGCGACGGACGTCGACCTACGAGAAGCTCGCCGCGCTCGAGCCGGCGTTCAAGCCCGGCGGCAAGGTGACCGCGGGCAATGCGTGCCCGTTGAACGACGGCGCCGCTGCCGTCGTCGTCATGTCTGCCGCGCGAGCCGCCGAGCTCGGGATCAAGCCGCGCGCGCGCATCCTCGCTTCGAGCGTCTCGGGTGTCGAACCCGAGATCATGGGCGTCGGGCCGATCGAGGCGGTGCGCAAGGTGCTCGCGCAGGCCGGCATGACGATCGACGACGTCGACGTGATGGAGCTGAACGAGGCGTTCGCCGCCCAGGTGCTGCCCGTCTGCCGCGAGCTCGGCGTCGATCCCTGGAGCGACAAGCTGAACCCGCACGGCGGCGCGATCGCGGTCGGCCACCCCTACGGGATGACCGGCGCGCGGATCATGAATACGCTGCTCAACGACCTCGAGACGATGGACCGCACCATCGGCCTCGAGACGATGTGCGTGGGCGGCGGCCAGGGCATGGCCATGCTCGTGGAGCGGCTGAGCTAGCTCTGAGCGCGCTCGCGCTCGTTCTTGCGCTCGGTTCCTCCGTCGTCTGGGGCTCGGCGGATTTCGCCGGCGGCTCGTTGACGAAGCGGCTGCCGACGTTCTCGGTCACCGTCGTCTCGCAGGCGGCCGGGTTCGTCGTGCTCCTGTTGGTCGCTGGGCTCCGCGGCGACGTCGGCGCGCACTCGTTCGCGCTCGGCCTGCTGGCGGGGATCGGTGGTGGCGCCGGCCTCGCGGCGTTCTATCGCGCCCTGTCGTTGGGAACGATGAGTGTGGTCTCGCCCGTCGTCGCGTGTGGGGCGGTCGTGCCGTTCGCCATCTCGATCGCGACCGGCGAGCGGCCATCTGGGCTTGCGCTCGCAGGGGCTGTCGCCGCGCTCGGCGGAGCGGTGCTCGCATCGGTCGAGGAACGGCGCGCGTCGTCACCCGAGCGAGCCCGCGCGATCGCGCTCGCCGTCGTCGCGGCGGTCGCCCTCGGGCTCTTCGTCTACTTCCTCGGGCTCGGCAGCCGGCAAGGCGATGCGCTTTCGACTCTGCTCGGAGCGCGCGTCGGGTCGCTGACGCTGCTCATCGTCGTCGCCGCCGGCCGGCGCGCATCGTTGCGCGTCCCCCGCCGCTGGCTCCTCGCGGTCGCCGCCGTCGGCCTCGCGGACGTGACCGCGAACATCCTCTTTGCCTTCGCCGCCGGGCACGCACTCCTCTCGCTCGTCTCGGTGCTCGGCTCGCTCTATCCGGTCGTCACGGTACTGCTGGCGCACGTCCTGCTCGGCGAGCGTCTGACGCGTCCCCAACGAGCCGGCGTGGCCGTCGCCCTGGCAGGCGTGGCCGCCATTGCCGGCGGCTGAGCCTCGCGCGCGGCCTGTGGAACGTTTGTGACACTTCCGTAACGTCGTTTGGCGACGGGACGCGTCTCGGAGGTCCGGCCGCGATGCGAGGCGGAGAGCGGGGTGCCGCGAACCGTGGATCGTTTGTGGCAGTTCGCAAACCTTGGTTTGGCCACAAGACTGGTCTCGGTGCGGCATGTCCGGGGCGGTCAGGTTCGCTCGTCGAGCCACGGCTTCAGCTCCGCCCACAGGTGCTCCATCGTTGTCGTGCGCGCGGGATGGAGCGGGTCGTACGGGATGTAATTGACCGTCCGGACGATCCAGGTCCCATCCTCGCCGAGGTCGAGCACGTTTATGCATGCCGGAGCCTGCTCGAACGTCCCGAAATACGTGCGGCCGCCGGCGAGCGCGTGCGAGAGCAGGATCCTGTTCACGCCGCCATGGAAGACCGCCAGCGCCGTCTCCCACTCGCGAGCCAGCAGCTCGTCGAACGCAGGGAGCACGCGGTCGAGAGCCTCGCCGAGCGACTCGCCGCCGAGGAAACGCGCGGTCTCGTCGCGCACCTGGAGCGACCCGACGAACAGCTGCTCGAGCTCATCGGCCGGGACATCGTCCAGGCGACCACCGCGCCACTCGGCAAACGCGGGCCACTGCTCGACCTCGCCGCCCGGAACGACCACCGCCGCGGTCTCGACGGTGCGATGCAAGCCACTCGTCACCACCAGGTCGAAGCTGACGTCAGCCAGCGCCCGGTACGCGGCCGCTGCCTGCTCGAGCCCTCGCTCGGTGAGGCGCACCACCTCGGGGTCGCGTTCGCCGACGTAGGAAACCTCGGCATGCCGCATCAGGTAGAGCCGACGGCGCACGGTGCGTAGCATCGCAGCGATGGACGACAAGCCCCCGCTGATCGTCGAGGAGAAGGTCGAGGCGTTTCTCGACGCACACGGCCTCGGCGCCGGCGGCGTCGTGGCAACGCGAATCGGCGACGGCGGCGGCTCGAACTTCACGTTCCTGATCGAGCGCGGCGGCGAGAGGTTCGTTCTCCGGCGCCCGCCGCGCCCGCCCCTCCCGCCTTCGGCCCACGACATGGTGCGCGAAGCCGGGCTGCAGAACGCGATCCGCGCGGCCGGCTTCGGACGGCTCCCCGACATCCTCGCGGTCTGCGAGGACGAGAGCGTGCTCGGCGTGCCCTTCTATGTGATGCGCTACATCGAGGGATACGTGGTGACGAGCGAACTACCGCCGGGCCTCGTATCGGAGCAGGCGCGCAACGAACTGGGCCTCGACCTCGTCGACACGCTCGTCGAGATTCACTCCGCCGATGTATCCAGGGACGAGCTCGCGGCGTTCACGCGCCCCGGCAGCTACCTGGAGCGACAGGTGCGGCGCTTCACACAGCTCTGGGAAATCAACAAGACGCGCGAGCTGTCGCAGGTCGACGAGGTGGGCGCCTGGCTGGCCGACAACCTGCCGGAGCCACTCCCGCCGACGGTCGTGCACGGCGATTACCGCCTCGGGAACATGATGGTCTCCCCAACGGCACCCACGACAATCGTCGCGGTGCTCGACTGGGAGATGGGTGCGATCGGCGACCCGCGCGCCGACGTCGGCTACCTGCTCGCGACCTACACCGAGCCGAACGGGCGCGTCAGCGCACTTGGCTCGTCACCCGTGACCGGCGAGCCCGGTTTCCCAACGCGCGCAGAGCTCGTCGAGCGCTACACCGAGCGAAGCGGCCGTGACGTCCAGCCGCTCGCATGGTTCGAGGCGCTCGCGCTCTGGAAGGCCGCCGTGTTCTGCGAAGCGATCTACGGCCGCTTCATCCGAGGTGAGCTCGGTCGCGAGGACACGCGCGCGGCGATCTTCGAGCACGCCGTGCCTCTGCTCGCCGAGACGGCGCTCGAAGCGATCAGCTAGCAGCCTCGGCGACGCCGCGCAGCGTCGTCGCATCGCGCGTCGAGACGAGCAACGTCGTTGCACCGCTCTCCCGCCACGCGGCCAGGCGATCGCGGATCCGCTCGACAGAACCGACGAGCGCGACCTCGTCGACGAACGCATCCGACACCTTGGTCGCGGCCTCACGCTGGCTACCCGCCAGGAAGAGATCCTGGATCTCGCGCGCTGCCGCCTCGTAGCCGTAGCGCGCGAAGAGATCGTTGTAGAAGTTCTTCCCACGGGCACCCATGCCGCCGATGTAGAACGAGTAGTACTCCTTGAGCGCGGCACGGGCCGACTCGAGGTCGTCTGTGACGATCGCCGGCACCGACGGTGCGATCTCGAAGCCCTCGCGCGCCCGGTCGACCGGGAAGACGGTGCGCGCTTGCTCCGGCGACCAGAAGATCGGCAGCCAGCCGTCCGCGATCTCGAACGTCTGGAGGACGGCCTTCGGCGCGATCGCAGCAAGGTAGATCGGAATCTCCGCGCGCAACGGGCGGGCCATCAGCTTGAGCGGCTTGCCGAGGCCCGTGCCCCCCTGCACCGGGATGTCGTAGTGCACGCCGTGGTGCTCGAGCCGCTCGCGGCGCACGATCGCCCGGACGATGTCGACGTACTCGCGGGTCTTCCCCAGCGGCTTCCCCCACTCCTGCCCGTGCCAGCCCTCGACGACCTGCGGCCCCGATGTGCCGAGCCCCATCAGGAAGCGCCCGCCCGAGAGAAGATCGAGCGTCACCGCGGTCATCGCCGCGTTGGCTGGCGAGCGCCCCGGCAGCTGCATGATCGCCGTGCCGAGCTTGAGGGTCGTCGTCTGCGCTCCAAGCCACGCGAGCGGCGTGATCGCATCGACGCCCCAGGCCTCCGCGGCCCAGGCGGAGTCGTAGCCGAGCTGCTCCGCTTCCCGGGCGAGCTCGAGCAGCTCGAGCGGATTCGTGCCCGGCTGCGCATAGCCCATGTAGAAGCCGAGCCGCATCAATGCGATGCTACGGGAATGACCGCCTCGAGCTTTGCCCCGCCCGCGCAACGCCTCGAGCAGGTCCGTGCCTTCATGAACGAGCGCGTCCTACCGAACGAGCACGTGCTCGACCAGGAAAACGACGAGTCCGAGGTACTGGTCGCCAAGCTCCGCGACGAGGTCCGCGAGCTCGGGCTCTGGGCGCCTCACGTGCCGCCGGAGGCAGGTGGAACCGGTACGGGCTTCCTCGACTACGCCTACCTGAACGAGCAGATCGGCCTGACGGTGTGGGGTCAGCTGATCTTCGGCTGCCAGGCGCCCGATGCGGGCAATGCGGAGATCCTCCATATGTTCGGGACCGACGAGCAGAAGGAGCGTTGGCTCTTCCCGCTCGTTGCCGGCCAGATCCGCTCGTTCTTCTCGATGACCGAGCCCGAGGTGCCCGGCTCTGACCCGACGACGCTCCGCACGCGGGCCGTGCGCGACGGCGACGACTGGGTGATCAACGGCCACAAGTGGTTCTCGTCGGGCGCCGACGGGGCGGCGTTCGGAATCGTGATGGCGGTCACGGATCCCGATGCGGCACCGCACGAACGCGCGACTCAGATCATCGTGCCTGCGGACACGCAGGGCGTCGACGTCGTCCGTGCCGTGCCGGTGATGGGACACGCCGGACGCGGCTGGTCGACACACTGCGAGGTGCGCTACACGGACGTTCGCGTGCCGGTGACCAACACGCTTGGTGCAGAAGGCGCCGGCTTCCTGATCGCGCAGAAGCGGCTCGGTCCCGGCCGCATTCATCACGTGATGCGGTGGCTCGCGCAGATGCAGCGTGCCTTCGATCTCATGTGCCGCTACTCACTCGAACGCGAGACGTTCGGCGAACCGCTCGCGAAGAAGCAGACCGTGCAGAACTGGATCGCCGACAGCTACGTCGAGATCCAAGCGTGCCGGCTGATGACGCTGGACGCTGCGCACAAGATCGACGCCGGAGACGAGGCTCGCGTCGAGGTCTCGGCGATCAAGTTCTTCGCCGCGAAGGTCCTGAACGACGTGATCGACCGTGCAATTCAGGTGCACGGCGCGAAAGGGCTGACCGACGAGACCCCGCTCGCGCACATGGCGATGATGGCCCGAGCCGGCCGGATCTATGACGGCCCGGACGAGGTGCACCGCCAAGTTGTCGCGAAGCGGATCCTGCGCGCGTTTACGGACGGCGACGGTTGGCAGTTTCAGTAAGTGGACTCGCTCCAAGGCAAGCTGCTCGTCTCGTCACCGGCTCTCCACGATCCGAACTTTCGCAAGACCGTCGTCTTGATTGCGCATCACGACGAGGAGGGAGCGATGGGTCTCGTGCTCAGTCGACCGTCCGACGTCGCCGCCGTCGACGCAGTGCCTGCGCTCGAGGGACTGCCGGGCGCAGGCGACCCCATCTTCGTCGGCGGGCCGGTGCAGCCCGAGGCTTTTATGGTGCTCGCGGAGTTCAACGACGTGGACGACGCCGCGGCACCGATCATGGACCGGCTCGGGTTCATGCCTGCAGAGTCCGAGCCGGAGGACCTCTCGATCAGCCGGATGCGCTTGTTCGCCGGCTACTCCGGCTGGGGCATCGGCCAGCTCGAGGCGGAGCTCGAAGAAGCATCCTGGATCGTCGTCGACGCGCTCACGGACGATGCGTTCGCCGATGACCCCGAGGAGCTCTGGCGCACCGTGCTCCACCGCAAGGGCGGACCGTTCGAGTTGATGATCGACATGCCCTTCGACCCCGGCCTCAACTAGGGATTGGCGGCAGCCCGACCGTCGCGCCGTCTCGCCGCGGCCCGGGGATGCTCGGGAAGCGGAACGGGGCCGGCTCGCGGCCGGGCTGGACGAACCAGCACTCCCCCGTCCCCTCGCTGGTCGCGGCGAGCCACATCGCGTCCGCGACCTCCTCGGGCCGCAGCAGCGGGAACCCGGCTGCCTCGAACATCGCTCGCTGATCGTGCTGGTCGAGCATCGGCGTGTCGGCGATCCCGGGACAGATCGCGTTGATCTTGATCGGCGCGATTTGCGGCGCGATGCTGCGAACGAACCCGACCACGGCGTGCTTCGTCAGCGAATAGATCGCGTCGAGCGGCATGCCGACGAGGCCGGCGAGCGATGCAGTTGCGACGATCGTGCCGCCGTCCATCACCTGCGCGAGGCGACGCACGCCGAGCACGACGCCGTCGACATTCACCGAGACCGCCTGGCGATAGTCGTCGTACGATAGCTTCTTCAGATCGGTGTCGGCAGTGAGGATGCCTGCGTTCAGGCACGCGAGCTCAACCGCCTCAACGCGCTCCCAGGCAGCCGGGTCGGTGACATCGAAGCCGTTCGTCAGGTCGAGTGACTCGACGTCGTAGCCTGCCCGCTCGAGCCGAGCCCGCATCGCCCGGCCCAGTCCTCCCTCGCCGCCCGTGATCAGCGCTCTCACGGCTCGAGAACCACCTTGCCGACATGCTGCCGGCTTTCGATCAGTGCGTGCGCCGCGGCTGCGTCGGCGAGAGGGAAGGTCGCGCCGACGACGGGGTCGATCTCGCCACGAGCCCAGAGCGCGAGCAGCTCGATCGCGGACTCGTGCACGAGCTGCGGCTGCAGTTTCATCAGGCGGCCGAGATACACGCCGACGACCGACGCGTTGCGGCCCACGAGCCACTGAACGCTCGGGTCGGTCCACAGCCCGCCCGCGAATCCGATCGCCACGATCGCACCGAGCGGGTTGAGGAGCGGCAACGAGCGCGTGAAGACATCGCCGCCGACCGGGTCGATGACCACGTCGACGCGCAGGTCGTCGAGCTCGTCGTAGCTGATCGCCTCGTCGGCGCCGACTCCGAGCGCGAAGGCGCGCTTCTCGTCCGAGCTCGCGGTCGCGATCACCTTCGCACCGAGGTGTTTCGCGAGTTGGATCGCCGCACAGCCGACGCCACCCGAGCCGGCATGGACGAGCACGATCGACGCGGGAGTGACGCGCACCTGGTGGTGCAATGGGATATAGGCGGTGAGATAGGTGGT
>DATBBH010000047.1:0-11530 GCA_036271075.1 Gaiellaceae bacterium | reverse complement strand
CGACAGGATCAGGGCGACGGGATTGCGCCGCCGGATCTCGTCGACGGTCGCGCGGTGCGAGACGAGCTCCGAGTACACGCGCGCCTCGCGCACCCGCCGCGCGATCAATTGGGAGTACTGCCCGCCGAAATCGATGACGAGGACCGGCCGTTCCTCCGGAATGGATTCCGGCCGGAGCTGAACGACCTCAGCCGCGCCGGTAATTGGGAGCGTCCTTCGTGATCGTGATGTCGTGTGGGTGCGACTCGCGCAGCCCTGCTCCGGTGATGCGCACGAAGCGCGCCTGCTTCATCGCGTCGATCGTGGGTGCGCCGCAGTAGCCCATCGCCTGACGGAGCCCACCGACGATCTGATGCAGCACACCGGTGAGCGGTCCCTTGTAGGCAACGCGCCCTTCGATCCCTTCGGGGACGAGCTTCTCGACGTCCTCGACATCGCCCTGGAAGTAGCGGTCCTTCGAGTAGCCGCGCGCCTTCATGGCGCCCAGCGAGCCCATGCCGCGGTATTCCTTGTACCGCTCTCCCTGCGCATACACGACGTCGCCCGGCGTCTCGTCGGTACCGGCGAGCATGCCGCCGATCATCACCGTGTCCGCGCCGGCAGCGATCGCTTTGGCGACGTCGCCGGAGGACGTGATCCCGCCGTCGGCGATCACCGGGACACCGTGACTCAGCGCAGCCTGGGCGACGTCGAAGATCGCTGTCACCTGGGGGACGCCGACTCCGGCAACGACTCGCGTCGTGCAGATGCCCGACGGCCCGATGCCCACCTTCACCGCGTCGGCGCCTGCGTCGATCAGCGCCTCCGCCGCCTCACCGGTGGCGATGTTGCCCGCGACCACCTCGAAATCGCCCGAGAGCCCCCTGATGCGCGCGACCATCTCGACGACCCCGCGCGAATGTCCATGCGCCGTGTCGACAACGAGCACGTCCACACCTGCCGCAATCAGGGCCTGCGCGCGCTCGACCGCATCCGAGCCGACGCCGACCGCGGCGCCGACCCGCAGGCGACCCTGCGTGTCCTTCGTCGCCTGGGGGAACTCGACGCGCTTCTGGATGTCCTTGACCGTGATCAGTCCCTTGATGCGCCCGTCTGCGTCGACGATCGGCAGCTTCTCGATCCGATGGCGATGAAGCAGCTGCTCGGCCTCGACGAGGGTCGTGCCGACCGGCGCGGAGACGAGATCGCGCGACGTCATCAAGGCGGAAACCGGCTGGGCAAGATTGCGCTCGAAGCGCAGGTCGCGATTCGTGAGGATGCCAACGAGCTTGCCGCCGTCGTCTGTGATCGGCACGCCCGAGATGTGGTAGCGCTCCATCACCTCGAGCGCCTCGGACACGAGCGCGGCCGGCGCGAGTGTGACGGGCTCGACGATCATCCCTGCCTCGGAACGCTTCACCTTGTCGGCCTCGCCGACCTGCACCTCGATCGCAAGGTTGCGGTGCAGGATCCCGAGGCCGCCCTCCCGCGCGAGCGCGATCGCCATCCGTGCCTCGGTGACCGTGTCCATTGCGGCCGAGACGACCGGTACCTCGAGCACGACCGTGCGCGTCAGCCGCGTCGCGGTCGACACCGCGTTCGGCAAGACCGAGGACTCGGCCGGGACGAGCAGGACGTCATCGAATGTGAGCCCCTCCTTGGCGAACTTGGCCGGGAGGCTCATGGTGACCGACGGGTCCAGCCCGAGCTTCTCGACGTCCATCCGGGAAAGGTACCGATGCCGGCGGATGAGGGCTGTCGCGACGGTCAGGCCTGGACGCGCTCGAGCTCCGTGAGCTCGACGCCGGCCTGCAGCCGGCCCGCCTGGCGCGAGTCGAACCGCCCCGCCCCGGCCTCGAGGGTCGAGGCCGCGCCGGCCGCGACGGCGGAGCGCAACGACTCCTCGTGCGTCCGACCCGAGTGCCGCGCGGCGAGATAGCCGGCGAGCAGCACGTCGCCGGAGCCGACCGCTGAAATCGCTTCGACGCGAGGCGCGATCACCCGGAAGCGACGCGCCTCGCGATCCTCGCGTAGCAGCGCGACGCAGCCGAGCTCGGTCGTGATGATCACGTTGCGCGGGCCCATGTCGCCGAGCGTCTCGAGCCCGATACGAAAGTCGTCGTCATCGTGAAACTCCTGGCCGACGAGTGCCTCCGCCTCGCGCTGGTTCGGCGAGACGAGGAACGGCTCTGCCTCGACCGCGAGCCGCAACGGTTCGCCCTCGCTGTCGATCACCGCGAGAATGTGCCGGCGAGCCAGCTCGTGCACGACCTCGGCGTAGAAGTCTTCTGCAACGTCGCGTGGCAGCGAGCCTGCGAAGACGACCAACTCGGCACCCTGCGTGAGGTAGCGCACCTTCTCGAGCAGCGCATCGAGCTCGTCCGGGTGGACCGCGGGGCCCCACTCGTTGATCTCCGTGTACGTGCCGCCGGTCGGGTCGACGACGGCGGTGGACGTGCGCGACTCGCCTTCGATGTGCACGAAGTCGTTGAGGATCGCCTCTTCCGTCAGCTGCTCGATGATGCGCGTGCCCGTCTGCCCGCCGACGAGCCCGGTCGCGACGACCGGAACGCCGAGCGTCTTCAGCGCGCGCGCGACGTTGATCCCCTTGCCGCCGGCGAGCGTCACGCCCGCGCTTGCCCGATGCCGCTGCCCACGCTGGAAGTTCGGCACGGTCAGCGTCCGATCGATCGCCGCGTTGAGTGTGACAGTGACGATCATTGGCTAGAGAAGGTCGGCAAGGTGGTGCAACGTCCTGCCGGCGTACCACCCTAGTCGGCCCCCGAGGCCTGGTTTGTTAATGCTGCGCGAAGCCACGAGGTCTCGTGTCCCCACCAGCCGTTGACCCTCGCGGATCTCGACCCGCCCGAGCACGTCGCCCTGCCGAACCGGCAGCGCGAGCGCAACCGGAGCGACGACCGTCTCCGTCAGCGGCCGTCCCAGCCGGGCGACAGTGAGCAGCGGCTTCGCCGCGACCAGGGTCAGCGGAGCGCGGCCGTACGGCAACCGCACCTCGGCGTAGGCGCGTCCCGTCGCCACTGCCGGGACGACGCGGAACTGGGCCAGGCCCCAGATCAGGAGCGACTGCAGGTCGATGTTGCGCTCCGACCGAGTCGGCGAGCCGAGCAGCGTCGCGTAGATCGTCACACCACGGCCCCGTGCCGCGGCGACCTGGCACCAGCCCGCCAGCGCGGTGTGACCCGTCTTGACGCCGATCGTCTGACGAAACTGGGACAGCAAATCGTCCCATGTGTGCAGCGTGCGACCTCCCGAGATGGTGTCGGTCTGCTCGCGCACCGTGTTGCGGATGAAGCGCGTGCGCATGACGAGACGCGCGAGCGTAGTGATATCGCGCGCGCTTGAGTACTCATCGGCCGCGTCGAGGCCGTCAGCGCGCACGAAATGCGTGTTCTGCAAGCCGAGCTTGGCCGCCTCCGCGTTCATCAGGCGCGCGAACGAAGGGAAGTCGGGAGCGAGTGACAGCGCAAGCGCATCGGCCGCGTCGTTCGCAGACTGGATGAGCGCGCCTTTCAAGAGATCGCGAACGGTCATCCGCTCGCCGCTGCGCAGGCCGATCGAAGACTCACCGACGGCAGCCGCACGAGGATCGACGGTCACGACATCGGTGAGCTTGTGATGCTGCAGCGTCACGAGCACCGTCATCAGCTTCGTCAGCGATGCGATCGGTAGCCGCGCGTCGGCGTGCGACGAATCGAGCACCTCGCCGGTACGCGCATCTTCGATGATGTACGCCGCTGCGTTCACCGGCGGCGCACCTGCCCAGGCGGACGCCGGCAGCCAGCAGGCTGCGACCAGAATGGCGAGGCAGACCGCCCGTCTCACTTGAGGCGGATCTTCTCGCCGATGAAGAGCGAGGTCGAGTGCACGTTCGGGTTCAGCCGCTCGATCGTCGCCACCGGGACTCCAGACTTGGCAGAGATCACGCCGAAGGTATCTCCAGCCGCGACCGTCCAGTACCGCTTTGTGGCCGGCGTCTTCGTCGTGGTCGTGGCCGACGTGGTCGTGACGACGTGCTTGCGCGGGGCCGGCGAGCCGGCCGTGGTCACTGTTCGCCGCGAACCGCCCGCCTCGACGCCGGAGCGGATCAGGATGACGGCGATCGTCGCGGCAAGCAGAAACGCCGCCGGGGCGACGTAACGACGCCAGTCGGCGGGAGCCACTACCAACCGGAGGCGGCCCAGATCTCCTGCTTGAGCCGCGCCGCCTCAGCGCCTGCGGCCTCGCGGTAATCGGAGCCGCTGGCGCGGAACGCGTAGTTGACCGAGCGAGCCGCATTGACGAGCGCGCTCGCCGGCCCGTTCTGGAAGGCGCGCGCGAGGTCGGAGATCGCGCCGCCCTGGGCGCCGATGCCCGGCAGCAGGAGGATCGAGCGCGGCATCAGCCTGCGTGCCTCGGCGACGGCGCGCGGATGCGTCGCGCCGATCACAGCACCGACCGAATTCAGGCCGACCTCGCCCACCGTTCCTTCGCCCCATTCGTCGACGAGGCCGGCGACGTAGTGCCACATCGGCCGCCCGTCCTTCAGGACTGCGTCCTGCAGGTCACCGCTCGCGTTCGACGTACGCACGATCACGAAGATGCCGACGCCGCCGCGGCGAACCGCGCCGAGGAACGGCTCGAGCGAATCGCGGCCGAGCCATGGATTGACCGTGAGCGCATCTGCGCGCGGCGGCTCGCCCTCGAGGTAGGCGTCGGCGTAGGCGCGGGCGGTCGAGCCGATGTCCCCGCGCTTCCCGTCCGCGATCACGAGCAGCCCAGCGCGCCGGGCGTACGTGCAGGCCTGGTCGAACGCCGCCATGCCCGCCGGCCCGAGTGCCTCGAAGAAGGCGAGTTGCGGCTTCACCGCGACTGCGTGCGGCGCGACCGCGTCGATCAGCCCGCAGCAGAATCGCGCGACATCGCCGCGCAGCTCGATCGGCATCAGATCGATGTTCGGATCGAGCCCGACGACGAGCTGCGACCGCTTGCGCTCGACCTCGGCAGAAAGCCGGTCGGCGAAGGTGATCGTCGTGGCGACTGCCATCGCCCCCACGGTAACGCGTTCGGCGGCGAGTGTCGCACCGATAAAAGCCGGAGGGCGGCTTTCGCCGCCCTCCGGGTCGGGCTAGGTCTTGAGAGCGGCCTTGAGCTGGCTGCCGGCCGAGAACTTCGGCACGGTCGTCGCCGCGATCTGCACGCGCTCGCCCGTGCGGGGGTTGACGCCCTGGCGTGCCGCACGCGCCGACGGCGAGAACTTGCCGAAACCGGTGAAGTTCACGGTATCCCCGGCCTTCAGGGTCTCGGTCACCGTCTCCATGAATGCATCCACGGCCTTGCCCGCATCACGAGCCGAAAGCCCGCTCTTCGTGGCGACCTTCTGGATGAAGTCCTGCTTGGTCAACGAACATCCTCCTGCTTCGGGGACTGGGGATCAGACCTTGCGGGAAACCCTAACAACGGAGTCGGATATCGCTCAACCATGCGGATTTGCGGGGGTTTCGAGCAGCTCCGAGGCCCGAAAGAGCGGCCAGAGCCGCACCGCGTGGCGCGCGAGCTCGTCGACGCCTCCTTCCTCGCGGTCGACCACGCAGATCGCGTTGGACACACGGAGCCCCGCCTCTCGGAGCGCCAGAACGGCTTCGACCGCGGCTCCGCCCGACGTGACGACGTCCTCGATCAGGCAGATGCAGTCCCCCGGCTCGCTGACACCTTCGAGCCGGTTGGCAGTGCCGTAGTCCTTGGCTTCCTTGCGGACGATCAGGAACGGCAGGCCCGTCTCGAGCGACGCCGCCGCGGCCAGCGCAACCGCGCCGAGCTCGGGGCCGGCCAGGCGGTGTGCCTCGGGCTCGTGCTCCCGCACGGCGACGGCGAGCGAGGCGCCGAGCGGGCGCAGGAGGTCGGGGCGCGTCTCGAAGCGGTACTTGTCGAGGTAGTACTTGGAACGGCGGCCGGAGCGAAGGACGAAGTCGCCTTCGAGATAGGCCGCCTCGCGCAGGCCACGCGCGAGCTCGTCGCGATTCATGCCGGAGACAGCAACTCGTGCGCGATCGGGAGCAGGCGCTCCGCCTCGAGCGTCCCCTCGGCATACGACTGCATCGAACCGTCGTCTGCATAGAGGTCGACCCGCTCACGGCGGCGCGCGGCACGGCGGCGGACGAGCACGGAACCGGCGAGCGAGCCGGCTGCGAGCAATACCCCTGTGACGACCTTACGCCGCGGCATCGTCGCCCTCCTTCTGCTTGGCCGGCGTCCTGCGCCGCGGCTTCGGCTTCGGCTTGGGTTCGTCAATCGAGCGCAGACAGGTCTTCAGGTCGTAGAACACGAGCCCGACCGTCGGCTCGGGGGTGGTCGTGGCGGCGATCAGCCGCTCGCCGTCACGGACGACGAAGACACTGCCTACCGTGGTCGCCGCCTCCAACTGGGCAACCCCGGGACGCAGCCCCTCGGCGGCGTCGAGGAGGCGGCGTGCTCCGTCGGCCAGCCGCTGCGCGCCCTCCTCTTGCAGGTTCGAGCCGGTGAGGCTGCCGTCGGCTGCGATCACGACGACGTCCTTCACCTGCGGCGAGATTTCAGTCAGGTCGGCGATCGCCTGGGTCGCGTCCATGCAGGCGAGCATACTGCCGCGAAGTGAGAGGGATCCTCAGGAAGTACTTCGCCGACCGCGGCACCCACCTCGCGGCGATGATCGCCTACTTCGCGCTCCTCTCGTTCGTGCCGCTGCTCTTCCTCTCGCTGGCGCTCCTCGGCCTCGTGCACCAGGCGGACGAGGGCTCGTTCTTCGTTCGCGAGCTGTCCAAGACGTTCCCGAACACGTCGCTCGATTCGATCCTGCGCGCCGTGCGGGCGATCCAGGCGAACGCGACTGCACTCGGGATCGTCGGCGGCGCGTTCCTGCTCTGGTCGTCGCTGTCGTTCTTCAGCGTGCTCGAGAGCGCGTTCAACATCGTCTACGGCAGGCCGAACCGGGGCTTCCTGCACGGCAAGGCGCTGGCGACGATGATGATGGTCGGCTCGCTGATCGCCCTGTTTGCATCGCTTGTGATCGGGTCGATCGGCCAGGAGGTTCTGAAACGCTACGTGGGCTTTCAGGGCAATGAGACCTCGGCCCGTCTGGTCGCAATTGCCGTCTCGGCAGTTGGTCTCTTCGTGTTCCTCGCGTCCGCCTACTACGTGCTGACGAACGCCGACGTGTCGCTGCGCGAGGTGCTGCCGGGTGCGATCACTGCCGCGGTCATTCTCGAGGCGACGTTCCAGGGCTTGCCCCTGTACGTCGACGTCTCGAGGCACAACCCGGTGCTACAGACGCTCTCCGGCCCGGCGATCCTGCTCGTCTGGCTGTACGTGATGGCGAACGTGATCGTCCTTGGAGCCGAGGTCAACTGGTGGCTTGCCGGCCGCGCCCAGCCGTCGGACGAGGCGCCCGCCCTCGCGTGACGACGCCGAACGAACCAGATCGGGTCACCATCCTCGAGCTCTTCTTCGACCTCGTCTTCGTCTTCACGATCACACAGCTGACAACCGTGCTGTTCGAACGGCCCGACCTGCGCGGAATCCTGCAGGTCATCCTGATGCTGTCCGTGATCTGGTGGATGTACGGCGGGTATGCGTGGATGACGAACGCGGTGCGCGCGGACACCGCAGCTCGCCGGCTGCTGCTCCTCGGCGGTATGGCGGGGTACCTGGTGCTCTCGCTGGCGATCCCGAGCGCCTTCTCGGGGAGCGGGCTCGCGTTCGGGCTGGCGTACCTCCTCGTGGTGCTCATCCACTCGGTCCTGTTCACGCGGGCGGCCGCAGTGAGCGCTGCTCGCGCGATTCTGACGCTCGCGCCGTACAACCTCGGCGCGGCGCTGGTCGTCGTCCTGGGCGGTGCGCTCGGAGGCCGACCCCAATACATCCTCTGGGCGGCGGCCGCGCTCCTCGAATGGCTGACGCCCGTGATCCGCGGCACGTCCGGGTTCGTGATCGGCGCGACGCACTTCGTCGAACGGCACGCCCTCGTCATGATCATCGCAATCGGCGAATCGGTCGTCGCGATCGGCCTTGGCGCCTCGAGTCTCCCGGTGAACGCAAGCCTCACAGGGATCGCCGTGCTCGGGCTCTCGCTCAGCGCGTGCCTCTGGTGGGTGTACTTCAGCGGCTACGAGGAGCGGGCCGAGCGCGCACTCGACGCATTGCCGGTCGCTCAGCGCGCGTACGCGGCAGTCGTGGCGTACGGCTACTGGTTCCTCCCAATGCTCTTCGGGATCGTTGCCGCCTCGGCGGTCGAGCGGCATTCGACGGCACATCCGTTCGACCCGATCTCGTGGGGCAGCTCCTTCCTACTCGCCGGTGGGATCACCGCTTACTGCGCCGGCAACGCATTCTTCCGCCGTGAGTTGCGCCTCGACGGAGTCGGTTACCGCTTCCTCGTCGCCGTGCTCGCGCTCGCACTCGCACCTCTCGGAGCGAAGGCCTCGCCGGCGATCGAGATCGGGGCACTGGCCGCGCTGCTTGGTGCGATGTTCCTGGCCGAGCGCACTCAAGCCGCCCGAACCATCCGCCTACGCTAACGAAGCGACGAGCGCTCGAGCCGCGAGGGCGCGGTGTGAGTGCTGCGCCTTCCAGGCATTGCCGAGCTCTGCGACGGTGTGGATCTCGCCGAGCGGGACGAAGACCGGGTCGAAGCCGAAGCCCTCGTTGCCTGCAGGCGCCTGCGCGATCGTCCCTTCGAGCACGCCCCTGCCGCGGAACTCGCGCCCCTCGGGCGAAAGCGCAACGAGCTCACAGACATAGCGCGCGTGACGGTCCAAGCCGTCGACCGCCGCGAGCGCCTTCTCGACATGGCGGCCCTCGGCCCAGCGCGCGGTGACGACGCCGGGCCGACCGGCAAGCGCGACGAACTCGATTCCGGAGTCGTCGGCAAGCATCCACCGGTCCGCGGCCCCGACAGCGCGCCCGTACCGCGCCTTGATCCGCGCGTTGTCGACGTAGGTGGCGCCGTTCTCCTCGGGGAACTCGGCACCCGTGAGCAGATCGAGCTCCCAACCCGGGAAGAGCGCGTTGAACTCGTCGAGCTTGTGCGGATTGCCCGAGCAGACGGTCGCGTTCAACGGCGCATCGACCTAATCGCGAGGCGTATCAACAGCCTCTTGCTGGAAGCGCTGCAGATCCTCGATTCCCGCCGCCGCCAGGTCGAGCAGGTCGTCGAGCCGTGCGCGGTCGAACGGCACCTTCTCCGCCGTGGACTGCACCTCCACGAACCGACCATCGCCCGTCATGACGACGTTCACGTCGACGTCGGCATTCGAGTCCTCCGAGTAGTCCAGATCGAGCAGCGAGACTCCGTCGACGACGCCGACCGACACGGCCGCGACGGAACCCGTCAGTCCCTTGGAGAGACCGAAATGGTCGAGCGCCCGCTGCGCGGCGACGTACGCGCCGGTGATCGCGGCGCACCGCGTGCCACCGTCGGCCTGCAGCACGTCGCAGTCGAGGTATACCGTGCGCTCGCCGAGCGCTTGGAAATCGACGACACCGCGCAGCGCGCGACCGATCAGTCGCTGGATCTCCACCGTGCGGCCGCCCTGCTTGCCGCGCGCGGCCTCACGGTCGGTCCGGTCGCCGGTCGAGGCGGGGAGGAGCGAATACTCCGCCGTCAGCCAGCCTCGGCCCGACCGGTGGAGCCAGCGTGGCACGCCTTCCTGCACCGTCGCCGTGCACAGCACCATCGTCTTGCCTTGCGACCAGAGCACCACCCCGTGCGGCTGCTCGAGGAACGAAGGATCGGCATCGATCGGCCGCAGCTCGTCCGGCCTCCGCCCGTCATTGCGGCTCATGCGACCGCCTCCAACTCGCGCACCTCGACGTGCTCGACATCGCCGAGCGGCAGTTGCAGGAAGCGCTCCCCGAGCGTGCGGAACAGCGTCGGGTCTCCTGTCGTGAGGAAGCGGTAGCGCCCTTCGCGCGTCGTGACGTTCTCGAAGCCCTTGCGCGCGAGCGTCTCGGCGACTTCGAGCGCCGTCTCATCCGCTGAGAAGACGAGGGTCGTGTCGCGGCCGAACGTGCGTTGGAACACGGCACGCAGGAGGGGGTAATGGGTGCAGCCGAGGATCACCGTGTCACAGCCCGCCTCCTTCAGCGGCGCGGCATACTCGCGCACCGCGCCGACGATGTCGTCGCTGTACGTGTCGCCCGCCTCGATCAGCGGCACGAGCTTCGGACAGGCGACAGCGGTAAAGCGAACGCCTGCGTCGAGCGTGCGCACGAGGCTCTCGTAGCGGCCGCTCGCAACGGTCAGCTCGGTCGCGAGCAAGCCGATGCGCCGGTTGCGAGTCGCCTGCACTGCCGCATGTGCTTCAGGGACGATCACGCTGACCACCGGAACGCCGAGCTGCTCCTGCAAGTCCGGCAACGCGACAGACGTGGCCGTGTTGCATGCGACGACGACCATCTTCACGCCCTGCCGTTCGAGGTACACGCCGATCTCGTGAGCGAAGCGCCGCACCTCATCACGGCTGCGCGGCCCGTAGGGGAGGCGCGCATGGTCGCCGAGGTAGACGAAATCCTCGTGCGGCATGGTCACGAGGCATTCGTGCAAGACGGTGAGGCCGCCGACTCCCGAGTCGAACACGCCGATTGGGCGGGGGTCGGGCATAGCGCGATTGTAGGGAGGCGGCTACTCTGCCGCCGATGAAGCGCCTCCTCGTCGTCGTGGCTGCCGCGCTGCTCTGGGCGGCGCCGGCTCAGGCCTTCAACAAGCAAAGCGGCTTTCGAACGATGACCGACGGGGTCCAAATCGCCTACGACCTCTATGAGCCCGACGGCACGGCGCCCGCGGGCGGCTGGCCCGGCGTGGTCGTGCTGCACGGGCTCGGCGGGTCGAAGGACGACATGGCCGGCCTGGCAGAGATCTTCGCCGCCCACGGCTATGCGGCGCTCGCGTATTCCGCGAGAGGCGAAGGGACGTCCACGGGCGATCTCGAACTTGCCGGGCCGAAGGAGATCTCCGATGAGCGCTCGATGACGTCGTTCTTCAGCGGACTGCCCGAAGTGAGCAACACGAAGATTGGCGCGTGGGGCATCTCGTACGGCGGCGGGCAAGTCTGGAACGGGCTGGCTGCCGGCATCCCCTTCAAGGCCGCGGCTGTGGTCGCCACTTGGACCGATCTCTACTCCGCGCTGTGGCCGCAGAACGTGGCACGCTCGGGAATCGTGGGCGGGTTTGCGCGGGCAGTCGCGACCAGATCCCCCTTGATCACGGCCAACGTGCAAAACGCTGTGCAATCGCTGGACATGCCCGCGATCAAAGCGCTCGTCGAACCCCGCTCGTCGTACACCCAACTCCCATCGATCACGACGCCGGTCTACATGTTCCAGGGACGAGTCGACTGGGCGTTCGACGTGACGCAGGCGGAAAACGGCTACGGACGCATTCGCGGGCCGAAGCATCTGTACATCGGCCAGTTCGGCCATCCGCCGTCGACGTTCACCACGCCTGACATCGCCTACATGCAGACGCAGACGCTCTCGTGGTTCGACCATTTCCTGAAAGGCGCGTCGAACGGCGTCGACA
>DATBBH010000046.1:0-4692 GCA_036271075.1 Gaiellaceae bacterium | reverse complement strand
TTGGCGATCGGCAATGACTCGGGCGGGCTCGGTAGGCATTGGGCGTGAATCTCCTGTGTCGAGGGCCGCCGATCCTGCGGCGGCCGAGGCGTACGGCTTATGCGTGCAATCGATTTCGTTTCTCATTAGTGTCATGTCGCTCATTCGGTTGGGGAGCATCCACAGTCGCAGCGACCAGCGGTAACCGAATCCCCCAACGGGTAGTCCGCGAGAACTCTCAGGCTGCGGGGTCCGACGCGCCACGGGCGCTATCGGACCCCTGGTTGCCACGCGGGGCTGCTCGCGGCTGCTGGACGTGCGGTGATCATGCGGCCGAGTAGCCACCGTCAATCGGCAGCGCCACACCCGTCACGTAAGAGGCCTTCTCGGAGGCCAGCCACACGACGGCGTCTGCGATCTCCTGCGGGCGGGCGATCCGACCGATCGGGTGGGCGGCGATCAGCGGCTTGATGTAGTCGTACAGCTCGCCGGAGGCGTCATGGATGAGCGGCGTGTCGACCAGACCGGGGGTCACCGCGTTGACGCGGATTCCTTGGGCGGCGTACTCGAGCGCGGCGCTGCGGGTCAGGCCGATGCCTGCGTGCTTGGACGCGACGTAACCGGAGTGACCGGGAACGCCGAGAAGTCCCGCGTCAGAGCCGATGTTGACAATCGCCCCGAATCCCTGCCGGCGCATGAGCTCCAGTTCGTGCTTCAGAGGAAGGAACGTTCCGCGGACGTTGGACGCGAGCATCTCGTCGAGCATTTCGCTCGTCCACTCGTCGGTCGGCAGCGCGGCTGAACCGTCATAGCCGGCACTGTTGACGGCAACGTCGAGCCGACCTTCTTCGTTGGCGGCGGCTGCGACTGCTGACCGCACCATCGGTTCGACGGTCACGTCGCACCTGACCGCTTGCGCCGACCCGCCGGCTTCGACGGCCAATCGCACCGTATCGCGCAGCGTGTCCTCGGTTCGTCCTGCGACGGTGACGAAGCATCCTTCGGCCGCCAGCGCAAGCGCACAGGCCCGTCCGATGCCGGAGCCCCCGCCAGTAACGAACGCTCGCTTTCCCTGAAATAACCTCTCCATGATTGAGTCGCCTTCCTGATGGGTCGGTCGGGGTTTAGATCTCGGGCGTTAGGTCGGTGAGTTGTTGGATCTCGTTGGAGGAGAGCCGCAGCCGCGCCGCGGCGTTGTTCGCGTCGACGTGGCTGATCGTGGTCGTCCCCGGTATGGGCAGGGTGTTCGGCGATAGGTGTAGGTGCCACGCGAGCGCCACCTGCTGTGCGGTGGCGCCGTGTCGGTGCGCGATTTCGTCGACGGTCTTTCGAATCAACTCAACGTTGGGCCCGTCGAATCGGGTGGGTCCCCACGGCGAGAAGACGACGCCGGCGCGCTCCGCGGCGGCGAGGTGTGCGCTTCCGAGTCGAGTGCCGAGGTTGTAGTTGGCGGTAAGCGCCGCGATCTCGACGATCTGACGAGCGGCCTCGAATTGCTTAACGGTCACGTTCGAAAGGCCGACATGGCGGATCAGCCCTTGCCTCTTGAACTCCGCGAGGACGCCGACCTGGTCCTCGAACGGCGCGTCCGTCGCGGTCCCGCTGTGCAGGTAGTAGAGGTCGATGCGCTCCAGGCCGAGTCTGCGCAGGCTCATGTGGACGCTTTGCCTTAGGTAGTTCGGGTGGCCGACTGCCCCGAGGGTCGAGTAGTCGTAGCCGCCCCGCACAAAGCCGCCCTTCGTCGCGATAACCAGATCGCGGGGATAGGGATGGAGGGCTTCGCGGATGAGCTCTTCGTTGGAGTGCGGGCCGTACACGTCGGCGGTGTCGATGAATGTCACGCCGGAGTCGACGACGTGGCGCAGCAACGCGATCCCGCCGCCATGGTCGGGGTAATCGCCCCACACCTGGTCACCGGTCAATCGCATCGCGCCGAAGCCGATCCGACCGACGGCCAGGTCGCCTCCGATCGTTACGGTGTCCGTGATAGGTATGACCGCGCTCATATCCCAGGTTCCTTTCGTCGTCGCGTCTGGTGGCGTCAAGGGTCTCGCTCACGCACGTGCGTCGGGGCCTGCCCAACGATCTTCCGTTCTCGATTACGGGCCCGAGATCACTCGGTGTCTAGGGCCTCGCGCAGGACGGCGGTGGCCTGCGCGATCGCGGCGCGCGCCGCGTGCGTCTCGCTGAGGGGGTTGAGCAACATGAAGTCGTGGGTGATGCCGTCGTAGCGGACGGTTGTGACCGGGGTCCCGGCCGTGCGCAGTCGCGCGGCGTAGGCCTCGCCCTCATCGCGCAGCACGTCGGCCTCGCCGACGACGACCAGCGCCGGTGGCAGCCCTGCGAGCTGCTTCTCGGTTGCGCGCAACGGCGATGCGAACGGCTCCTTGCGCCGCTCAACGTCGGGCTCGTACGCGTCCCAGAACCATTCCATCATCCTTGCGCTGAGGAAGTAGCCCTCGGCGAACTGCTCGTACGAGCCGGTATCCATGGCGGCGTCGGTGACCGGGTAGTACATCGACTGGTGCACGAAGCGGACGTCACCTCGCTCCTTGGCCATGAACGTGAGCGCCGCGGTCATGTTGCCGCCGACCGAGTCGCCGGCGACTGCGATGCGGTTGGGGTCGAGTTGGTTGGCGTCGCCCTCACGCACGATCCACTGTGCGGTCGCGTATCCCTGCTCGATCGCGACGGGATAGTGGGCTTCAGGCGAGCGTTCGTATTCGACGAACATGACAGCGGCGCCGGTGCCGACGGCGAGCTCGCGGACGAGTCGGTCGTGCGTGTGGGCGTTGCCGAGCACCCAGCCGCCGCCGTGCATGTAGAGGATCACCGGCAGCGTCCCGACGGCGTCCGGCGGCCGGACGATCCGCACCCGCACGTCGCCGACGTCGGCGGCCACGGTGATCCAGCGGTCATCCACTGGCAGCTTCTCGATCGGCGCGGCCTGCAGCTCGTCGACCACGGCGCGCGCCTCGGCCGGGCTCAGTTCGTACAGGAACGGCGGTTTTGCGGCCGCCTCGACGAGCGCCTGCGACGCTGGCTCGAGCACGACGGGGTTGTGGATGGTGGTCACGGACATTTGCGACTCCCTCTGTGTGGATGGTGAACGGACCTACGGTGCGGCGAGTTACTGCTCGAGAAAGGCGTGGACGTGGTCGGCGAACAGCTCCGGGTACTGGTTCAGGAATCCGTGGCCGGCGTCCGGGTAGATCCGCAGCTGAGAGTTCGGGAGGCGTTCAGCTAGCAGGTGGCTGTTTTGCGTGTGCATCATCGTGTCGTTGTCGCCATTGGCAACGAGCGTCGGTTGGGTGATGCCGGCTAGCCGGTTGAGCCTTGACTCGTCCGGGATACCCCAGGCCGTAATCGCGGCGAGCTGTGCCTCGCGAGTGGCCAGGTCTGTCGGTTCGTCACGGTGGACCTTGCGCTGGTAAAGGCGTCCTAGCGACTCCATGCCCTTGGCGCGACTGTGCTCGGAGCTAGAGAAGAACAAGCTGAGCAGGTGCTCGGCGGTGGGCTCGTCTGGTGTCGCGAGCGCGTATACGTCCTCGCTCCAGCGGTGTAGGTCCGGGCCACCCTGGGGTGCCGTGCCGGCGAGCACAAGACGACGGACGAGTCGCGGGCGCAGGAGCACGAGCTCTTGGGCGACGTAGCCGCCGAGTGAGAAGCCCAGCAGATCGATCTGCCTCAAGCCGAGGGCGTCTATGAACGCGAGCGCGTCGCGAGCCATCGTGGTGACGTTCTCGGGGACGACGCCCGTTGAACCGCCGACGCCGCGGTTGTCGAGCAGGATGACCTCTCGATCCTGCGCGAGCCGGTCGACGAGCGCCGGGTCCCAGTTGTCGAGGTTCCCCCGGAAGTGCTGGAGCATCACCAGCGCCGAGGCGACCGTCTGCGCATTGCCGAAGCGGCGGTGCGCGAACGATACGTCTCCGACTTCGAGCGAGAGATTCTTGGCCGTCAGCTGACCATCCTGGACCCTGGAGACAAGGCCGGCCTCAGACGAGGCTTCGCGTGCACTCATGGCTTCCTTCCTTTAGCGGGTGAGCGTCGACGGTCGCAGCAATGAGCGGTCATCGCATCACGCGCAACGCGTAGTCCGCGCCCTGAAACCTCGTAGTCAGGACCAGGCGCCGATCTATCCGGGACCGATCAGGACTCCCGAGCCGTGGTGTTGGTGTGGCCGCCTAGCTGGAGCGGGTGTTGTTTGAGTTGGCGGCGGGATTTGATTCCCAGCTTGCGGAACACTTTGCGGAGGTGGTAATCGACGGTGCTGCGGCTGATGAACAGCCGGGCCGCGATTTCCTGGTTCGTGGCCCCCCCTGCTGCCAGGCGGGAGATCTGTGCTTCTTGGGGGGTCAGGTCATCGCGTGCTTCGACGGTCCGTTTCCGCGCGTGCTCGCCAGTCGCCTCGAGCTCGACCCGGGCGCGCTCGGCGAACGCTTCCATGTCGAACTCCGTGAACAGCTGGTGGGCAGTGCGTAGCTGCTCGCGCGCGTCGAGTCGGCGGCGCTCGCGGCGCAGCCACTCGCCGTAGAGGAGGTGGGCGCGCGCCAGCTCCACCCGGATGCGGGTCCGCTCCAGCCGCTCGATCGCCTGGCGATACAGCGGCTCGGCGGCGTCCCCTTCGGTCACCAGCGCTCGGGAGCGGGCCTCAATGCCGAGCGCCCAGTCGGTTCTACTGGCCGCGGTTGTCTGCGAAAGCCGGCCGAG
>DATBBH010000045.1:0-6966 GCA_036271075.1 Gaiellaceae bacterium | reverse complement strand
TGCCGGCGGTGGTCGTTTTGACGGTGAAGGTGGCGACGCCGGAGCCGTTGGTGGGCGCGGAGGCGGGGTTGATCGTCGAGCCGGCGGGTGCTCCGGCGAGCGTGACGGTCTTGCCGGAGACGACGTTGTTGTTTGCGTCCTTGAGGGTGACGGTGACGGTGGAGGTCGCGACGCCGTTCGCGGTGACCGAGCTGGGCGACGCCGACACGGTCGACTGAGCACCAGTGACGGCGCCTGCGGTGAACGTGACGCCAGCTGTCTGCAGGATCGTGGTCGCGCCGATCGTGGCGGTGTAGGTGACTGCTTCCGCCGTCGTGTCCTTGACCGTGAACGTTGCGACGCCGCTGCCGTTCGTCGTCGCGCTCGGCGGCGAGATCGTCGAAGAGCCCGCGGCCTGGGTCAGCGAGACGGACTGGCCGGAGATGAGGTTCCCGAACGCGTCCTTGGCGGTGACCGTGACTGTCGAGGTCGTCGTGCCATCGGCGGTCACCGATGCAGGAGCGGCGGCGACCGTCGACTGTGTCGCATCGACTGCGCCGACGTTGATGTTGAAAGACGAGCTCGTCGCGCCCGTCAATCCGGTCGAGGAGGCCGCGAGCGTGTAGCCGGTTCCTCCCTTGCCGATCGACAGGTTCGCGAAGGACGCGACGCCTGACGAGGCCGCGGTGCTCGTCGTGCCCGAGAGGCTCCCGCCACTCGGGTTTGTCCCGATCGCCATCGTGATCGTGGCGGCCGAGCTCGTGACCGTGTTGCCAAAGGCGTCGGTCACCGCCACCGTGACGGCGGGCGAGAGCGAGCTGCCCGCTGTTGCGCTCGTCGGCTGCTGGACGAACGTGAGCTTGGCCGCTGCACCGGCGTTCACGTTGAACGCCGAGCTCGTCGCCGCCGTCAGGCCGGTGGCTGAGAACGCGAGCGTGTAGCCGGTTCCGACCTTGTCGATCGACAGGTTGGCAAACGTTGCCACGCCACTCGAGGCGCTCACGGTGGTCGTGCCCGAGAGCGTGCCGACTCCCGGGTTCGTCCCGATCGCGACTGCCACGGACGCTGACGAGGTCGTGACGGTATTGCCGGCGGCGTCCTGAATTGCCACCATGACCGACGGCGAGATCGACGAGCCTGCCGAAACAGTCGTCGGCTGCTGGACGAGGGCGAGCTTGGCTGGCGCCCCGACGGCGACGTTGAACGTCGAACTGGTGGCCGGCGAGAGACCCGTCGAGGTCGCCTGCAGTGTGTAGCCGGTCCCGACGTTGTTGAGCGAGAGGCTCGAGAAGGTTGCAATGCCGCCCACAGCACTGACGGTGGTCGTGCCGGAGAGAGTGGCGCCGCCCGGGTTCGTGCCGATCGCGACGGCGATCGAGGCCGCTGACGAGGTGACAGTGTTGCCGTACGTGTCCTGCACGGCAACCGTCGGGGACGGGTTGATCGAAGAGCCCGCTCCGGTGCTCGTCGGTTGTTGCGACCAGGCGACCTTCGTCGCGGCGCCCGGGCTCACGGTGATCGACGGGCTCGACGCGAGAGCGGTGACGGTTCCACCGCTGGTCGATGCCTCCGCCGCCGACCAACTCTGCGAGCCGGCGGTCGTCGACGCGGTCGCGCCCGCGCCGCCCGAGGCCTTGGACCCATATGTGATCGTCAGCGTCGCCCCGGCCGCGATGGTGACGTTGCTCACCGTGATCACCTGGCCGGCGACGGCGAGCGTGCCGGTGCTGCTCGTCGTGAAACCGGCGTTTGCGCCTGTGGTCGAGGGGGCCGTCCAGCCGGCGGGGACGGTCAGTTGCACCTTGCCGGCCGACAGGCCGCCGGTCGCGGCGGTGTAGGTGAAGGTGACGGTGTTGCCGGTTGCGCCCGCGGTCACGCTCGTGGTGGGGGTCGTGAGCGTTCCGGAGCCGTTGGCTGCGGGCACGAGCACTGTCTGGGTCGACTGCGCGGTCGCGCCCGAGCCGAGAGCGTTCGACGCGCCGACGCGAACGCGGACGGTCGAGCCCGAGTCGGCTCCGACGGGGACGTACGTGCTCGAGGTCGCGCCTCCGATCGAGACGCAGTTCGCTCCGGCCGAGTCGCAGCGGAGCCACTGGTAGGTGAAGGCCGTCGGCGAGTTCGACCAGGTGCCGGTCGCAGCTGTGAGCGTCTGGCCGACGGCGACTGTGCCGCTCACGGTCGGGACGACCTGGTTGTACGGAAGCGCCGGGCGGAAGGCGAGTACGTGGACGATCCACGGGTTGCCGCTTGCCGAGAGTGTTGCGCTCGGCGTGACGCCGGTGCTCGAAGCGATGAGGCCGGCCGAGATCGCAGCCTGTGCTCGGCTGGCGCCGGAACTGCCCGAGCTGACGGTTCCGCCGTTCAGCTGGCCACTGCCGTTCGGGATCTGGTTCGTCGCCGAAGTCCAGATGCTCGAGAGGCTCGCGTTCGTCTCGGTGAAGGTGAAGTTGGCCTGGCCGCCGTAAAACGCGAGCACGTAGTCGCTGTCGTTCCCGATGATCGAGTCGGTCGTGACAGTTGCCGACGCGGGGCTCGTCGTTCCCGTGCCCAGAGCCGTCTGCTGGCTCGGGTTGGTCGGCGCACCGTCGACGTTGCGCAATGCCACCAGGCCTCCGGCCGCGTCGATGCCGGAGGGAATCGTCCAGATGTAGGCGGTCGTGCCCGCGACGTCCGGCGCCGCCATCGTGCGTGTGTAGATGTACTGCGAGAGACCGACGCCGTTCGCGGAGCTCGCGAACAGACTCCAGCCCGCGGGTGGGGCGACCGCTCCGTTCGACCGGACGGCCAGCTGGACGATCAGGAGATCGCCGTTCGCCGCGCCGGCCGGGATCGTCAAGGTGAACGAGCCGCTCTGGCCGCTGCCCTTCACGGCGGTGTACGCCGCGCCGCTCAGGCTCACCGATGGGTCGATGGTGTACGGCGTCGGCAGCGCGAGATCGTTGACGCGCAGAGTGAGGACCTGGCGGCCGTATTCATGTGCGAGGCCCCAGTGAAGTCCGGCGAGCCGTAGAGGATGGCCCTGGGCGTCGAGCACGGTCGGCGCGCCGACATGAAGCAGGACAGTCTTGCCGGCGTCGGTGAAGCCGATCTCGCCGTTCTGATTCACGTGCGCAACGAGCGAGGTGTCGAGCAGCCAACGCCACGTGTGCGAGCCGCGGTGCTTCGTCACCGTCAAGAACTCCTCGCCGGAGAGACCGGAGAGGCTGACGGTCTCGGTTCCGAACGACGTCGTCCGCGCTGCGCCCGTTGCATAGCGGGTCCACTTCGCGGTGCCTGCGTCGAGTGACGTGACCGCAAGGTCGGCCCACTTCGCAGATACGCGCAGGCCGGCGGGCGTGACCGCGGAGCGCATGCTCGCGAAGGAGCGCGCAGGCAGCGCCGCCGACGAGGTGGATGGGCGGGCAACAGTGCCGAGTGACGAGCGCAGGAAGCGCGGCGCCGGACCGGCTGCGCTCGGATGAACAAGTGTCCGCGTGGCCGCGAGCCCAACGAGGGCGGCACTGCCGAGAAGCGCCAGAAGTGTGAGCTGGACGTGCCGATATGAACCGGCAGTGCCGGCCCTTGAGCGCCGCAGGATGCTCAGGTTCGCCATGTTCGTCGAGTCGACCGTGCTTGCGCACGTCTCCTCGACTCTGAGTATCGGTAGGAGATTCGCCGGTGAGAGCTTCCGGGGGGCCTTCCTACCCTTCTCAAACCTCGAGTCACTCTAAGGAGGTACGGATTCGGGCAAACTCAAGGCGTGGCGACCACCGAGGAGCCTCCAGAGACGGCACCTGAGCGTCAGGGTGAGCTCTTCTCGACCATCTCCGGAGTCGAGAACGAACCGCTGTACACGGCGGAGCAGGTGGAGGTCGATCAGGAGCGGGACCTGGGCTACCCGGGCGGCTTTCCGTTCACGCGAGGTGTCTACCCGTCGATGTATCGGGGCCGTCTGTGGACGATGCGGCAGTTCGCGGGCTTTGGGACGGCGGCGGAGACGAATGAGCGGTTCCGGTATCTGCTCGAGCACGGGCAGACGGGTCTCTCGACCGCGTTCGACATGCCGACCTTGATGGGCTACGACTCGGACCACGCGCGCTCGGAGGGGGAGGTCGGCCGCGAGGGGGTGGCGATCGACTCGCTGGCGGACATGGAGACCTTGTTCGGCGGTATTCCGCTCGGTGAGGTTTCGACGTCGATGACGATTAATTCGCCGGCGGCGATCCTGCTCGCCTTTTATCTCTGCGTCGGTGAGCAGCAGGGTGTGCCGCGGGAACAGCTGCGCGGGACGATCCAGACGGACATCCTCAAGGAGTACATCGCGCAGAAGGAGTACATCTTCCCGCCTGAGCCCTCCATGCGGCTCGTCACGGACATGGTCGAGTTCTGCGCGGGTGAGATGCCGCTCTGGCATCCGATCTCGATCTCCGGCTACCACATCCGTGAGGCCGGCTCGACCGCAGCGCAGGAGCTCGCGTTCACGCTGGCGGACGGCTTCACCTATGTCGAGTGGGCGCTCGAGCGTGGCCTCGATGTCGACGAGTTCGCGCCGAGGCTGTCGTTCTTCTTCAATGCGCATCTCGATTTCTTCGAGGAGATCGCGAAGTACCGGGCGGCCAGGCGAATCTGGGCCACCACGATGCGCGACAAGTACGGAGCGAAGAACCCGAAGTCGTGGCTGATGCGCTTCCACACGCAAACGGCCGGGGTCTCACTGACGGCGCAGCAGCCGGAGGTGAACATCGTGCGCACCGCGATCGAGGCTCTGGCCGCGGTGCTCGGCGGAACGCAGTCGTTGCATACCAACTCCTACGACGAGGCCCTGGCGCTGCCGACCGAGGACGCGGTCCGGATTGCCTTGCGCACCCAGCAGGTGATCGCACACGAGACCGGGGTGGTGAACACGGTCGACCCGTTGGGTGGCTCCTACTACCTCGAGCACCTGACGAACGAGCTCGAGCGGCAGGCCTACGACTACTTCGAGCGGATCGAGCAGCTCGGCGGTGTCGTGGCTGCGATCAAGGAGAACTTCTTCCAGCGCGAGATCGCCGAGGCGTCCTTCCGCTACCAGGCCGAAGTCGAAGCCGAGCAGCGGGTGGTGGTCGGCGTCAACCGCTACAAGCTTGAAGGTCAACCTGAGCTTGAGATATTGAAGATCGATCCCCGGCTGGAGCGCCAGCAGATCGACCGCGTGCAGGCGCTGCGCGCTCAGCGCGACTCGGCCGCGGTCGAGTCCGCGCTCGCCCGGCTCAGAGACGACGCAGCGCACGACGGGCGCAACCTGATGGGCCCGATCGTCGAGGCTTCCCGCGCCTACGTGACGATGGGCGAGATGTGCGACGCCTTCCGCGAGGTCTGGGGCACCTGGCGCGAGACGCCCGTTTTTTGAGCGTTCCTATACTGCGCGGCATGGCAGGGAAGATCAGAGTTGTGATTGCGAAGCCCGGGCTCGATGGCCACGACCGCGGCGCGAAGATCATCGCTCGCGCCTTGCGTGACGCCGGAATGGAAGTCATCTACACCGGCCTCCATCAGACGCCCGAGCAGATTGTCGAGACGGCCATTCAGGAAGACGCCGACGCGGTCGGCATCTCGATTCTCTCCGGCGCGCACATGACGCTCGTGCCGCGCATCCTCGAACTGCTGCGGGGCCAGGGCGCTGAGGACCTGCTCGTCCTCGTCGGCGGCACCATCCCGCAAGACGACGTGATCGAGTTGAAGAAGCAGGGAGTGGCCGAGGTGTTCACCCCGGGCGCGCCGACGAGCGAGATCGTCGACTTCCTGCAGGGCCGCGTTCCCGTCTAGATCTAGAGCGGCAGCGAACGGTCGAGCGAGAGCGCACCGGGGACGCCCGTCAACGCCTCGAGGGTACCCAGCGCCGGCAGCGTCCAAGCGACGAGCTGCTCGCCGGGCACGAACGTCGAGTCGCTGCCGGTTGGAAGTGTCAGGGTCAGAAGGCGGCCGAGCTTCGACTGCTTGAGGTGCGATGGCCAAGCCGTCAGCGCGGCGACCATGATCGTCAGCTGCCGCGCGTCCGCCGAGACGACGATGCCGGTCAGCCGCAGCGTGAACAGCGAGCCGAGGCGAGGCGCCGGTACCAGCAGGTGCGCTGCCTTCTGGAGGAATGGGTACGGAGAGACGGCCTTCCCGCCCTTCGGGTGGACCTCAAAATGCAAGTGCGGGTGGATGCCGTTCGCATCGCCCGAGTCGCCGACGTAGCCGATCTGCTCGCCGGCCGTCACGTGCGTTCGGTCGGCGACGGTGTACGCAACGCCTCGAACGCATTTCCCCTTGTTGTCGTTGCCCGCCGTGAGGTCGTTGTTCAGGTGGATGTACTCGTACATCGTGCCGCTGTCGCCGTGCAGGTAGAGCATGCAACCGGCGCCGGCAGACGTCGTCCAGTACTCGACCGTCCCGTCCTCGACCGCGACGACCGGAGCGCGCTTCTTCGCGAGCAGGTCGTTGCCCTGGTGCGGGCCGCCGGGTCGCGCCTGGCCGAAGTCGTCCGTATATGTGACCGCGCCGACGACCGGAAAGAGCAGCGGCGGCACGCCGGACGTCGCGCCCGCGGTCGTGCTAGAGGCGAGCGCTGCGACGATGAGCGCCAGATAGAGTCCTGCGCGCATGAAGATCGCAGTCTGCGTGAAAGCTGTTCCGGATGCGACGGCAGGGCGGCGCATCGACCCGTCAACGAACCGCATCGATCGTTCGGTCGAGCTTGCCATCTCGGACTTCGACACGTACGCGGTCGAGGAAGCGCTTCGCTTGAAAGAGGCTGCAGGTGACGGTGAGGTGGTCGTCATCTCGATGGGCCCGGAGAAAGCGATGGATGCTCTCCGCAAGGCGCTGGCAATGGGCGCCGACCGGGCCGTCCTGATCTCGGATTCTGCCTTGGCAGGCGCTGACCTGCTCGGCACGGCTCGCGCGCTGGCCGGCGCGATCGAGCAGGAGAGCGCGGATTTGGTTCTGTTCGGGCAGCAGTCGGCCGACGGGGGCGGCGCATGTTTG
>DATBBH010000044.1:0-25616 GCA_036271075.1 Gaiellaceae bacterium | reverse complement strand
GCCTCGGTCTGCGGGTCGAGTGACGAGGTCGCCTCGTCCAGCACGATCACTGCCGGATCGGCAAGCGCAACGCGAGCCAGCGAGACGAGCTGGCGCTCGCCGCTCGACAGCCGTACGCCGCGCGAGCGCACATCGGTCTCGAGGCCCCCCGGCAGGGTTTCGAAACGCTCGAGCGCGCCGATCCGGCGCAGCGCTTCGCGGGTCTCCTCGTCGCTCGCATCCGGACGGCCGAGCCGGATGTTCTCCGCGATCGTGCCAGAGAACAGATGCCCTTCCTGGGGGACGAACATGATCCGGCGGCGCAGCTCGCCGAGTTGCGCGGTCCGCAGGTCGACGCCGCCGTAGGTGACGCGCCCCTCGCTCGGGTCGTAGGCTCGCACGAGCAGCTTGGCGAGAGTCGACTTGCCGGCGCCGGTCGCACCGACGAGCGCGACCTGCTCGCCGGGCTCGATCTGGAGTGACACTCCGTCGACCGCGGGACCATCGTCGCCGTAGGCGAACGTGACGTCCTCCACGACGAGCTGACCGGTCAGCGGCAGAGTTGCTGCGCCGCCTTGCACGGTCACCGGTTCCTCGAGCAGCGCCGCGATCTTTGCCAGGGCGGCGCGACCCGACTGGAACTCGCTGAACCAGTCGCCCAGCCGAGCGATCGGATCGAAGAGCGAGATCAGGTAGAGCGCGAAGGCGACGATCGTTCCAACGGTGACGCGTCCGTGCTGCTCGAGGTAGCCGCCGGCGATGAGCACTGCGGCGAGCGCCAGTGATTGCGCGAAGGCGATCGCCGGGAAGAAGCCGATGTTGACGAGTGAAATGCGCCGCCAGGCGGAGACCTGGGCCCTCGACCGCTTGCGATACGAGGCGTAGCGATCCGTCTCCTGCCCGAACGACTGCACGACGCGCACCCCGGCGAGGCCCTCCTGGAGCGAGGACATCGTGTCGGCGACGCGATCGCGCAGCGCGAGGAACGCCGGCCGCGAGCGCTTGCCGTAGCGCAGCGACGACCACACGAGCACCGGCACCGACACGAGCATGACCAGCGAGAGAAGCGGCGAGAGCAGCACGAGGATCACGATCGACACGACAAACAGCAGCACCGAGCCGACGACTTCGACGAGCACGAGCCGTGTGAACGTCGTCAGCGTCTGGACGTCGGCCGTCAGGCGCGAGACGAGCACGCCGGCCCGCGTCTGCTCGAAGAACGGCATCGACAGCTCCTGCAGCTTGTCGTAGGCCGCCACGCGCAGATCGCCCAAGAACCACTCACCCGCGCGGGCGCTACAGAGCACGATCACCCGTTCCAGGATGGGACGGACGACGACGAGCGCGATGTACAGCACGGCGATCAGATCGATTGCGTGGACGTCGTGACCTTCGATGCCGCGGTCGATCGCGAGCTTCACGAGCAGCGGAGAAGCAAGGGAGACGACCGTCGCGCCGATCATCGCAAGCCCCGCGAACACGATCAGCCGTCGCTGCGGCCGCAGGATCGGGCCAATCGCTTCCCTCATCAGGCGGCCTCCCGCTCCGCGAGCGCCAGCAGCTCGCGATAGCGCACGGAGCGCGCGAGCAGGTCGGAGTGGCGTCCCTGTTCGACGACGCGGCCGTCCTCGACGACGGCGACGCGGTCGGCGAGCGCGATCGTTGCCGGGCGATGGGCGATCACGAGTGTCGTGCGTCCGGCCATCACCTCCGCGAGCGCCGCGCGGATCTCGTGCTCTTTGGTGGCGTCGACGGCGGAGGTCGCGTCGTCGAGGATCAGCACCTGCGGGTCGGCCAGGATCGCGCGGGCGATCGCGATCCGCTGGCGCTGCCCGCCGGACAGCGAGAAGCCGCGTTCTCCGAGCACGGTCTCGTAGCCCTCCGGCAGGTCTTCGACGAACTCGGATGCGCCTGCCAGGCGGGTTGCGCGCAGGATCGCGTCATGGTCGGCCTCCGGCGAGCCGAAGCCGACGTTGCCGCTGACCGTGTCGCCGAAGAGGAAGGTCTCCTCGAAGACGAGCCCGACGCCGCGTCGGAGCTCGTCGAGGCGGAGGTCCCGCACGTCGACGCCTCCGATCGTCACCGAGCCCGCGTTGGGGTCGTAGAAGCGGGCGAGCAGCGCCGCGGCAGTGGACTTTCCCGAGCCGGTTGCACCGACGAGGGCGAGCGACGTGCCGGCGGGAATCTCCAGCGAAAAGCCGTCGAGGATCGGCCGCTCGTCGCCGTACGAGAAGCGGACGTCGTCGAAGCGGACGTCTGCCCGCGCCGGGAAAGGACGGGCCGACTGCGACTCGATCACGACCGGCTCGGCCTGGAGCACGTCGGAGACGCGTCGCGCGGCCGCCGCCGCGCGCTGCACCGTGCTCACTCGCTGGCCGATCGTCCGCAGCGGGTTGACGAGCAGCACGAGGTAAAACGTGAAGAGCGCGTAGGTGCCGACGGTGATCTGGCCCGAGAGCACGCGATGGGTGCCGTACCAGAGCACGACGAGGATGCCGATGAGCGGCAGCGCCTCGAGCGCCGGCAAGAACAGCGCGTCGACGTTCGCGACCTCGAGCGCCGTCTGCACGACCTCGTTCGACTTGCGGCGGAAGCGGTCGGCGAGCGAGGGGCCGGCACCCAGGCCCTTGACCACGCGGATCCCGGCGATCGTCTCCTCGACGAGCGAGGTCAGCTCCCCGAGGCGCTCCTGGTTCACCTTCGTGCGCTCCGCGTAGCGCCTCGAGTACCGCCCGAAGCCGATGCTGAGCAGAGGCAGCGGCGCGAGCACAGCGAGTGCGAGCGGCCAGTCGATCACCAGCAGCACCACGGTCGCGGCGAACACGGTGAGGAGGTAGCCGATCGTGTGGCCGATCGAGTCGAAGAGGCGCGCCACCAGCTCTGCGTCGTTCGACGCGCGGGAGATCAGCTCGCCGGCCCCGACCCGGTCGTGATAGCGGGCGTCGAGGTCGAGCGCACGCCGGAAGATCGAGTCGCGGACACTCGCATCGGCGAGCGCGCGGTTGCGAATCGCGAAATAGTGGCGGCTGCCGCCCGCCACAGCCTCGATCAATCCGAGTGCCACCAGGCCGACGCAGGCCCACAGGAGGGCGGAGCGGTCGTCGGCCACGATTCCCGAGTCGACGGCGCGCCGAATCAGCAGCGGCGCAGCAATTGCCGCGCCCTGCCACGCGAGGCCGGAGACGCTCGCACCGGCGATCGTCCACCGCAACCGGCTGGAGATGCTGCCGAGATAACGCCAGCCGGGGTCCATCAAGCCATTATTCGGTTGTGTCAAACGTCCCGCGCCCGCCCCTCAGCGAACGCTTCCCCGCCCCCTCGGTGATGGGGGTGATCAATGTCACGCCCGACTCGTTCTCGGACGGCGGCGTACATCTGCGCGTCGAGGCAGCGGTGACGGCGGCGTGGGGGATGCTCGACTGCGGTGCGGCGATCGTCGACGTGGGAGGCGAGTCGACGCGACCGGGCTCGGAAGGAGTGACAGCGGCCGAGGAGCTTCAGCGCATCGAGCAGGTGCTGATCGACCTCGCAGGCGCGCCGGTCTCGGTCGATACCTCGAAGGCGCAGGTCGCCCGCCGTGCGCTCGAGCTCGGCGTCGAGCTCGTCAACGACGTGACTGCCCTCCGCGGCGATCCCGACCTCGCGGGTGTCGTCGCCGATGCGGAGTGCTATCTCTGCCTGATGCACATGCAGGGCGAGCCACGCACGATGCAAATCGACCCCTCGTACGACGACGTCGTCTCGGAGGTCAAGCGCTTTCTCGAGGAACGGCTCGCGTTTGCGGTTGCGGCGGGTGTGCGAGAGGAGCTCGTCTGCCTCGACCCGGGCATCGGCTTCGGCAAATCGGTCGCACACAACCTGGAGCTGGTGCGGCGACTCGACGAGCTCGCGGCGATCGGCCGGCCGCTGCTCGTCGGGCTCTCCCGCAAGAGCACGCTGGGCAAGGTGACCGGCGACCCAGACGCGAAGGTCGCCTCCACTGCCGCGTCGCTCGGCGGCGCCGTCAGCGCCTTCGACCGCGGCGCGTCGATCCTGCGCGTGCACGACGTTCGCGAGCATGTCGAGGCGCTCGCCGTGGCGAAGGCGATCTCGGGTTGATCCTCGAGCTCGTCGGCCTGCATGTCTTCGGCTACCACGGAGTCGAGGAAGAGGAGCAGCGGCTCGGGCAGCTCTTCCTGTTCGACGTGCGGCTCGAGGTCGGGGAGCGGGGCGCGTCGGACCGCCTCGACGAGGCCGTCGACTACACCCAGGTCGCGAGCGCGATTCGCGAGCTCTCCAACGGGCAGCGCTTCGACCTCCTCGAGGCGCTCGCGACGCAGACCGCAGACATGCTGATGGAGCGCTTCGCGCCCGAACAGCTTCGCGTCCGCGTGCGCAAGCCCCAGGTCAAGCCGGCCGGGATGACGGTCGAGTACTCCGCCGTCACCGTCGAACGGCCTTGACCCTCGCCTATGTCGGGCTCGGCTCGAACCTGGGCGATCGCGAGTCGCTGATCCGCCGGGCTGCCGAGCTGATCGGCGCGCGCCGCCTCTCGACCATCATCGAGACCGAGCCCTGGGGTTACGAGCAGCAGCCGAGGTTTCTGAACGCGGTCGCCGAGGTCGAGACGCCACTCGCGGCGCGCTCGTTCCTCGTCCACCTGCTGGATGTGGAGCGGCGCCTCGGCCGCGAGCGGATTGGGCCGGTCTGGGGACCGCGGACGATCGACCTCGACCTGCTGCTCTTCGGCGACGAGGTGATCGACGAGCCCGGCCTCGTCGTCCCGCATCCGCGCCTCGAGGAGCGGCTGTTCGTGCTCGAGCCGCTCGCCGAGCTCGTCCCGTCACAGAGAATCCCCAATTCGGGCACGGTCCAGGCCGTGCTCGCCGGGCTACAATCTTCCGCGTGAGCCACCTCGACGAGCTCGACGAGTTCGAGGCCGAGGCCGAGCTGCGTCTCAAGAAGGAGTACGCGGCGGTCTTTTCCCTCTTCCGGTACTGCGTCCTGACCCAGGATGCGACGTATCTGTGCAACAAGCTCGACATGCAGTACGTCCCGCAACAGAACTATCCGTTCTTCCACTTGAAGATGGAGGACGTCTGGGTCTGGGACAAGAACCGCCCGACGCGGATGATCCCGCGCGCCGAGGTCTACACCTCCAGCGACGTGACGATCGAGGAGCTGCGCGGGGACGGTGACGAGCCGATCCTGACCGCCGAAGCGCTCGCCAAGCGCATCGGCGAAGGGCGCTCGGAGATCGAAGACCTCTAAAGTCTCGCGGGCCATGCTGCTCGCGATCGACGTCGGGAACACCCAGACCGTCTTCGGACTGTTCGGCGGGGCGGCGCTGACCGAGCAGTTTCGGGTCGGCACGGACCGCACGCACACCGGTGACGAGCTCGCAGTTCTGCTCAGGGCATTCGTCGATCTCGAGACGCTCGACGGAATCGTCCTCTGCTCGTCGGTGCCGCTGCTCGTGCGCGAGTACGAGGCCTTTGCCGAACGGTGGGCCGGAACCGACCTGCTCGTCGTCGGCCCCGGTGTGTCGACAGGCATGCCGATCCGCTACGACGACCCGCGCGAAGTGGGGGCGGACCGGATCGCGAACGCCGTCGCCGCGCGCGAGCGGCACGGCGCTCCCTGCGTCGTCGTCGATTTCGGCACATCCACCAACTTCGACGTCGTCAACGCCGCGGGCGAGTTTGCCGGCGGTGTGCTCGCACCGGGCATCGAGGTCTCGATGGACGCGCTCTTCGCGCGCGCCGCGCGCCTGCCGAAGGTGCCGTTCGCCGCGCCGGAGCGGGTGATCAGCCAGACGACGACCGCCGCGTTGCAGTCGGGGCTCGTCTACGGCTTCGCCGGCCAGGTCGACGCGATCGTCGGGCGGATCCGCGACGAGCTCGACGCGGCAGACGCGCCGGTCGTGGCAACGGGCGGTCTCGCCGACCTGATCGCGCCGCACTCGAGCACGATCACTGCCGTCGACCAGGAGCTGACCCTCCAGGGCCTCCGCCTCATCTGGGAAAGAAACCGCGCCTGACCCCGGAACTCGCGAATCTGGTTCCGGCTGCGCCGGAATCAGATTCGGTTGCGTGGACCGATCCGTCTTGGGAAGCTAGCCCGCGTCACCATCAGGGTTCGTTACGGCATGCGGCCGGAGCCCGGCTTTGCCGGGTGGGAGGCCTAGCGCGCGCGGAGATGGATCGCGAGGAAGAAGGGGGCTAACGGGGGAAACATGGTTTCCCCCGTTGCGCTAGCCGCCGCCATAGATCGAGATCGGGAGCGAGTCGAGCAGCACTTCGTCCTGAGGATCCGGGAGCTCGTTGAGGAGCCGCTCGAAGATGAAGCGCGCACCCGGCGCCGCGGCCAGGAGCCGCTGCTCCACCTCGGCGATCGTCGGCAGCATCACGAGCTCCTGCCTGAACGGCCGTGGGAAACGGCCCCGGCCGAGGTACCAGCCGTAGAACTTCTTCAGGAAGCCGAAGGCGCGTTGTTCTCCGAGCTCGCGGACCGTCTCGCGCATGAAGAGCAGCAGCTCGGCGACGATCTCCTCGCGTGACGGCTCGCGATCGTCACCCAGCATCGAAGAGAGCGTCCAGGGGTTGCCCTGCGCCGCACGCCCGATCATCACGGCGTCGGCACCGGTGGTAGCGAGCACCGACTGCGCTCGTGCGCGCGAGGTGATGTCCCCCGACGCGATCACCGGGACCTCGACCAGCGAGACGAGCTCGGCGGTGAGCGAGTGATCGGCTGTGCCCGTGTACATCTGCTTCGCCGAGCGCGGATGCAACGTCAGCGACGCCGCGCCGGACTCCACCAGCCGGGGCCCCACCGAGAGGCACGTACGTGAGCCGTTGTTGACGCCGCGGCGCATCTTCACCGACACGGGGAGCGGAGTCGCGCCCGCGACCGCCTCGACGAGACGGCAGGCGTGGTCGGGATCGTCGAGCAGCGAAGCACCGGCACCCGTCTTCGTGACCTTCTTGACCGGACAGCCGAAGTTCACGTCGACGATGTCGGCGCCGGCCGCCTCGACCATCCGGGCGGCCTCGGCCATCGCCCCCGGGTCGGAGCCGAAGATCTGGATCGCCAGCGGGTGCTCGTCCGAGCTGACCCGCAGGTAGCCGAGCGTCCGCTCGTTCCGGTGCTGGATCCCGGCGACGGAGACCATCTCGGAGCAGACCAGGCCTGCTCCGTAGCGGCGGCCCTGGCGGCGAAATGCCTGCACGGAGACACCCGCCATCGGTGCCAGCACCAGGCGGCCCGGGATTTCCACGCTGCCGATGTTCCAGGTCCCTCTGAGGTCGATGTTCACGGGCTGTAAAGGGTAGCCGCGCAGAGTTGCGGCTGACTTGACGCGGTCGCTACCATTCCCGCCCGTTTCTGAGGGGGTCAGGAGGAAGCTCTTTTGAAGGAAGTCATCCTCACATCTGAGGGCTACAAGAAGCTCCAGCAGGAGATCGATCACCTGCGCGGCGAGAAGCGCCGCGAGGTCGCCGAGCGGATTCGTGTCGCCCGTGAATTCGGCGATATCGCAGAGAACGCCGAGTACGACGACGCGAAGAACGAGCAGGCGATGCTCGAGCACAAGATCGCCCAGCTGGAGGAGCGGCTGCTCTCAGCCCGCGTGATCACGAAGAAGGAGATCTTGAAGGACGCCGTCTCGGTCGGCTCCCACGTCCGGCTGCGCGACATGCAGGCGAACAAGACCTTCGAGTACCACATCGTCGGCTCTGCCGAAGCGAACCCGGCCGAGAACAAGCTCTCGAACGAGTCGCCGGTTGGCAAGGCGATCATGGGCAAGAAGAAGGGCGAGGTCGTCGAGGTCACAGCACCGCGCGGCGCTTTGAAGTTCAAGATCATGGAGATCAAAGCGGCCTAACCCGTAGGCTCCGCGCGGTGGAAATCGTGCGGCTCGAACGAGCGAAGTTGGGCGAGGCGAGCGAAATGCTCGCGCGCGCATTTCAGGACGACCCTGCGTGGGTCTGGCTGATCCCGGACGTGCAGAAGCGCGCGCGGCTTCTGCCGTGGCTTTTTCGAGTCGGCTTCGACGTCACCGCAGCCGACGTCTGGGCGACGGCCGGGCCGGTGCTGGGGGCCGCGCGGTGGATGCCGCCCGGACGGCCGGCGACGCGCGTGGGGCCGACGTTGCGCGCGCTCGTCACGACCCCGTTGCGCCTCGGCTCCGCGACCGGGCCGTTCCTCTCCTACGGCGGCGCGGTCGAGGCCCTGCGTGCGGAGGCGATGCCGGGGAGCCACTGGTACCTCGCCGGGATCGGCGTCGATCCCGCCGCGCAGCGGCGTGGCATCGGCTCGGCGCTCCTCCAACCGGGTCTCACGGCCGCCGCGCGGGACGGCTTGCCCGCCGTGCTGTTGACGAACAGCGCGGGCAACCTCCCGTTCTACGAGGGACACGGGTTCGAGGTGGTGCGCGAGGGATCGACGCCGGAGAATGGGCCGCACGCCTGGGCTATGGTCAAGTGGCCGTGAGCGAGACGCCGAAAAGGTTCCCAGATCGCGACGAGATCGCGCGCGTGCGCGACGAGGCAGAGACGGTGGAGCCGGGTGAGGAAGGCGCCGAGTCACGTCGCCTGGCAGGTCGCGTGATGGCGCGTCGCGACATGGGGAAGCTCGTGTTTCTCGACCTCGTCGACCGCAGCGGCCGGATCCAGCTCCTGTGCCCAGCGGCACGGACGGGCGACGTCGACGTGCATCTCGGCGACGTCGTGGGCGTCACGGGCAAACCGACGAAGTCGAGGCGCGGCGAGCCGTCACTCATCGTCGACGAGCTCTTCCTACTCTCCCCCAACCGGTCACCGCTGCCGGATACGTTCCACGGCCTCACCGACATCGAGCAGCGCTATCGCAAGCGCTACCTCGACTTGTTGATGAACGAAGAGGTGCGCGGCGACTTCGTGCTGCGCGCCAGGGTCGTGACTGCGATCCGCCGCTACCTCGACGGCGAAGGCTTCGTTGAGGTCGAGACGCCGATCCTCCAGCCGCGCTATGGCGGGGCGTTCGCGGAGCCGTTCGTGACCCACCACAACGTCCTCGACCAGGATCTCTACCTGCGCATCGCGACCGAGCTCTACCTCAAGCGCCTGATCGTCGGCGGACTCGAGAAGGTCTACGAGATCGGCAAGGATTTCCGCAATGAAGGCGTCAGCTTCAAGCGCAATCCCGAGTTCACGATGCTCGAGTGGTACGAGGCTTATGCCGACTACCAGGACACGATGCGACGGATCGAGAACCTCGTGGACTACGTCGCAAACGAAACGCTGGGCACGACGAAGGTGACGTTCAAGGGCCACGACATCGACCTGAAGGCGCCGTGGAAGCGCGTCAAGCTGATCGACGAGCTGCGTGAGTTCGACCTCTGGACGAAGGACTACGACGACCTGAAGCAACGGCTGCAGTCGCGGGACGTCGACGTCTCTCAGGACAAGACGTGGTCGCAGCTCGTCGACAAGGCTGTGACGTCCTACGTCGAGCCGCGGATGATCGAGCCGACGATCCTCTACGACTACCCGATCGAGCTGTCGCCGTTCGCGCGCGTCACTGACGACGACCCTGAGGTGGTCGAGCGGTTCGAGTTCTATGTGGGTGGCATGGAGCTCGGCAATGCGTTCTCCGAGCTGAACGACGCGGTCGAGCAGGAGTCGCGGTTCGCGATGCAGGCGGCGGAGGTGGCAGGCGGCAACGTCGAGGCCGAGCAGGGCGATCCCGACTACGTCGAGGCGCTCTCCTACGGGATGCCGCCCACGGGTGGGCTCGGGATCGGCATCGACCGCCTGGCGATGGTGCTGGCCGGCAAGGACTCGATCCGGGACGTGATCCTCTTCCCGGCTCAGCGAGAGCGTCACAACCCGTAAACCAGGCCGACGGGCCTGTAGAGGCCTGTCTGGACGCCTTCGGTCTCGCTTTTTGACCGAAACAGAGCGGCCCGGCCAAATCCCCCAGGTGAGTCACGGCAGCACACCCGAGGAGGGGAGTACGATGATCGCCTCGGAATAGGGCAATCGTTTCGCGCCGCTGTGAGGCGGAAGAGAGGTTTCAACTTGTTCGAACGGTTCACTGAACGGGCTCGCCAGGTCGTCGTACTCGCGCAGGACGAAGCGCGCGCTCTCAAGCACAACTACATCGGGACCGAGCACATCCTGCTCGGCTTGCTGCGCGAGGAAGAAGGTCTCGCGGCACGTGTGCTCGAGTCGCTCGACATCACCGTGGAAGAGGTGCGCGCCCAGGTCGCCCGCATCGTCGGCCAGGGCGACGAGGTCACGACCGGTCAGATCCCGTTCACGCCGCGGGCGAAGAAAGTGCTCGAACTGGCGCTGCGCGAAGCGCTGTCGCTGGGCCACAACTACATCGGCACCGAGCACATCCTGCTCGGGCTCGTGCGCGAGAACGAAGGCGTCGCGGCGCGCATCCTGCTCGACTTCGACGCCGACGCAGAGAAGATTCGCAACGAGATCATCCGCATGCTCTCCGGCCCCGGCCGGCGGCAGGGCGGCGCAGCCGGAGCGTCGGGCGAGAAGGGCAAGAGCTCGAAGCTCCTCGATCAGTTCGGCCGCAACCTGACCAAGCAGGCGCAGGAGGGGAAGCTCGACCCGGTTGTCGGTCGCCAGACCGAGATCGAGCGGGTCATGCAGATCCTCAGCCGCCGCACGAAGAACAACCCTGTTCTGATCGGCGAGCCCGGTGTCGGCAAGACCGCCGTCGTCGAGGGGCTCGCGTCCCGCATCTCGGCGAACCAGGTGCCGGACCTCCTCAAGAACAAGCAGATCTACACGCTCGACCTTGCAGCGCTCGTCGCCGGTTCGAAGTACCGCGGTGAGTTCGAAGAGCGCCTGAAGAAGGTGATGAAGGAGATCACCCAGCGCGGCGACATCATCCTGTTCATCGACGAGCTGCACAATCTCGTCGGTGCGGGTGCCGCCGAGGGTGCGATCGACGCCGCCTCGATCCTCAAGCCCGCCTTGGCCCGTGGCGAGCTGCAGACGATCGGCGCGACGACGCTCGACGAGTACCGCAAGTACCTGGAGCGCGACGCCGCGCTCGAGCGGCGATTCCAGCAGATCCGCGTCGAGGAGCCGACCACGGACGACACGGTGCAGATCCTGCGCGGGCTGCGCGACCGCTACGAGGCGCATCACCGGTGCAAGATCACCGACGAGGCACTCGAGGCCGCAGCGAGCCTGGCCGACCGGTACATCCAGGATCGTCACCTGCCGGACAAGGCGATCGACCTGATCGACGAGGCCGCCTCGCGGATGCGCATCAAGACGATGAGCGCCCCGCCGCGGTACCGCGAGCTCGAGGAGGAGATCGAGAAGGTCCGCAAGGACAAGGAAGCCTCGATCGAGAACCAGGAATTCGAGAAGGCCGCCTCGCTGCGCGACAAGGAGCGCAAGCTCACGCAGAAGAAGCGCGAGCTCGAGGAGCAGTGGCGCGCCGAGGAGCAGACCGAGCAGCCGGAGATCGGCAAGGAGGAGATCGCCGACATCGTCTCGATGTGGACGGGCATCCCCGTGTTCGAGCTCACCGAGGCCGAGTCGCTGCGGCTCGTCCGCATGGAGGAGGAGCTGCACAAGCGCGTGATCGGCCAGGACGCCGCGATCATCGCCGTCTCCAAGGCGATCCGCCGCGCTCGTGCCGGGATCAAGGATCCGAAGCGCCCGACCGGCTCGTTCATCTTCCTCGGGCCGTCAGGCGTCGGGAAGACCGAGCTCGCCCGCACGCTCGCCGAGTTCCTGTTCGGCGACGAGGACGCGATGATCCAGATCGACATGTCGGAGTACATGGAGAAGCACGCCGTCTCCCGGCTCGTCGGCTCGCCTCCGGGCTACATCGGCTACGACGAAGGGGGCCAGCTCACCGAAGCCGTGCGCCGCAAGCCGTACTCGGTCGTGCTGTTCGACGAGATCGAGAAGGCGCATCCGGATGTGTTCAACATCCTGCTGCAGATCCTCGAGGACGGGAAGCTGACGGACTCGCAGGGCCGCAAGGTCGACTTCCGGAACGTGATCGTGATCATGACGTCGAACATCGGCTCGGCGTCGATCTCGAAGAACGTCTCGCTCGGCTTCAACATGTCGAGCGAGGACGGCCTGACCTACGACGACATGAAGACTCGCGTGATGGGCGATCTGAAGAAGGTCTTCCGCCCCGAGCTTCTGAACCGCATCGACGAGATCATCGTCTTCCCGAAGCTCGCGAAGGCGGAGATCCTCCAGATCGTCGACCTGCTCATGAATCGCCTGCGCGTGCAGATGGCCGAGCACGAGGTGACGATCGAGCTCACACCGGAGGCGAAGGACCTGCTCGTCGAGAAGGGTTGGGATCCGGCAATGGGCGCCCGGCCGCTGCGCCGCGCGATCCAGCGCTACATCGAGGACCCGCTAGCGGACTTCGTGCTCGGCCGGCAGCTCGAGCCCGGATCGACGATTCTCGTCGCCCGCAAGGACGACGAGGAGTGCGAGATCACGGTTGTGCCGCCGGCACCGCCGGAGGTGATCGGCGTCTCCGCGGCGCCCGACGCACCGCCGGTGGTCGAAACAGACTGAGGCTATGGGTTGGTGTCTGACACCGTTTAGGTGTCAGACACCAACTGCCACACGTCTGCACGCAGCAACGGCACCTCGGTCCCGTCAGGCAGGACTGCGTCGACCGAGACCTCGGGACCACCGATCATGAAGTCGGTGTGCACGGTCGAGACGTTGACGCCGTCGATCACGCCGCCTTCGACGGCTTCGGCGTACGCGCTGCCGTAGGCGACGTGGCAGGTGGCGTTCTCGTCGAACAGCGTGTCGAAGAACGTGACGCCGGTCTTGCCGATCCGCGACAGCCCGTCGACGAGCGCGACCTCGCCGAGGAACGGGGCCTGCGCGTCCGTCTCGAGCTGGCCGAGGATCACGTCCTCGCCCTCGTCGGCGTGCACCTCGACGATGCGCCCGCCTTCAAACCGCACCTCCAGGCCCTTGACGATCTGCCCGTAGAGCGCGAGCGGACGCGTCGAGCGCACCACCCCGTCGGTGCGGCGGTAGTCAGGAGTGGTGAAGACCTCCTCCGTCGGCATGTTGGCGACGTACGGGATGCCCGCCGCCGTCTCGGACTCGCAACCCTGCCAGCGCGACTCGGGCAGGAGGCCGATCGTCAGGTCGGTCCCGGGGCCGGTGAACCGCAAGTGGTCGACCTTCAGCTCGTTGAGCGCACCGGCCCGCGCACCGATGCGCTCGACGTGCTTGCGCCATGCGGTGACGGGGTCTTCCTCGTCGAGCCGCACGCAGAACTCGACGAGCTCCCAGAGCCGGTCGGTGTCGGGCTCGCCGAACATCTGCTTCGCCCATCCCTCGTTGGGCACCCCGATCACCGTCCAGTTGTTCAGCTGCTCGTTGACCTGGCGGTTGTTCTCATGCGCGAGCTCGAGCATCCGCGCCTTGCCGACCCGATCGCCCGGCAGGTCGGCGAGCAGTTCCGGCTCAGCATCGCCGGTCAGCGCCACTACCGCTGCGCGCTCCTCTCCGATCTCGACGGCGCGCTCGAGCAGCCAGGGCGGTGTCCACGAGAGTATGTCGTCGGCGGCATACTCGATCAGCGCACGCCGGAGGTGCTGGTCGGTGTAATAGACGTCGACGTAGCGCGCCCCGGCGTCGTAGGCCGCCCGGGTGACGGCGCGGGCGACGGGCGCGTGCTCGACGCGTGCGATCACGTCGACGAGCTGCCCCGGCTGCACGTTCGCGCCCACGCGTACCGCCAGCTCCGCATAGCGCGCGAGGCGTGCCTCGTGCGTTACTCCGGCAGCTGCCACGCGTCCTCGCGGAGGATCGGTACGGACTTGCCGTCCTTCGTGACGCCGTCGACCTCGAGCTCGGGGCCGCCGACCATGAAGTCCGTGTGCACGTTCGAGACGTTCATACCTTCGCCGGGCTCGCCGTCGAAGACCTCGGGGATGCCGAAGCCGTAGGCGATGTGGCAGGTCGCGTTCTCGTCGAAGAGCGTGTCGAAGAACGTGATCTCCGTCTTGCCGACGCGTGACGTGCCGTCGACGAGCGCGAGCTCGCCGAAGTAGGCGGCCCGATCGTCGTTCGCGAGCTGGCCTCGGACGACGTCGGCGCCCTTGTCGGCCTGGACGTCGACGATCTTCCCGTCCTGCACGGTGAGCTGCAACCCCTCGATGACGTCTCCCATCAGCGCCAGCGGGCGGCTCGAACGGATCGTCCCTTCGGCGCGCCGCGAGTCGGGCGTCGTGAAGATCTCCTCCGTCGGCATGTTCGGCACGTATTCGATTCCGGAGGCGGTGTGGAACAGCGCCGACATCCAGCGCGCGTTCTCGAGCAGGCCGACGGTGAAGTCGGTGCCGGGCCCGCGGTAGTGGAGCGAGTCCAACCCGAGCGCGGTCAGCTTGGCTGCGCGCGACTCGAGCCGCGCCATGTGCTCCCGCCACGCCTCGACCGGGTCGGCCTCGTCGAGGCGTGTGCAGAACGCGACCGCCTCCCACAGGCGCTCGACGTCCGGCTCGCCGAAGACCTGGGTCGCCCAGCCGGCGTTTGGATAGGCGACACCGGTCCAGTTGATCAAACGCTCCGTCATCTGCGTGCGCGCGATCTCGCTCAGCGCCTTCATCTGCGCCTTGCCGACGCGCTGACCGTCGAGCTCGGCGAGCAGATCCGGCTCCGGATCGCCCATGGTGGCGATCAGCGCATTGCCCGCCATCGCATGAAACAGCGTCTTCAGCCAGTCCGGGGTGTAGGTCAGCGTCTCGTCGGAGCCGAGCTCGATCATCGCCTTGCGCACGTGCTGGTCGCGGTAGGAGACGTCGACATAGGTCGCGCCGGCCTCGTAGGCGGCCCTTGCGATCGCACGCGCCAGCGGCGCGTGGTCGATCTGCGACAAGACGAAGACCGTCTGGCCCCGCTGCACGTTCGCGCCGACGCGCACCGCCAGTTCCGCGTAGCGAGCCAGGCGTTTTTCGGCCTTCAGAGCTGCCATACGTCCTCCCGCAAGATCGGCACAGTCTGGCCGTCGGCGGTCACGCCGTCTACCGCTACCTCCGGCCCACCGATCATGAAGTCGGTGTGCACCGAGGAGACGTTGATGCCGCGCTCGCGCAGCTCCTCGGGCGAAAGGCCGTCGATGCCGTCGATTCCGTAGGTGACGGCCGAGCCGTACGCGATGTGGCAGGTCGCGTTCTCGTCGAAGAGCGTGTCGAAGAACGTGATCCCCGTCTGTCCGACGCGCGACTCGCCGTCGACGAGCGCAACCTCGCCGAGCCGCGTGGTGAACTCGTCGACAGCCATCTGTCCCCGAACGGCGTCGGCGCCCGACGACGCCTTCACCTCGACACACTCGCCGCCTGCGAACCGCAGCTCGAGGTCGCGAACGATCGTGCCGCCGAGCGAGAGTGGTCTCGTCGCCCGAACGATCCCTTCGGTGCGCCGCCAGTCGGGGCAGTTGTAGACCTCCTCGGTCGGGAGGTTCGCCACGTGCTGGATGCCGCCGACTGTCGTCACGCCCCCGCCGGACCAGCGAGAGCCGCCGAGCAGGCCGACCGTCAGATCGGAGCCGGGGCCTGTGAACTTGATCGCGTCGAAGGCGGCCGCGTCGAGCTGCTGGCAGCGCGCGCGCAACCGAGCGCTGTGCTCGCGCCAGGCCGTCACCGGGTCGGGCTCGTTCAGCCGCACCGAATGGGCGACGGCCTCCCAGAGGCGTTCGAGGTCGGGCTCGCCGAAGACCTGTTGCGCCTGCCCAGCGGTGGGGAAGGCGGCGATCGTCCAGTTGACGGCCCGCTCGTTCTGGGCGCGCAGCTGACGCTTCGCAGCGTCGAGGGGGCGGGCCTTGCCGACGCGGGCCTGGTCGAGGTCGGCGAGGAGCTCCGGCTCAGGGTCGCCCGCGATCATGATCAGCGCACCACCGTCGGCGAGGGCCTCGGTGCGCGCCATCTGCCACGGGGTTGTCTGGCTCAGATCTGCTTCCGCGGCATTTTCGATGAACAAGCGGCGAAGGTGGTTGTCGACGTAGCGGACGTCGACGAGTCGCGCGCCGGCGGCATAGCCGGCTCGGCCGATCGCGCGTGCGAGGGGCGCGTGCTCGACGAGGGCGCTCACGTAGACCGTCTGGCCGGGCTGGACGTTGGCGCCGACGCGGACGATCAGCTCGGCATAGGCGTCGATGCGTTGGGTCATGGGCGAGACAGTAGAGAAGTCGATATCACGTGTCGAGTGGAACGTCGGCCCAGCTCGTGCCCGCGCCGCAGAGCCAGTTGAGGGCGTGGTGGCGCTCGAGCGCGATCGAGTACGCCTCGGCGTGCTGCTCGGGCGTCAGGTGGCGGTAGACCTTGCCGTAGGCGCGGAAGTCGCCGCGCATCGGCGCCGGCAGGACGCCCTGTTCGTAGCCGCGCATCGCCGTCGCAGCGATCAGCTGGTCGAACGTGGCATAGCGCGGCGGGAGCTCGAGCTTGCCGGCCGCCTGCAGCTCGGTCGTCCGGGCGCGCCAGTGCCACAGGCGGGCGGAGTCACGCTCGAGCTCGATGTCGTCGCTCTCCCGCAGAGCTCCTTCCTCCAGGCCCTGCGCGGCGACGCTGGCAGGATCGAAGGGGTGATCGTAGGCCGGCAGCTCCGCGAGCTGAAGTGCCCAGAGCAGCGTGCCGAGCGCCTCGCCTCGCCAGACGGCGTCGACGACGGCAGGGTCGCTTTCGTGATTGGGCAGACGCGCGAGCGCGGCCTGCAGCTCACCGCGCATGACGCGACAGCGCTCGAGCACCTCCCCCTGCGACCGGAGCTTGCGGCGCGACATTCCCTGCAGAACCTAACCCACGATGCCGTCGAGCTCCGCGAGTGTGGCCGCGTCGAGCTCGATGCCGCTCGCCGCTGCGTTGTCGCGCACCTGCTCCGGCCTTGAGGCGCCCACGATCGCCGAGGCGACGTTCTCTTCGCGCAGCACCCACGCGAGCGCGAGCTGAGCCACGGTGATCCCGAGACGCTGCGCGACCGGAACGAGCCGCTAAACGCGCTCGAGCACGTCGTCGTCGAGCCAGCGGCCCATCATTCGGCCCATCCGATTGCTGGTGGCGCGCGAGCCGTCCGGCGCGGGCCGGCCGGGCAGGTATTTGCCGGTCAGCGCGCCCTGGGCGAGGGGCGACCAGACGATCTGCGAGATGCCGTTCTCCTCGCAGAGTGGGATCACCTCGTCCTCCGGCTGGCGCCAGAGCAGCGAGTACTGCGGCTGCGAGGAGACGAACTTCTCCCAGGTGTGGTCACCTGACAGGTCGAGCGAGGCCTGGATCTGCGGCGCCGTCCATTCGCTGAAGCCGATGTAGCGCGCCTTGCCCGCGCGCACGACCTCGGTCAGCGCCTCCATCGTCTCTGCGAGCGGCGTCTTCGAGTCGTAGCGGTGGCACTGGTAGAGATCGACGTACTCGGTGCGCAGCCTGCGCAGCGACTCGTCGATCTGCTTGTGCACCTGGCCCCGCGAGAGGCCCTGGTTCTCGCCGGTGTCGTCCATCGGGAAGTAGAGCTTCGTGGCGAGGACGTACGAATCGCGCGGGCGACTTTGCAACACGTCGCCGAGGAACGCTTCGGCTGCGCCGGTCGCGTAGACGTTCGCCGTGTCGATGAAGTTGATGCCGGACTCGAACGCCGCATCCACGCAGGCGCGCGCCTGCTCGTCCCCGACGCCGCCGCCGTAGGTCAGCCACGAACCGAGGCTGACCTCCGAGACAGTCAGGTCGCTTGATCCGATCTGTCTGTATCTCATGGGGACTGATCGTTTCAGAGCCGGCACGCCTGCCGTCGGGACCTATGAGTACCGTCATTTGCCCATGGCTTCTTCCAGGCCCGCAGCCGTCCAGCATGTGTGCACCGAGTGCGGGACGTCGTCCGGCCGCTGGCTCGGGCGCTGCCCCGGCTGCGGCGAGTTCGGAACGATGCTCGCGGAGGCTGTGCCCGTCCGCGGAGCCAAGCCGGTCAGACAGTCCCGCGCGCCGCTGCGCCTGGTCGACGTGGTCGCAGAGGAGTCCGAACGCATCTCGACAGGCGTGGCGGAACTCGATCGCGTGCTGGGCGGGGGGCTCGTGCCGGCGTCGGTCGTCCTCGTCGGCGGCGAGCCCGGGGTCGGCAAGTCGACCCTGCTTCTGGTCGCGCTGGGCGCGATCTCGCGCGAGCGGCGCGCGCTTCTTGTCACCGGCGAGGAATCGATCGCGCAGGTGAAGTTGCGCGCGGCCCGCCTCGGTGGTTGTGACGACGTCGAGATCCTCGCGGAGACCGAGCTCGATGTGGTCTGCGAGACGCTGGAGCGAGAGCGGCCCGCGGTTTGCGTGATCGACTCGGTGCAGACGCTCTGGTCGCAAGAGATCGGCGCCGCGCCCGGGTCCGTCTCGCAGGTGCGCGAAGCCGCCGGCCGCCTGCTGCGCGTTTCGAAGGAGAACGGCGTCGCGACCTTCCTCGTCGGACACGTCACGAAGGACGGCTCGGTTGCCGGCCCCCGCGTGCTCGAGCATCTCGTCGACTGTGTGCTGCAGTTCGAGGGCGATCGCTACCACGCGCATCGCATTCTGCGCGCGGTGAAGAACCGCTTCTGCTCGACGAATGAGCTCGGCGTGTTCGAGATGACCGGCGTAGGTCTCGTCGGCGTTCCCGATCCGTCGGAGATCTTCGGACGAACGCATGGAGGCGAGGTGGGGGCCGCCGTCACCTGTGCGCTCGAGGGGACGCGACCGCTCCTGCTCGAGATTCAGTCGCTCGTCGCACCCACCGACCTGGCGATGCCGCGGCGCGTCGGCACCGGTGTCGACCCCAAGCGCCTCGCGATGATCGTCGCCGTGCTCTCCCGCCATGCCGGGCTGCCGCTCGGCGGCGCCGATGTCTTCGTGAACGTCGCCGGCGGTGTCCGGATCGACGAGCCTGGGGCCGACCTCGGGATCGCGCTGGCGATCGCCTCGGCGGCCAAGGGCGTTCCGGTGCGCGACGGCGTGGCGGCCTACGGCGAGATCGGCCTCACCGGGCGCCTGCGCCCGGCGACCCAGTCCGACCGCCGGGCCGAGGAATGTCACAAATTTGGCATTTCCTCGGTCGTGGGGCCCGAGGCAGAGACGCTTAGGCAGGCCCTCGGGGCCGCTCTGGCGGATTTCGCCGACTAGCAGGCATTTTCCCGAAAATGGCGTATTTGCAGGGTTTCTGGTACCCTGTCGTTCCCGCCGGTGAGCCTTTTCGAGGCCGCCGGCACTTTCGCGACTACACACGGAACCGGAGGAGAGGTTTGTACAAGGTTGGTGACAAGGTGGTGTACCCGCACCACGGTGCCGGGACGGTTGTGAAGCGCGAGAAGCGCGAGGTGCTCGGCGAGAAGCGCGAGTACCTGACGATCAAGATCCTGCACAACGACATGACCGTGAACGTTCCCGCCGACAACGCCGAGCGCGTCGGCCTGCGCAAGGTGATCGACGAGGAAGCGGTCAAGAAGGTCGTCAAGTACCTGACCTCCGGCGGCACCGAGATGCCCAAGAACTGGAACCGGCGCTTCAAGCACAACCGGGACAAGATGAAGACGGGCGACATCTACGAGCTCGCCGAGGTCGTTCGCAACCTGGCGCTGCGCGACGGTGAGAAGGGCCTCTCGACCGGTGAGAAGCAGATGTACGTCAAGGCGAAGAAGATCCTCGCTTCCGAGCTGATGTATGCGAAGAACATGAGCGAGGACGAGGCGCTCGAGTGGCTCGAGATGACGCTCACGGAGGGCGCAAAGCCGAAGCTCACGCCCGCTGAGCGGAAGGCAACTGCCAAGAAGGCCGTGCCGGCCGCCAAGGCTGCCCCCACCGCGAAGGCGATTCCGGTCAAGGCCGTCGCGAAGAAGGCGACCGCATCGGTGAAGAAGACGACCACTGCGGCGAAGAAGCCCGCGACCCGGAAGGCAACAGCCACACGTTAGTGTGCGCCGCTCGGGGTCGCCCTCCGTGGCCCTGTCGGCTGCAAGTCTGCGCCCTGCCGTGTCCTCGGTCGCCCCGGTAGGTGCCTACCGGGACTCCCTGCGTCCTTGCAGTGCTTGACTTCGCTCGACATGACCACGGCATCGACCCCGAGCGGCGCACGTGTCTGGGCCGTCCTCGTCGCCGCTGGGCGAGGGGAGCGGCTTGGTGAGGACCGGCCGAAGGCGTTCGTTCGGCTCGGCGACCTGCCGCTGCTGGCTGAGCCGCTGCGGCGGCTCGACGAGAGCGACTGGATCGACGCCGTCGTCCTCGTCGCACCGCCCGAGTGGGAGGAGCCGGCGATCTTGCTGGCCGAGGAGCTCGGCGTCTCGAAGGTGACCGCCTGCGTCACCGGCGGCGAGACACGCACGGAATCGGTGCGCGCCGGCGTCGCGGAGGTGCCCGACGACGTCGCCGTCATCCTCGTCCACGACGCAGCGCGTCCATTGCTGCCGGACGACGTGATCGAGCGTGTGGTCGGTGCACTAGGCGAAGGCTTCGAGGGTGTCGTCCCCGGCCTACCGGTCGTCGACACGGTGAAGCGTGTGCGCGAGGATGCGGTGCACGAAACGCTCGTGCGCGACGAGCTCGTCATCGTGCAGACGCCGCAGTGCTTCGTTGCGGCCGCACTGCGAGACGCGTTGCGCGGCGGCGAAGGCTCCGACTGTGCGTCGCTCGTGGAGGCGAACGGCGGGCGGATCAAAGTCGTGGCCGGTGACGAGCGTCTGCTCAAGGTGACGACCCGCGCCGACCTCGAGCGTGTGGCGGCATGGCTGTCGACGTAGTCGTCTTCGACATCGGCGAGACGCTCGTCGACGAGACGAACATGTGGACACGCGTCGCGGAGGCGGGCGGCGTGACTCCGTTCACCCTGATGGCCGGGCTCGGCGCGACGATCGCGCAGGGGCGCCACCACAACGACGTCTGGGAGCTGCTCGGCATCGACCAGCCGGCCGGGACGTGGACGATCGAGGACTGGTATCCCGACGCACTGCCGTGCATCGCGCGCTTGCAGGCGGCCGGCTACCGCGTCTGCGCCTCCGGCAACACCCCTTCGTTCGTGGAGGACGACCTGCGCGTGCATTTCGACGCCGTAGGGTCGTCGGAGGGCTGGGGCGTGCATAAGCCCGATCCGGCGTTCTTCGCGCGCGTCGCCGAGCTCGCCGGCGTCGAGCCTGGGAAGATCGCCTATGTGGGCGACCGCGTGGACAACGACGTCGGCCCCGCGATCGCGGCGGGGATGGTCGGTGTCCACATTCGCCGCGGGCCGTGGGGTTATCTGCAGCAGCCGCCGCCCGGTGCGATTCGGATCGAGTCCCTCGACGAGCTGCCCAGTGTGATCCAGTGACGATTCGTGTCGGGATCGGTGTCGACGCGCATGCGCTGGAGCGCGGCGTCCCGCTCGTGCTCGGCGGCGTGCGCCTCGACTACGACCGCGGCCTGGCGGGTCACTCCGACGGCGACGTGCTCGCACACGCCCTCGTCGATGCCGTGCTCGGCGCTGCCGGGCTCGGCGACATCGGCTCGCTTTTCCCGTCCGACGATGCGCGCTACCACGGCGCCTCGAGCCTCGATCTCCTGCGTGAGGCCTACCGGCAGGTCAACGAGGCCGGCTGGGTGCTCGTCAATGCCGACTGCATCCTCATCGGCGAGCAGCCGCGCATCGCGCCATATCGCGAGGAGATGCGGCAACGCTTGTCGGAGGCGCTCGGCGGCGGCGAGGTGAACGTCCGCGCCACGACGACCGACCACCTAGGCTTCACCGGCCGCGGGGAGGGCCTGGCCGCGCAAGCCGTGGCTCTCCTCTCACATTCCGGGTGAGTCGCCCGTTTCAATAGTCGAGAGATGCCGAGCCGCCAAGTCGACACGCCCATCGGAACACTCGGTCTCGTCGCCACCGACGCGGGGCTGAGCCGCGTGCGCTGGTCGGCGAGGGGCCTTGCCGAGGACAGCTGCGACGTCCTCGACGAGGCGGCCGTGCAGTTGGAGGCGTACTTCGCGCGTGAACTGACCGTGTTCGACCTGCCGCTCGACCTCGACGGTACCGAGTTCCAGCGCGAGTGTTGGCTCGCGCTCGCCACGATCCCGTATGGGCAGACGGTGAGCTACGGCGAGCAGTCGCGCCGGATCGGCCTTGGCCCGGACCGGGCGCGCGCAGTTGGCGCAGCGAACGGCCAGAACCCGCTCCCGATCGTCCTGCCATGCCATCGTGTGATCGGCGCCGATGGATCGTTGACCGGCTTCGGCGGCGGGTTGCACGTCAAGCGCTTCCTGCTCGAGCACGAGGGCGCGCTATTGCCGCTCGGCTAGCTGGGGAGCATTGCGGTCCCGTTGCGCAAGACCACGAGCCCGTCGCGCTCGAGTGACACGAGCGCGTCACCGTCCGCCGGCTGCTCGCCTGCTGCGACTGCGCGCAGGGCAGCTGCGCGCCGCTGACGGAACGAGCCTTCGAACTTCGACTGTTTGCGCAGCGGCTCGTAGCGCCCGCCGCGCGACGGACATTGGGATGCGAGTGGGCACTCGCCGCAGCGCGGGATTCGTGCAAGGCAGATCGTTGCGCCGAGGTCGAAGAGCGCTTGCGCACAAACGCCGTCGAAGGGGCGGCCCGTGCGCTCTTGCACGCGCAAGACGTTCGTGTCGACGGGGAGGACGTCGCGACCGAAGGCGAAGTTGCCTACAGCAGCCGCCGTGTACGGCCCGACCCCGGGCAACGCGGTCAGGTCATCGGGCCAGCCGTTCGCGGCGACGTGTTGCGCCGCCCGGTGCAAGCTGACCGCGCGCCGGTTGTAGCCGAGCCCTTGCCATTCGACGATCACGTCGGCGGGTGAGGAAGCGGCCAGCGACTCGACGGTCGGCCAGCGCTCGAGCCACGCGTGCCAGCGCGGGATCACGCGCTCGACCTGCGTCTGCTGCAGCATCACCTCCGACACGAGGATCGCGTACGGGTCTTTGGTGTGGCGCCAGGGAAGGTCGCGGCCGTTCGCCTGGTACCAAGCCAGCAGTAGCTCTCTCACCAGGTGCAGCCTACGACGACAGGCTCGCCTCAGCGAGGAACCGCGCGACCTCCGCGGTGGTCGTCAAACGGACCACGCGTAGGTGCGAGAAAGCCTGCGGCCATTCGCGGCGGCGGCGGAAGTGTGACCGGAACGACCAGACAACGAGCGATTCGCGGCCCCAGAGCACTGAGCCCAGCGACTCGCGGTTGCCGTTCCAAAGAAGCTCTCTGCTGCGAACTCGGCGCCAGGTGCGCCGTGCGAGGCGTGGCAGCCAGACGCGAATCGGCAGGTCGAGCCAGACCACGACATCGGCCGCGTCAAGAACGAGATCGCCGAGCTTCCCTCGGTAGGCGCCGTCGATCACCCACCGGTCCGAGGAGACGATCGGCTCCACCAATGCGCGCAACTCGTCGTCGGGCGTCTCCACCCAGTTCGGCCCGTGAACGAACGCGTCCAACTCAAAGAACGGAGCCCCAAGCCGCCGGGCAAGCTCGCGCCCAAGGGTCGTCTTGCCGTTCCCGCTCGCGCTCGCGACCACTGCAACCTTGGTCATACGCACCTAGAGACCACGGCACAGTTTCACACGATGCAACCGGCGCGAGGCCCGAGTCAGGAGACGCGAAAGGTCAGATGACAGTTAGTTTTCGCCGCTGGAGGTCACGACCGGCCCACGATGAACGACGAAACCAACAACATCACAGTCTCCGACAACCCGGCGGAGCTTCGCTATGAGCTCCACGTCGACGGCGCTCTCGTCGGCGAGATCCGCTACCGGCGACCGGACGAGGCGACCGTGGTGCTCGTCCACACCGACGTCGATCCGTCACGGGAGGGCGAAGGGCTCGGCGCCGTGCTCGTCCGCGGCGCGTTGGACGACATTCGCGCACGCGGTCAGCGTGTTGTGCCTTTCTGTCCCTTCGTCGCCGCCTACATTCGCCACCACCCTGAATACAGCGAACTGGTGACGACGAGCGACGAGACGCCCGATTAGAGGCTCTCAGTCCGCGTGAACGTTCCGCCGCTCACCTGGCTCTACGTCCCCGCCGATCGGCCCGACCGGGTGGGGAACGCGCTCGCCTCTGCCGCGCACGCAGTGATCGTCGACCTCGAGGACGGCGTCGCTCCTGCGGCGAAGACCGAGGCGCGGGACAGCCTGTCGTCGCTCCTCGACCGGTCGCGCGGCAAGCCGGTCTTCGTGCGCATCAACGGTCTGCGCACCGGACTTGCGGAAGACGACCTCGACGTCGTCAGGGAGCTCGGCGGAATCGAGGGAGTGATCGTGCCGAAGGTGAAGCGTCCCGAAGACGTCGGTGCCGTTGCCGGGCGACTGCTGCGGCCGCTCGAGATTCATTGCCTGATCGAGTCGGCCGCTGGTGTCGAGGCCGCCTACGCGATCGCGTGCGCGCCCGGCGTTCATGGCATCTCGCTGGGCGAAGCAGATTTGCGCTCCGAGACCGGTGCTCTCGAAGCCGGCCTCGCCTGGGCGCGTGGGCGCATCGTCAACGCCGCCGTCGCAGCTGGCCTGTCACGGCCGCCGCAAGCGGTGTATCCAAACGTGCGCGATCTCGAAGGACTGACTCGGTCCTGCATCCTGGGGCGCGAGCTCGGTCACCTCGGACGCGCGGCGATCCATCCCGACCAGCTTGCGCCGATCGAGCAGGCTTACCTGCCGGCCGACGAGGAGGTTGCGCGGGCACGTGCAACGATCGATCGGCTCGGTACCGCACTCGAGACAACGACGCTCGCGGATGGCGAGTTCGTCGATGCGGCAATGCTCGGAGCGGCACGCCAGGTGGTTGCGATCGCCAAGCGGTACGGAACAGCTCGCTGAATCTCGCGCTCGGGTTATCGCAGGCTCGCGTTGCTCATCGCGCCGAGTTGAGCGACGCTTGTCTCCGCTTGATCGGGACCCGGTGGGGCCGCCGAGATTTTCCTCTTCCTTCTCGGCGGTCTCACTGTCCTGCAACCCGATCGAGGTTGCAGATAACCGACCAACCTGTGCTCGATTCGTCCGTCGAACGTCCTATGGAGACGAACGCGGGCTCGTGGCACGGCGTTGAGCTCCGTCACTTGGCCGCGCTCGAGGCGATCGCCAGCGAAGGATCGTTCAGCGGCGCCGGTACCCGCATGGGTTACAGCCAGTCGGCGATCAGCGGGCAGATCGCGACGCTCGAGCGACTGGTGGGAGCACGGCTCGTCACGCGGCTACGCGGATCGCGGAAGGTCGCGATCACCCCGGAGGGGCAATTGCTGCTCGACCACGCGAAGGTGATCAACGCACGCCTGAGCGCTGCGCGCGCAGATTTGAACAACGCTCGTGACGACGGCGTTCCGGTCCTGCGCATCGGAACGTTCCAGAGCGTCTCTCAGACGTTGCTCCCCGGCCTCTTTCGCCGACTCCTGCAGGAGCCGGTTCCGGTCGCAACCTCGCTCAGAGAGGACGCCGAGATCGAGCATCTCGTCGACCTGCTCGTGGCGGGCGAGCTGGACGTCGCGTTCGTGCTGCTGCCGATTGCTCGCGAGGAGCTGGAGACGATCGAAGTGCTCCGGGACCCGTGGACGGTCGTTGTCCGCCAGGATCATCCGCTCGCGGCTCTGAGGCGGCCGATCACGGCTCGCGACCTCACACAGGTGCCGCTGATCACGTACAACCGTTGCCGGTCGCAGAGCTTCATCGAGGGGTCGCTGTCGGCCGCCGGCGCACA
>DATBBH010000043.1:0-7214 GCA_036271075.1 Gaiellaceae bacterium | reverse complement strand
CGATCCGCGCCGCGCTGCACGGGAAGGTCGTAGTGAACGACATCCGCGAGCAGGCCATGCAGACCGTGAGCTCGATCACGACCGTCGACCTCTCCGGCATCGCGACGATCGAAGAGCTGTTCGCCGTCCTGCTCGCCGCCGGCGCGATGGTCCTGCTCCTCGTCGTCGCGATGAGGGAGCGGCGGCACGAGTTCGCGACGATGGCAGCGATCGGCACGCCGGCCCGCGAGATCCTGGCGTTCGTCTGGAGTGAGGCGGCGGTGGTCCTTGCGGCCGCAGCCGTGCTCGCGGTCGCACTCGGGCTGGTGCTCGCCCTGATGCTCGTCGCGATGCTGCAGCACGTCTTCGACCCACCGCCCGACCACCTCGCCATTCCATGGGAGTTCCTCGCCGGCCTCGCCGGGGCGGTCGTGCTCGGGACGTTGCTGGCGGTCACCGGCGCCGCGCGGTCACTCGCGCGGATGCCGGTCGGCGCCGTGCTCCGCGAGGAGTGAGCGGCGCCATTCGGTGACAATCAGACTTCCGTCAGAATCCCTATGGTCTTCTTCGACCATGATCTCGGCGCGCGAGCTGACGAAGGACTACGGCGACAAGCGCGCGGTCGACTCGCTGACATTCGACGTCCGGCCGGGGATCGTCACCGGGTTCCTCGGCCCGAACGGCGCAGGCAAGTCGACGACGATGCGGCTGGTGCTCGGCCTCGACCGGCCGACAGCCGGCAACGTGATCGTGAACGGCAAGCCCTATGCGCAGCATGCGGCGCCGTTGCACGAGGTCGGTGCGCTGCTCGAGGCGCGGTCCATCCACACGGGACGGTCGGCGCGAAACCACTTGCGGGCGCTCGCGCAGACCCACGGCATCTCCCGCCGCCGCGTCGAGGAACTGATCGACCTCGTCGGGCTGCACGAGGTCGCGCGTGTGCGCGCCGGCAAGTTCTCGCTCGGCATGGGCCAGCGGCTGGGGATCGCGACGGCGCTGCTGGGCGACCCGCAGACGGTGATGCTCGACGAACCGGTCAACGGCCTCGACCCGGAGGGCATCCAGTGGATCCGCGGCCTGCTGCGCGGTCTCGCCTCCGAAGGCCGCACCGTGTTCGTTTCGTCGCACCTGATGAGCGAGATGTCGATGACGGCAGATCATCTGATCGTGATCGGAAGGGGCCGGCTGATCGCCGACACGAGCGTGCACGAGTTCGTCGCGGCGGCGTCCAAGGATCTCGTCCGCGTGCGCACGCCCGACCCCGCGGCGCTGCAGCAGGCCGTCACCCGGCTCGGCGGCTCCGCCGAGGCCGACGGCGACGGCGTGTTCGAGGTCGCCGGTGTCGGCGCCGAGGAGATCGGGCGCGCGGCCGCGGCCCAGGGGATCGTGCTGTTCGAGCTGACGCCGCATCAGGCGTCGCTCGAGGAGGCCTTCATGGAGATCACCCGCGGCGAGCTGGAGTACGGGCACGAGGAGGCCGTCGCGTGACTGCGATCCCCGCGCTTGTGGAGCCAGTCCGCAACGTCACCCAGGCGCGTGTCGTCCGTTCGGAGTGGACGAAGTTCTGGACCGTACGCTCGACCAAGTGGTCGCTGCTCATCGCGACCGTGCTCACGATCGGGTTCCCGATCCTGGCGTCGACGATCATCTCGACGCACTGGGGCTCGCGAAGCCCCGGCGACCGCGCGCACTTCAACCCGCTCGACCCGGCACTCATCGGCTCACAGATCGCGCAGCTCGCAATCGGAGTGCTCGGAGTGCTCGTGGTCACCGGCGAGTACTCGACGGGAATGATCCGCGCGTCGCTGACCGCAGTGCCGAAGCGCCTGCCGGTGCTGTGGGCGAAGGCGGGCGTCTTCGCGACCGTCACGCTCGCGCTGATGGTGCCGTCGGTGCTGATCGCGTTCTTCGCGAGCCAGGCGATCCTCTCGCGCCATCACGCGAGCTACTCATGGCAACACCCGGGCGTCTCGCGCGCGGTGATCGGTGCCGGTCTGTATCTCGGAGTGGCCGCGATCATGACGGTGGGGATCGGCGCGATCCTCCGCAGCACGGCAGGAGGCATCTCGGCGTTCGCCGCGATCTTCTTCGTGCTGCCGCCGCTGATGAATGTCTTGCCGACGAGCTGGAACAACGCCATCTCGCCGTACCTGCCGAGCAATGCCGGGCGCGCGATCATTCAGCTGACGCAGGACTCGTCGAGTCTCGCCCCGTGGACCGGGTTTGCGCTGTTCACCGGGTATGCGCTCGTCGCACTCGCGGCGGGCGCCTTCGTGCTGAAGCTGCGCGACGCCTGAGCTTCGTCGCGGCGCGTAGCATCCTCTCGACACGAGCACGAATCCGCAGCCTGCTCCGTCGCCCGAGAAGCCCCGCTTTCGCCCGGGGTGGCGCCTGCTCGCCTTCGTCGTCGTGCTCTTTGCGATCAACTACTGGGTGGGCACACGGGCGACGCGGCCTCCCGAGCGCCTGCACGTGCCGTACAGCCCCTTCTTCCTCGAGGAAGTCAATGCCGGGCGGGTCGCGTCGATCACGTCCAAGGGCACTGCGATCCAGGGGACGTTCGCCCGCAAGGAGAGCTACGCAGGCTCGAAGCCGGCGCTTCGCTTCCAGACCGAGATCCCCGAGTTCGCGGACACCAAAGCGCTGTCGCAGCTGCTCGTCAGCAAACGCGTTGTCGTCAATGCGAAGCCGCTCACGACCAGCGCGCCGTGGTGGGAGAGCCTCCTCGTCGGCTTCGGCCCGACGATTCTCTTCGTCGGGCTCCTCTTTTTGCTGATGCGGCGTGCGGGCAACGTCCAGGGCATGCTCGGCGCCTTCGGCCGCTCGCGAGCGCGGCGGTACGAGCCGTCGGGCGAGCGCGTCACGTTCGCGGACGTCGCCGGGATCGACGAGGCGAAGTCGGAGCTGACCGAGGTCGTCGACTTCCTGCGTCACCCCGAGCGCTACCAGAAGCTCGGCGGACGCATCCCCCACGGCGTCCTGCTGAGCGGGCCGCCGGGCACCGGCAAGACGCTGCTCGCGCGCGCCGTCGCGGGCGAGGCGGAGGCCCCATTCTTCTCACTGGCCGCGTCCGAGTTCGTCGAGGCGATCGTCGGCGTCGGCGCGGCGCGTGTACGCGATCTGTTCGCGCAGGCAAAGCAATCGGCGCCGGCGATCGTCTTCATCGACGAGCTCGATGCGATTGGCCGCTCGCGCACGTCCGGGGTCGCCGGCTTCAGCGGGGGCAACGACGAGCGCGAACAGACCCTCAACCAGATCCTCACGGAGATGGACGGCTTCGACTCAGCGACCAGCGTGATCGTGATCGGCGCGACGAACCGTCCCGATGTCCTCGACGCGGCGCTCCTGCGACCCGGACGCTTCGACCGGCGCGTCGCAGTGCAACCGCCGGATCGCGGCGGGCGCGAGAAGATCCTGGAGGTGCACACCCGCTCCGTGCCGCTCGCCCCGGACGTCGACCTGGGCCGCATCGCCGCGACGACGCCTGGGATGGTCGGCGCGGATCTCGCGAACCTGGTCAATGAGGCCGCGTTGCTCGCCGCACGCCGCAGCCACGATCAAGTGACCGAGGCCGACTTCACCGACTCGCTGGAGCGGATTGTGCTCGGCGCCGAGCGGAAGGTGATGATGAGCCCCGAGGACAAGCGGCGCACCGCCTATCACGAGGGCGGGCATGCGCTCGTCGGGATGCTGACCGAGGGTGCGGACCCGGTGCGGAAGATCTCGATCATCCCGCGCGGCTTCTCGCTCGGCGTCACGTTCTCCGCGCCGGACGCCGATCGTTTCAGCTACGAGCGGCGCGAGTTGCTCGCGAAGATCAAGGTCGCCCTCGGCGGCAGGGCGGCCGAGGAGGTCGTCTACGGCGAGCCGACCACCGGCGCCGAGTCGGACATCCAGCAGCTCACCGGCATCGCACGCCAGATGGTCGGCCGCTGGGGGATGAGCGAGGCGGTCGGACCGCTCGCCGTGCTGCCGGCCGAGAGCCAGGGGCCGCTGCTGCCGGGCGCATCCGAGGTCTCGCAACGCACACAAGAAGTGATCGACGACGAGGTGCGCCGCATCGTCGAGGGCGCCCACAAGGAGGTTGTCGAGCTGCTGATCGCAAAGCGGGAGCAGCTCGACGCGCTCGCAGCCGCACTGCTCGAACACGAGACGCTCGACGAGGACGAGGCGTATGCCGCCGCCGGCGTCGAGCACGTGCGGTCGGCCACGCCCCGCGAGCTCGCTGCGGCCGCCAAGCTCAGCGCCACCTGACGTCGCTTACTTCGGGTCAGCGAGTGGGGCGAGTCGTGCCGCGGACGACGAGGTCGAGCGGCAAGGTTTCGACGTGTGCGGGAGTCGGCTCGCCGGCTAGCGCTTGGAGTAGCAACTCGGCGCCCCTGCGACCGCTCTCGAAAAGTCGCTGGCGGACGGTGGTCAGCCCGACGTACGAGGCGATCTCGATGTCGTCGAATCCGATCACCGACAGCTGCTCGGGCACGTCGATCCGCAGCGCGCGCGCGGCCTCGAGCACGCCGAGCGCCTGAACGTCCGACGCGGCGAACACTGCGGTCGGCGGCTCGGGAAGCCGGAGCAATTCGTCCGCGATGCTGCGCGCGACGTGGCGACTCTGCGTTCCCTCGCGTACGTACTCGGGACGGATCGGGACACGCGCGGACTCGAGAGCCCGCTCATACCCGGTCGTTCGGTCGCGGCTCGACTGGAACCGGAAAGGGTCGGTCGGCTTGTCGCCGATGAATGCGATCCGGCGGTGGCCGAGCTCGAGGAGGTACTGCGTCGCGAGCTCGCCGCCCGCGACGTCGTCGATCACGACACTCGGCACTCCGTCATGCCGCGCGTCGATGAGCACGCACGGGATCGTCTCGGATCGGAGCCGTCGAACCTCCTCGTCCGGTGGAATCAGGGAGACGACGAGCAGGCCGTCCGTGCGATGGGCATCGGAGAGCAGACGAAATGCCCGCTGTTGGCGGTCCGCCGATTCGACGTCATAGAGCGCGAGGTCGTAGGGCGACGACGCGAGCGCGGTCACGATGCCCCGGACACGCTCGATCGGCGAGGCCTCCGTCAGGAACGGCAGCACCACCCCGATCACGAGCGTGCGTTTCAGCGAAAGGTTCTGGGCGACCGAGCTCGGGCGGTACTCGAGCGCGCGGATCGCCTCGAGCACCCGCTCCCGCGTCGCCGCGGCGACGTTCCCGCGGTCGTTCACGACGCGGGAGACCGTGGCGATCCCGACGCCCGCCCGTGCGGCGACGTCGGCGATCCGGGCAGCAGGTCTCGGAATCGCTTCCATGCGAATTAACCTTTTGCCTGCGAGGACGTCGAAAGTCAAGGGTGGTGAGCTTGACTTTCCTGAAGATGAGGCATAATCTCGCCGCCCCTGTTCCTGAAAGCGCTTCCAACCAGAGGACGCGCGCGATTGCTGCCGAGCCGATCGGTCAATGCGACGACCGACTCCTACGCCGTTCTCGATAGCTCGAAGGAGGAACTTTGCAGTGAAGGCACATCGGAAACCCCGCATCGCTCGCTCGAGGGCCGTGCTCGTGCTCGCCATGGTCGTCGCGCTCGCCCTCACGGCGGGCACGGCCCTCGGCTCGCGTCAGAGCGGAAAGGCAACGACGCTGACGGCTCTGATCGGGAGCTCCGGCCCCGCGGAGACGTTCGCCGTCACCAACGCCGCGAAGGCGTATACCAAGCTGACCGGCACCCAGGTGAACGTGGTCGTGGCCTCCGACCTCGGGCAGCAACTCGCCCAGGGCTTCGCCTCGGGCAACCCGCCGGACATCTTCTACCTCGGCAACGACCAGGTTGCGACGTATGCCAAGGCAGGCGACCTCGCAAGCCTCGACAACCTGAAGAACGTCAAGTCCTTCTATCCGAGCCTACGCGCGGCCTACACGTACAAGGGCCACCTGTATGCAGCGCCGAAGGACTTCTCGACGCTCGCGCTCGTGATCAACACCGCTTCCTGGAAGAGGGCGGGACTGACGAGCAACAATTACCCGAAGACCTGGGCGCAGCTGGCCGCGGTCGCGAAGAAGCTCACGCGGTCCGGGCAGGTCGGCCTCTGCACCAACCCTGAATTCCACCGGCTCGGCGTCTTCATGCTCCAGGCCGGCGGCTGGCTCGTCTCGAAGGACGGGAAGACGGCAACCGTCAACAGCAAGGCGAACGTCACCGCCTTCAACTTCGTCAAGTCGATGCTGAAGGCCGGCTCGATGAAGCTGACGAACCAGATCGGTGCCGGGTGGGGCGGAGAAGGCTTCGGGAAGCAGGAGTGCGCCATGACGATCGAGGGCAACTGGATCGCCGGCGCGATGAAGGCCGACTACCCGACCGTCTCCTACAAGGCGGTTGAGCTGCCGGCAGGCCCGACTGGGATCAAGGGAACGCTCCAGTACGACGGTGGGTGGGGCCTCGCGGCCGCGTCGAAGAACAAGACCGACGCGATGTCGCTGATCTCGTACCTCACCCAGACCAAGGTCGAGATGGGGAACGCGAAGGCCTTCGGCGTGATGCCGTCGGTCCGGGCGGACGCGAAGGAATGGAAGAAGCTCTACCCGCAGTACGCGGCGTTCCTCGCGGGAGCTGACTACTCGACGAGCATCCCGACCGTTCCGGACATCGCGACCGTGCTCGGTGACTTCAACCAGCAGCTGCAGGCGCTTCCCTCGACGGATCCGAAGACGATCCTGAACAGGGTCAATAGCGAGCTGCAGTCGATCCTGAAGTAGAAAGGTCCCGATCGACGAACCGGTGAAGCCCGCCGGCGGCCTGGAGCCGCCGGCGGGCGACGCCCGACAGCCCACGGACAAGGAAGGGAGGCGGGAAGTGGCGACGCGCGTCGCTGGAGGCCGTTGGTGGCGTTGGCGCGAGCCCGGGATCCGTGGTCACCAGGCCGCGGCGGGCTGGCTCTTCATCGCGCCCGTGATCGTCATCCTTGGCGTGTTCCTCCTGATCCCGATCGCCATGGCGGCCTGGGTGAGCGTCTCCGACTGGAACGGCAACGGCAGCCCGCTCGGCGCGAACGCGCACTACGTCGGCCTCGCCAACTACCGCCATCTGCTGACCGAGCCCGGACTCGATCAGAACAACTTCGGCACTTCGCTGCGCAACAACTTCTACTACGTCATCTTTGTCGTTCCGATCCAGACTGCGGTTGCACTTTTCCTGGCCGTCCTCGTCAACAGGCGTGTGAGAGGGGTCGGGTTCTTCCGGACCGCGTTCTACTTCCC
>DATBBH010000042.1:0-14106 GCA_036271075.1 Gaiellaceae bacterium | reverse complement strand
TCAGGAGAACTGCGGGACCGTGGCTGTGGGCGGTTTGCCAGATGTGGCAGCCACTCACGGTGTGCACGATCGCAAGGTGAACCGTCTTCGACGGGGAGGCGACGGCGAACACCGCTGCGACGAGGGCGAGAAGCTTCATCCGCTCACCGTAGATCGCCGCAAGGCCGGCGGAATCGGTAAATACCCGTTGTGCTGGAGCGCTGGACCCGCGGTGTCGTTCGCTTCCGTGTGCTCGTCCTCGTCGTCTGGCTGGCGGTGCTCGTCTCCGGGATCGTTGCCTCAGCGCACCTCTCGCCGCTGCTTGCGAACTCGTTCTCCGTGCCGGGAACAGACTCCGAGCGCGCCCGTGAGATCCTGCAGAAGCAGTTCGGCGAACGTCCCGACGGAACCTTCACGGTCGTCTTTCAGACCCACGACCAGCGCGGACTAGCCGCCCGGCTCGCTCAGGCGGCCCGAGTCGTGCCCTCCAGCAGGCCTGGAGCGCTCCGAAAGGCCGACGGCCTGTTCTTTGCAGACGTGCGCACGTCACTCGACCTGCAGCACGCCAAGCGCTACACGCGCGCATTGCGTCGCGCTCTCCGAGGAAGCCCGCGGGCGCTCGTCACCGGCCAGCCCGCCGTCCAGGCCGACCTCGACCCGATCTTCGCGGCCGACCTGCACCGCGGCGAGGCGATCGCCGTCCCGCTGACCCTGCTCGTGCTGCTCGCCGTCTTTGGGCTTTCGCTCGCCGTCGCGATTCCGTTCGTCGTCGCGAGCTGCACGATCGCGGGGACGCTCGGCCTGCTCTACCTGGTCGCGCACGAGGTGTCGATGGTCGCCTACGTCCGCAATCTCGTCGAGTTGATCGGGCTCGGCCTCGCGGTCGACTACTCGCTCCTGGTTGTGCACCGCTACCGGGAGGAGCTGGGCCGCGGACTGGCGCCAGACGCCGCGGTCGTGCGCACCGCCACGACAGCAGGCAGGGCGGTGGCCTTCTCAGGTGGCGCCGTCGCGGTCGGGCTCGGGCTCCTGCTCGTGGTACCGGTGCCGTTCATCCGCTCGATGGGGATCGCCGGTCTCCTGATCCCGGTCGTCTCGGTCGCGGCCGCCCTGACCCTGCAGCCGGCTCTCCTCTCGTTGCTCGGCAACCGGATCGCCGGCCGCGCGCGCGGCGGCGCGTTCTGGGGCCCGTTCGCCCGGACGATCATGCGCCGGCCGCGCACGTTCCTCGCCTCAGGGAGCATCGTGCTGATCGCGCTCGCGCTCCCCGCCACGACGCTGACGCTCACTCCCGGCTCTCTGACGGGCATCCCTTCGTCCGCCGAGGCGGTTCGAGGCTACGACGCGCTCCAAAACGCCCTGGGTGGCGGGCTTGTCACGCCGACGCACGTCGTGATCGTCGGGGGAGGGCGCGTCGCAACCGAACGACTCGTGCGCAAACTCGTCCACGACCCGGAGACGCTCGTCGTCGCGCGCGGCCGGCATCCTCCTTACGTGGCGGGTCGCGGGCGGTACCGGCAGGTGATCGTCGCGAACCGCCATGCGTGGGGCGACGCGGCGACACGTCGGTATGTCAACGAGTTGCGCGACCGGCTGATCCCGGCAGCGCGCTTTCCGCCGGGCACGAAGGTCTACGCGGGCGGTGCCCCGCCGCAGGGCGTCGACTTCATCTCACGTACCTACGCCGCCGTCCCGTGGCTCGTCCTCTGCGTGCTTGTGTTCACCTATCTCGTGCTGCTGCGGGCGTTCCGGTCAGCGGTGCTCCCGCTGAAAGCGCTCGTGCTGAACGGCCTCTCGGTGGCGGCGACCTTCGGCGTGCTCTCCCTCGTCTTCGATCACCCGATCGAAGCCTGGATCCCGGTGTTTCTGTTCGCAGCGTTGTTCGGGCTCTCAATGGACTACGAGGTGTTCATGGTCTCGCGCATCCGCGAGGCGCATGACGCGGGCGACGACGATACCGGCGCCGTCGCGCACGGGCTCCAGCGAACCGGAGGCATCGTCACGGCGGCTGCCGCGATCATGGTCGCGGCGTTCTCGGGCTTCATCGTCGGCCGGATCGAGGGCCTGCGCGAGTTCGGGGTGGGCCTCGCGGTAGCGGTCACGCTCGACGCGACGATCGTGCGGGCGATCCTCGTTCCGTCGGCGATGGCCGTGCTCGGCCGCTGGAACTGGTGGCTGCCACGGCTGCGGCGGGAGAGGGCGTGAGGAGCGGCGCTGCAGCGCCGCTCCTCACGTGCCGGGACCACCTACTTGACGACCGTGATCGCCAAGCGCATCGCCGGCAGCTGGTACCCGAGCGCAAGCCCGGGAAGGTCGGAGGCGTACGAGAGCATCGGGATCATCCCGTAGGGCGTGTTCGCGTACGACGGCTGCTGTGTGTAGAGCAGCGGATACATGTCGATCAGATGCGTTCCAGGTTCACCGCTCGCGACCATGTCGAGCACGGTGTCGCCCTGGCTGTTGAACCCACAGCCGTAACCCATATAGGCGTTGTCGTAGTCGACGGCGATCGTGTTGTCGAGCTGTGTCCAGCCGAGCCCCTTCAGGTGGACCGTGAAGTGCTGGCCGGCGTGGAGGGTCAGGTCGGAGATGGGCTGAGCGGATGCGAAGCTGCGCTTCACGAAGAACGGCACTTGCGCCATCGTGTTGGTGCCCTGGACGAGCTGCACCGCGTGCCAGCCACCCAATCCGTCGGGCACGGTGATCTTCGTCTTCAGCGTCCCGTCGGCGCCGGTGGTGGCCGTGCCGAGCGGAGTGGTCGTGAACGTCCAGCAGGTGCCCGTGCAGTTCACGCGGTTGCCGACGACGGAGGCCCACTGCAGGGTGACCGGAGCGTTCGGCATCAGCCCACCGGCCGCCACATCCACCTTCGTGAGGATCTGGCCGCTTGCGACGCTCAACGATGCGGTCGCCGCCGTAGTGCCCGCGATCGCCTTCACGGCGTTGAGGGTCGTCGTCGGAGACATCGTCGGGGTCATGTTCATCGGCCAGTCGATGCGTGCGGCGGGCCGGCCCGCATCCTTGGTCACCGTGAAGATGAACTTCTTGCTCACGGCCCACGGATTCGGCGACTGCGGAATGTTCATGTAGCCGAACGTGACCGAGTCGTCGAGGTAGATCACGTGCTTGCCGACGGGGCCTGAGGCGCGGATGTGCGCGACGGCGACCCCGCGCGACCAGTTTGCGGTCAATTGTCCGGCGAACTTGTTGTCGTAGTTGAGCGACACCGAGCCCTCGTAGAGCGAGGAGCCTAGGCCGGAGTACGTGATCGTGATCGGCGTGCCGATCGGGCCCTTCTTCGGCGTCATGGTCGCGTGGCGGGCGATCAGGAAACCGCCCTTCGCGACCTGGAGGCCGTCAACGACGGCGTAGATGTCATGGAGGCCGCCGAAGTCGTGCGGAGCGGCGAGCGTGACTTTGAACGCACCGGCAGCGTCGGTCTGCGCCGTGGCCAGCAGCACGGCGAACTTGGTCGTCTTGCGGCCGAGGTAGTCGACGCTATCCGGGCGTGCATCGACCATCCAGTCGACGGTGGCAGTGCTCCAGGTGAGGGTGACGTCCTTGTTCGCCGGGAGCCCGGCACCGGAGATCGTGGTCTGCGTGCCGGCCACAGCGATGTCCGGCGAGGTCGTGAGTGTGCCCATCGTCGCCGCGGGCTTGCCGGGGTCGACGAGCGGTCCCGGCAGGGCTGAGACTCCCGGGATCGCCGGTGCTGCCACCGGTCCCGGTGCTGCGAAGGCGGACGCTGGCACGAGCAGCGATGTGGCTGCGAAGGCGATGCCGACGACGCGCTTGAGGGTGATGATCATGGGTAGGTGGTCCCTTCCTGCTTTGAATCCCTTACGGGATGACGGTGATCGGATACGCGAAGGTGCCCGTCTTGCCGGCATCGGTCTTGAACGCGATCAGGATCGTCACGTCGCCGAGCGGGAAGGTGGGCGGGACGATCCACGGGGCGGACCAGAAGAACACCTTGTTCCCGACGGCGCCGTGGGCGCCGTAGGTCACCGGGGCGGTCGCCTGACCCGGGATCGAGTACGTCGCGGTGTCGACGTTGTCGGTCGAGAGAATCGTTCCCGTCGAGAGGTCGAAGCCCCACACACGGATGACGACCTGCTCGCCGCGCTTGTAGACGTTCGTCTGGGAGCAGCCGACGGTGCGCTTGGGCGCTCCGACCGGCTGAGTGCCGTTGACCGTGTCGACGTACAGGGAAACGGTCGCATCGGAGACTGCCGCCGCCTGCGCGGCCGGCCCGTTGCCGGGCGTCGTCTGCGGGGTCGCGCTGATCGTCAGCTGCGATGTCGCGACCGGCATCTGCACGAACTGGCCGGTCCGCTTGCTCTCCGCCTTGACGAGCACCTTGAAGTTGACGAGGCCTACGGGATAGCCGGCCGGAACCGTCCAGGTCCCGACCCACACCATCCGCCCGGTCGCGCCGGGTGCCGTCGGCTTGTAGGTCAGCTTGACGTTCGGCTGGTTCGGGATCGTGACGTAGAAGTACTTCACGTCCTTCGCCACGAGCAGCTTGTGCGTCTTCGAGTCGACCGCGTAGGCGCGGAAGATGACACTCGAGCCGGGGGCGAACTGGTTCTGCAACGCCCCGGTCGCGGTCACGGTCTGTGCCGCGATGAACACGGGTCCGGACGTCGCGGCCGGGAACGGCGCTGCGATCGGATCGGCCGCGATTGCCGCCGATGCGAGCGCAGCGAACGCGACCAGCGCGACGCCGAGGGTCACGAATTTCTTCATCGCTCCTCCTAGAGGACTGATGGGACGCCTGGAGGTCATGACGCCGCGAGGCTCCCGGTGAACTTGACAGTGAAGGCGCCGCTGGAGCGGTCGAAGGTGCCCGACATCTTCAGGGTCCCCTTCCGCTTGATGAGCAGGCCGGTCCCCTTGAGGACGGTTGCCTTCCCGGAGACGCTGAACAGCTGGCCGGCCTCGTCGCCACAGCCAGTCGAGCCCGGATTGACCTTGAAGGTCAGCGTGCCCTTGGCTCCGGTGATCTTGCCGGTGCCCGTGAACGGGACACACGGCTGCTGCGAGCTGTCGCCCTTGCCGGCGCCGCTGATCTTCCCAGCGCCGATCTTGGCGCCCAGCCCAGTGCCGTTCGCGGTGATGGTGACGACGTTGTCGGCCGCCTGGGTTGTCGCGGTGCCGCTGTACTTCCCGACGAACACAATCGGTTTTGGCACGGCAGTCGCGGCGGCCGAGGCAAGAGCCAAGGCCAGCAGCGCAACCACCACGGTTGAAGTCTTTTTCACGGTCTGCCCCTTTCGGTGGTCCACGTATTGGGCTCATGCTCGTGGGCCTGCGGAGAACGAGCATCGGGGCGATCGCCGTGAGCAGCTGCGGCAAAGCCCGCATCGCACAAGGGGCGAGCTACGGGTTGACCGTACGTTTGCGGCCCGCTGCTGGAGCTACACTGCTTGCGCTTCGGGGCGTTAGCTCAGCTGGGAGAGCGCCGCCTTTGCAAGGCGGAGGTCGCCGGTTCGATCCCGGCACGCTCCACTCCTTCTACTCGTGCCGAAACGGGCGGAAATCCCCGCAAATCGGCCGTTTCTGCGACTAGACGGTGTTGCCCGGTTAGGAACCGTACTGCCCCGCTGTGACCCTCTACACCAGGGTCTAGCCGGGGTCTCGGGTGTATGCCAGGGTCTCAGTAGGGTCTCAAATCGGCCCATGTTTGAGGACGCTGGCGCGCCCTCGTCCAGTTTCTACACGGGCAGTTTCGGGCGACTTGAGATCGCCAAGCGATCGGCCGTTCGCGCAAAGAGGCGTGCGAGCGCTCGCGTCATCGCAAGCTGCTCTTGACCGTGTCGGGTGAGTCGGTATTGATCCCCCTGCTGCCTGACAAGCCCGCGAGCCTCAAGGCGCTGGAGGGAACCGAAGATCGATCCCGTCGCGCGTCGCGCCAGCGCTCTCCGGTGCGGGTATCGCACCACCAAAGACAACAACCGTGCCTCCGACATACCTCAAGATAGCCCGCGCCGCCCGGCCGTTCTCGGCAGTCGCCTAGCGTCGCCGTGCGAAGCGCTCGGCTTGCCGGCGCGAGACGCATCCCTGCATGTCCACGATCTTCCCTTCCCGGAAGGTGAGCACCTGGAAACGCTCTTGCCGTCGCCCCTCTTCGTTCGTCCATTGGGTCGAACCAATGATCTTGTCGCCGACCTGCGTGAACTCGGGTTGAACGTCGATCCGCCGTCCCGCGCGTTTGCCGATCTGAAATTCGAGAACCTCACGGGCCTCGTCAGGGCCGTGTCATGAGGGCGCGCGCTTCCACCAGAGGTGGCCATGCGGAATCCCCCGCCATTCGGCGTCTTCCGCGAATAGCGATGCGAACGGGGCCGGGTTGCCCTGGTTGAGTGCCTCGGCTGCCGCGCGAAGCTGGTCGACCATGACCCCGAGTATGCCACGCTGGCTAACCTCCGTTTGGTGGCCCCCGCGACTATCGAACTCCTCTACTTCACCGAGTGCCCGAACGCCGAAAGGACGCGCGTCCTCATCGAAGACGTTGCGGCCGAAGTGGGTGTCTCGATCGATCTCAAGCTCCTCGAGGTCAAAACGCCCGACCACGTTGAGCGGCTCCGCTTCCTCGGCTCCCCCACCCTCCGCGTCAAGGGTCGCGACGTGGAGCCAGGCGCGGACGAGCGTGAGACGTTCATGTATGCCTGTCGCGTGTACCGCACCGAGGGCGGCCTGAGCGGGCAGCCCGCGCGCGATTGGGTGCGCACGGCGCTCGTCGTGCCGACCGGTGGCTAACCGCCGAGCCTGCCCTGCTCAAGGCCGGGCTACGCTGACTAGGTGGACGCGCTCGAACTTCAGCCCCGCCTGACGATCGCGCCGCCGGGTGAGCGGGAACGCCTTGAACGTCGTGCTCGATTGCTCGCGTGGGGTGGCAATGCGTGGCACTTCATCGAGTTCGCCATCGCGATTGGCGCAGGGATCGCAGCCGGATCGATTGCACTGATCGGCTTCGGTGCCGACAGCCTGATGGGCTGACCCTGCCGCCGCGCTCGTAATTGCAGGCGTTGCCGCGAACGAGGGTCGTGAATCCTGGCGCGGCGAGTCCTGCGAGTGTTGCTGAAGCCCTAACGGCTTGCCCGGGCGTCGCTCCCGGACGCCGAGCCCCCTAACCGTTACTTCGAGCCCAGGCCGTGTACGCGGCCGGGCGGAGTCAGGACCCGGCCCGGTGCAGCGTCACGACCGCAGCGGCGAACCCGTCAGGGTCCTCCTGGGGTGTGTTGTGCCCGGTCGCGAGCTGGCGATAGTCGACCAAGCTCGTGAAATGCGCGGCGTGGGTCGCACGTGGTGTCGGTGGCGTGATCGGGTCGTCGAGCGAGTCGATGACGATCGTCGGGACGGTGATCGCTGGTTGTTCGGCGATCAGGCTCTCGGTGCGCTCGTAGGCCGCGTCGCCGGGCACCAGACCGAAGCGATGCCGATACGAGTGCACGACGACGTCCACGAAGTCGGGGTTGTCGAACGATCCGGCGCTGGCTTGAAAATCGGCGTCGGTGTGCTTCCAGTTCGGTGACCAGTCATGCCAAAGGAGACGGATGAATTCAGCTCGGTGAGCGCTCAGACCTTGCCGGCCGCGTTCCCCATGGAGGTAGTACTGGTACCAATAGGACCGTTCCAGCTCCGGTGCAGCTGGGGTGTTAGCCGCCGCAATGTTCTGCACGTTGTAACCGTTGACCGTGACTAAACCGGCCACCGTCTCCGGCCAGAGGGCTGCAGTCAGACAGGCGGCGCGACCACCCCAATCGAATCCAGCAACGATCGGCCGCTGCAGACCGAGTGCTTCGATCAAGGCCCGTAGATCGTGCGCCAGCGCTGCCTGTTGCCCAGATCGCAGGGTCGATGGGTCCGCGAAGGTAGTAGATCCATACCCGCGCAGGTAGGGCACAACGACGTTGGCTCCGGCATCAGCCAGGATTGCTGCTACCCGATCATAGGAACGCACGTCGTAGGGAAAGCCGTGCAGCAGCACGACGGGCCACCCCGACTCTTCGCCGGCCCGCTCGTATCCGACCCGGAGCTCACCGGCCCGAACGGTTGACCTCTCAGTCATCACGGCAATATGCCAAGGCGAGCCATTGACAGCCTTCGCGGCCGCCAAGTAGAACTGGTACCGCAGTCGATGCAGCTGGAGGAAGCCCGGTGGGGGAACCGGCGGTCCATTGCTGCGGCGCCCGACACATGACCCCGCAGGCGCCCGCGGGGTGACGAGTCTCGTCGTCGTCGCGCGCGTTCGCTTCTACCGAGAGGGGCTGGCAGACCTCTTCGACCGCGAAGAGGGCTTTTCGGTTGCCGCAACCGCAGCCGCCGCCGCACAGGCGCTGACCTTGATTCGTGACCTGAAGCCGGACATCGCCCTGATCGCGACCGACCTGGAGACCGGACCAACGCTCGTCCACGAGATCGCCGCGTCGCGACCCGAGACGCGGGTCGTCGTGATCGGCATCGCCGACGACCATCCGGATGTGATGCCGCTGGCCGAAGCAGGCGTTGCGGGGTACGTCACGAGCGACGCCTCAGCCGCGGAGGTGATCACCGTCGTGCGCGGAGTCGCACACGGCGAGGCGCCCTGCTCGCCACGCATCGCGGCCGCACTCTTGGAGCGCGTCGCGACGCTGGCGCGCGAACGAGGAAACCGCGCAACCACCGCGCCGCTGACCGCACGCGAGCTCGAGATCGTTGCCTTGATCGACCTGGGCAAGTCGAACAAAGAGATCGCGACCGACCTGAGCATCGAAGTGACGACCGTCAAGAACCACGTGCACCACATTCTCGAAAAGCTGAACGTCGAGCGGCGCGGGCAGGCGGCCGCGGCCGTCCGCCGCGACGGATAGACCAACCTGGATCCAGTCCTCCGTAGCTAGACCGGCAGCCTCAGGAAGGTTCCCCCGGGCGGTTGGAATCGCGCCTCGACCGACTCGCTGATCGCGATCGGATCCTGTTCCTGTCCGTGTGAGAAGAGCAGCGGATCGGCTCCGACCTGCATCACCATGCACACGTGGTGGCCCGTGCCACCGCCGAAGATCCGGAGATCCCCCGGCTTCGCCTGGGCGCGCGTGATGGGCTTGCAGCCCTTGAGCAGGGTGCCCGTGAAGCCGTCGGACGCCCAGTTTCCGCCGTTCGGGTCCTTCGCCCCCGAGACGTGAGCGATCAGGGTCACAGACTGCGAACAGTCGATCGTCAGGTGCCCTGTCGCTATCGCTTGCTCGAGCTGCGCGAGGGTGGCAATCGCGTGGATCGTCATCGTGCGCACGTCGTTCGCTGGGTAGTGCACACGAGGGTTCTCGCTGATCAGCAGGTGCATCGTCGAGACCGCCTTCGCCCGCACCGCTGCTTCTGCCGCCGCCGCCTGCTCAGCCGCGGTCGCCTGCTGCGTCACGGGCCGCGCGGTCGAGCCGGACTGCGAGATCCGCCGGCGATACGCCGCAGCTCTCTTCACCATCGCGGGGGTCGGCTGCTTCGTGCCCTTCAGGTACGAGATCAGCAGATCGCCGGCGGCGTGATCGGGCGTCATGTACCCGAGCTCGAGCTTCTTGCGATAGACCGCGTTTGCCGCCGACTGGTCGTAGGTGCCCGTGACGGGCAGCTTGAGCAGCTGCTGGAGCGAGCGCACGTCCTCGCCGTGCTCCGGCGGCTGTGTCAACTGAAGTGTCCTCACGCTGTCCTCCTCGACTCCACTGGAACGAGTGCCGCAGCGTTGGCTCGGAATTGTACGCCCTTGGTGCGCGCTTCCCAGCACGGCGTTGACCTCCGGCGACACGAGTGGGAGACTCCGCGAAAGACGAGGAGGACAAGTGGCTCCAGCGCATTGTCCTGCGGCAAACCGTCCTGCGAGAACCGGCGGCGCCCAAGCGCGCCGTCACCTCGTCGTCTTCCCTGCGGCCGTACCCATACCTCCAGCAAGGGGAGTGCAGCATGCCTCAGCTCAGCGAGCGCGGAGCTCGGTTCATCGGACGTTTCGAAGGCTGGCGGGACAAGCCGTACAACGACGCCGCCAACCACGCGACGATCGGCTACGGCCACCTGATCCACATGGGCCCGGTCACCGCCCACGACAACGCCGAATGGGGAACGCTCACCCAGGAAGCCGGGATCAAGCTGCTCCAACATGACGCGGGAATCGCCGAGGCAGCGATCACACACTCCATCAAGAAGCAGCTGTCGCAGGCCCAGCACGATGCGCTGACGTCGTTCGCCTTCAACTGCGGCGGCGGCGCACTCGACGGCTCGGTCGGCAAGGCCGTCAACGCCGGCCAGGACCCGACGGCGGCTTTGGAGCAGTGGGACCACGCCGGCCACGTCGAGCTCGCCGGGCTGCTGGCACGGCGGAAAGCAGAGGCACACCTCTACATGACCGGCGACTACGGCGACGGAGCGGGCCCGGCCCAGGACAACACCCGCAAGACACAAGCGGCGACGGACCCGTCGAAGGTTCCGGACCCGGTGCCGGGGTGGGCATGGCAGTGGGTCGAGTGGAAGCTCGGCCGAGGGACGTTCAAGGGGCACGCGGCGGACCCGAAGCTCCGCGACAAGACGGGGGCGCCTGCCACGATCCCGCCCTGGGGCTGGACGTTCCTCAAGCGCTTCCAGTAACGACGGTTCGCGGCCCAGCGGGCCCGCGGCGCCGTCAGGCCGCGGGTCCGCGCAGGATGATCTCTTCGTAGAGCGAGAGATAGCCGCAGCGACGGTTGAGCGCGAGCATCGACTCGAGGCGGACCTCGTTCGCCGTTCGCAGCGTCGCGATGCCGTTCGCCTTCGCCCACGCGATCTGCGCGCGCTTGATCGCACCCGCGACGCCGCGACCGCGTGCGTCGCGACTGACGGCCATGAAGCCGTTCTTCCACTGCTCGCCGTCAAGCTCGAGGTAGCCGTAGCCGAGCACGCGCCCGTCCTCGAGGGCGATGAAGTACGCGTCGCTGGGATGCGCACGTAGCCCCCAGTCGTACCAGGCCTCGTCGATCCGCGACTCGGAGCGGCCGGGCTGGTCGGCGTACGCGACGCGCGCCAGTGCGAACAGCTCGTCCGCCAGATCGGGGCGCTCCGCGAACGTCGTCAGAGCGAACTGCGGCGGTTCCGGCTCCTGCGCCGCAGCGACGTCGAGCTCCGAGATCACGTAGCGACGCACCTCTGCGTAGCCGCGAGGATCGAGGAACTCAACGACGTCGGGCGTGCGCGTCGTCGTCCACACCTCGAGGCCCGTCTTGCCGAGCGCCCGCGCCAATGCCGAGGCTTCCGCAAAGCTGGTGTCGTCGACCTCGTGGAGCCACACCTCGGCGAACGGCAGCTCCTCCAACCCGGGGATGGGGCGCACGTCCATCGTCAGAACGCGCCGTGCCGACCTTCACCCTCGGCGAAGCGCTCGGCACCCCGGCGGCCTTCCTCGACGACCTGCGAGCCGCGCCCGAACTCTCGACCAAGCGCCTCGCTCTGCGGGCAACCGAGGTTCTCGTAAACGGACAGCCGGTCGGCGCGCATGGTCGCCTGTGGGAACTCCGCCAATTAGAGTGCCAACTCCTCCGCCGCCGCGCGCGCTGCGCCCTCCGGCACGACACGGTCGGCAAGCCCGATTCGCAGCGCCTCATCGGCGTGCACGGGGCGCCCGGTGAGGATCAGGTCGAGCGCACGCCCCAGGCCGACGATCTGTGGCAGCCGCACCGTTCCGCCGTCGATCAGGGGCACTCCGAAGCGCCGGCAGAACACACCGAGCACGACTGTCTCCTCGACGACGCGGATGTCGCACCAGCAGGCGAGCTCGAGACCGCCCGCCACCGCGTACCCGGCGACGGCGGCGATCACCGGCTTGGAGAGAACGAGCCGCGACGGTCCCATCGGCCCGTCCCCGTCCGGCGCGATGCGGTTGTCCATCGCCTTCAGATCCGCGCCGGCACAAAAGGTCCCACCCGCGCCCCACAAGACGGCGACCGATGCCGAGTCGTCCGCATCGAACGCGCGAAATGCGTCGGCGAGTGCGTCCGCCGTCGCGCGGTCGACAGCGTTGCGGGCTTCGGGCCGGTCGATCACCACGGTCGTGACCGGCCCACGGCGCTCAGATCGGACGCTCATGCGGTGACGCTAGCCGAATCCGATTCGGCGGCGATCAGACTCGCGTGATCGTTAGCCTCGTTAACAGTCGCTGGTAGCTTGGGGTTGTGACCCGGCGCGCTCTTTCTGTCAACCCTCCGGACCTCGGTCTCTGGCCGACGGCGAAGGGGTTGGCGAAGCTGTGGCGCGAGCAAAAACGGCTCGTTGTCATCGGCCTCGCCTGCGCCTTCGTCTACACCGGCATCTCGATCGCGATCCCGATCGTGATCCGACACGCGATCGACGGCTCGATCGCTCCCACCAACGGCCACTCCAAGCCGCTGTGGCCGTATCTCGCCATTGTCCTGGTGCTCGGTGCGCTGCGCTTCGCGCTGAACTTCACACGCCGTTACGCAACAGCGCGCACCGGCATCCGCGTGGAAGCGCGGATGCGCGAGCTGCTCTACCAGGCCTACCTGCGCTATCCACGCGCGTTCTACGACCAGCACGCGACCGGCCAGGTGGTGTCGCGCGCGACGAACGACCTCTACCCCATCCGGTACTTCATCGGCTGGGGCATGACGCAGGGCATCCAGTCGGTGATGATGATCACCGGGATCGCGGCTGTCCTGTTCTTCGTCAACGCCAAGCTCGCCGTGGTCGCGCTGATCGCGATGCCCGCTGTGTTCTGGCTGGCCTTCAGCTTCGCGCGCAAAGTGATGCCGATCTCGCGGGAGGTGCAGCAGTTGAAGGCCGACGTCACCGAAGCGGCGGACGAGGCCGTCGTGGGGATCGAGATGGTGCAAGCGTTCGGCCGCGAGGACGACGTCCAGGCACGCTTCGCGCAGAAGGCCGAGCTCGTGCGCGACGGCGTGCTGCGCCAGGCCCGCGTCGAGGCGGCGTACCTGCCGGGGCTGCTCTTCCTCCCGACACTCTCGATCGCTGCGGTGGTGCTCGTCGGCGGTCGTGACGTGATCGGCGGCACGCTCACCTACGGCGAGTTCTTCCTCTTCTACCAGCTGCTGCTGCAGCTCGTCTGGCCGCTCGAGGCGCTCGGTTGGATCCTCTCCCTGGCGCAACGCGCGACCGCATCGGCGTCGCGCAGCTTCGCCTGGCTGCAGGGGATCGAGACGATCCCGGAGCCGACGCACCCGACGACGCTTCCCGCTGGTGAGCTCGCAGTCCGGTTCGAAGACGTGCGCTTCTCGTACGGCACCGGTTCCGAGGTGCTCTCGGGCGTTGGGCTCGAGATCGCGGCAGGCGAGGTGATCGCAGTCTGCGGGCCCACCGGTGCGGGCAAGACGTCACTGCTCAATCTGCTGCCGCGCTTCTACGACCCCACCGACGGCAGGGTCCTGGTGGGCGGCGTCGACGTCCGCGACGTGCACCTCGAGGAGCTGCGCAGCGCGGTCGCCATCGTTACGCAGAAACCGATCCTCTTCTCGATCCCGCTCCGCGACAACCTTACGGCCGCACGTCCGGACGCCGCGTGGGACGAGGTCGTCGCCGCCTCAGAGGCAGCAGGCGTTGCGCACTTCGCGGCCGAACTGCCAGACGGTTACGACACGTTGATCGGCGAGCGCGGGGTCAACCTCTCGGGCGGGCAGCGGCAACGCGTCGCGCTCGCGCGTGCGCTCGTCGCGGGCGCTCGTGTGGTCGTGCTGGACGACCCGATGTCGGCCGTCGACACGCAGACCGAGCGACACCTCGTGGAGAACCTCCGCCCCGCGCTGGCCGGCCGCACCGTGCTGATCGCGACGCAGCGCCTCTCGACCGTCGAGGTCGCCGATCGTGCCGTGGTGCTCGACGACGGCGTGATCGTCGAAGTCGGCACGCCCGCGGAGCTCCTCGCGCTCGGCGGTGTCTTCTGGTCTCTCTTCGGAGAGGAGATCAGTGCAGCCGCATAAGCAACGCAGTGGCCTGACCCGGCTCAGCCGCTACCTAGTTGGCCGCTGGCGGCGCGTCGCGCTCCTCTCTGTGGTCGGCATCTGCTCCGCGGCGGCACCGGTCGCCGCGCTGCTCGTCGTGCAGGACGCGATCAACAACGGCATGGAGGCGCACGACTCCACCCGTCTCACCCGCGAC
>DATBBH010000041.1:0-17158 GCA_036271075.1 Gaiellaceae bacterium | reverse complement strand
CGCCGACCTGGTCATGACGGTCAACGAGCCGTGCGCGGACCTGGTGCGCAGCCGCGGCGGCATCGCAGCCGAGAACGTCTACGTCATCTACAACGGCCCTGACCCGGCTCGCTTCTATCCGGTCGAGCCACTCCCGGAATTGCGAAACGGGCGCGAGCACCTCGTGCTCTGGGTCGGGCAGATGTCACGAAAGGAGGGGCTGGGATACCTTCTCGACGCAGCCGAAGAGCTCGTCAAGGTGCACCGGAGGGAGGACGTCTCGTTTGCGATCGTCGGGGACGGCGAGATTCGACAGGCGCTCGAGTCCGAGGCTGCTGCACGCGGGCTCGCAGGCGTCATCTCGTTGCCGGGTCATGTCGGCGACGAAGCGTTACGCGAGTACATGTCGACGGCCTCGGTCTGCGTCAGCCTCGACGAGCACAGCGCACTGAACGACCGCTCGCTGATGATCAAGGTGCTCGAGTACATGATCATGGGGCGCGCGATCGTGCAGTTCCCACTCAAGGAGGTCAGCAGGGTCTGCGGTGACACGACGCTCTATGCGGCCACCGGCGATGCACACGATCTCGCGGCGAAGATCTCCGAGTTGCTCGACGATCCCGAACGCAGAGAAACGCTGGGGCGTGCGGCCCGTGAACGATTGCTCGACGGTCTCACCTGGCCAGACCAGGTCCCCACGCTTCTGTCAGCAGTTGAGCGTGCCGCAGCGATCGGGCAGCGCCGCCTTCGCGGGGACGCGCCGAGGCGCCGGCGGCGAATCCTCTCGGCTGAAGAGCAGTGAGCGGCTACCTGGTCGAGCGGGCACGGGGACGCAGCCTCGCCGTCCTGCTCCTGCCGTTGGCGCTCGTCGCCACGTTCATTGCAACCGGTGCTGCGGTCGTACAGCCGAAGCTCATGCTCGGTGGGACGGTCGCGATCTGCGTGCTGCTACTCGCCTGGCGCGCACCGGTCGCGAACCTCACCGTGTTGCTCTTCTTGACCGCGGTCGTGCCGTACGGGGTGCAGAACCGTTACGGGATCGGCGGCGGGATCAACTCTCCGGGGCTTCTCCCCTCCGATCTGTTCCTGCTCGCGGGCATCGCCGTTGCTCTCTTGCAGCTTCCTTCGCTCCCGCTCGACCGCAGGCGCTGGCTGTACACGGTCGGAATCCTCGCATTTCTGGCAGTCGTTGCCATCCAGTTCTTGCACGGGCTGCGACTCGGGCACCAGAGGAGCACCGTGGGACAGGAGGGTCGGGTGCTGCTCGGCTTCGGCACGTTCCTGATCGCGCTGCCGCTGCTCAAACATGCGCCGTCGCGCCGTCGGCTACTGATCGCGCTTACCGGTCTCGCCGTCACTCTCGGGGCCTGGGGGATGCTGCAATGGCTCGGCCATCTGAGCTACGGAGCAGCGGGAGACGTCGGCGTCCGCTCCGGTGTTGCGCAGACGTCGAACGGTGTCGGCCAACTGCAAGGCGGAGAGTTCGGATTCCCGGTCGCGATCATCGTCTGCGCTTCCTGCCTGATCATGGGCGAGCTTCGCTCGCTACGGGCGCGGGCAGCGCTCTTCGTAGCCGTTGCGCTGAATGCGGCGTCCTGCCTGGTTACGTTCGAGCGTTCCTTCTGGATTGACGCGCTCGTCGGCATCGCTTTCGTCACTCTGCTGGCACCGGGCATCAAGCGGGTCAAAGCCGCCGCAATCGTCTGCGCGTTGGGCGCTGTCGCGCTCGTCGCGTTGAGCGTCGTTTCGCCGGCGACGCTGACGACAGCGCAGCAGCGGCTGAACTCGATCTCTGGCTACTCGACCGACAGTTCGGTGCGCTACCGCCTCGTCGAATCGGGCTTCGTCTACCAGCGCGTGGCGACCCATCCAACGACCGGCTCCGGACTCGGCGCGTCGATCTTCTGGGGTCAGCCGTGGGCACAGGTGCGTCCGAGAGCGCAGTCCTTCTCACACGACGGTTATTTGTGGCTCTCCTGGAAGATAGGAGTACCGGCGGCGACGTTGCTGACGTTGCTGCTTGGCGGGACACTGCTCTCCCGCCGCCGGTACGGCGAGACCGATCTCTCGAATGCGGTTAGGCGAGGAGCGCAAGGGGCGATCCTTGGCCTACTGATCGCAACCGTGACCTTTTCCTCTTTCAGCCAGTTGAGCATCGCTCCAGTCATGGGCTTGTTGCTCGCGCTCGCGATCTCCCCGGAGATCAAGCGACGGGCTGCGCTTCGCCTGGCGGCTTAACGCGACTGGCCGGCGACGACCTGGTGACCCGCGGCGGGGTTGACAGCATCTGCCGGCTCGCCGGACTCATCGTCTTCGAAGGCTCGCTCCCTCTTTGGCTTTCTCACCGCACCGAGAAAGATCGCAAGCAGCGAGCCGATCAGCAGCCCGGCGATTCCGGCAACCGCACCCTTGAGCTTTGGGCGCGGACTCGCCGGGCTCGTCGGCACCTCGGCTCTGCCGACGATCTGTGAAGCCCCGGTCTGCAACGAACCTGTGGTTTCGAGCAGCTGCAGCTGCTGGCGCAACGAGGCGCCGAGCGCGGACTTCTTCTGCTGCGGCGTCAGGGCGGCGAGGCGCAGCGTGGCCAGGCGGGCCGCCTGTGTGTAGGCGTCCTGCGCTCCCTGCCGGCGGAAGCTGAGGTAACTGCTCGCGAACGCGTTCGCGATCGCTGCTGCGCGTTTGGGCGAGATGTCGCGCACGGTGATCGTGAGCACGTTCGACGTTCCAGAGAGACCCGCCGTTACCTCCGAAAGCAGCTGCGCGTTCGTCCAATGCAGGTGCAGTATCCGCTTGACGTCGGCGGCGACCGGACTGACTTTGACGAGGGCGACATCGGTGTTCAGGTCGCGCTCCGGATCTCCTGATGGGAGTCCTGTGCTGCGTAGGAGAACGTTCACCGGCTCTGAGTTCGTCAGCAGGACTGCCGCGGTTGAGTCGTAGCGTTTCGTCTCTCGCCCACTCAGCACGACCGCGCTTGCGGCAGCGATCACGGCGAGGAGCAGAACGAGCCAGGAGTAGCGAACAAGCGAGCGCAGATGTGGCGAGGCGCGCTCGGTCGGTGTGAGTTCGTCGCTGTCTTTCGAAGCCGCAGCGTTGCTCATTGCGCCGAAGTCTAGGCCGAAAAGGCGCGCTTGCCACCGTCCAGAATGCAGGGCTGTTCGCTTGTGTAGGTAGCGTGATTCCCTGCGGGCAACGCTAGCCGAAAGGGGAGTTTCGGTTCGTAGCCCACGGTGCGACGCTGGACGCTGGGTGTCTGCTTTTCACATCCAGTCGCGCGGCAACGGACGGACGCCGTCCCGGAGACTGCGAGGTCAACTCACAGGGAGCGCGCGCGCAGCTGTTGCGGTCGCAGCGGCTCTTCTGTTGATGCTCCTGCTGGGCAAGTCTGATTCGCGCAACGCGGCAGCGGCCGCCTCGCCGACGATCGTCTCGATCACCTTCGACGACGGGTGGGCCGACCAGATGCTCGGGCTGCCGATCCTGAAGGGCAAACACATGGTCGCGACCTACTTCCTGAACAGCCCGCGGATCGGCGGCGACTCGGCCTATATGACCTGGGCGAACATCGCCTCGCTCTCTCAGGCCGGAAACGAGATCGGCGGGCACACCGCCTACCACCCGGATCTGACCGCGATCGACCCGACCGAGGCGCAGCGGCAGATCTGCTACGACCGGGTGAACCTGATCAACCACGGCTACAACGTCACGGACTTCGCCTACCCGTTCGGCGCGAACAACACGACCGTGCAGGGATACGTGCAGGCTTGCGGCTACGACTTCGCGCGCACGGTGGCACAGACCGTCGCCTCTCCGGTGCCGCCCACAAACCCCTACGCCGTCCCGATCGGCGATGCCGCCTCGAACGTCCCGGCGCTCGAGGCCGCGGTCACCGCCGCCGAGAACGCGGGCGGCGGCTGGGTGCCGCTCGTCTTCCATCACATCTGCAACTCGTGTGACCCGGACTACATCACCCAGGGCGACTTCCAGACGTTCATCAACTGGCTCGCCGGCCAGGTGCAGACGAACAACGTCGTCGTCAATACGGTGCACGACGTCCTCGGCGGCACATTCCAGCCGGCTGTGTCGGGGCCGCCGCTGCCGCCTCCGGTGGGCGGCGCGAGCACGCTGAAGAACGCGTCGTTTGAACTCGACCTGGACAACGACCAGCAGCCGGACTGTTGGAACTTCGACGATTTCGGCAACAACACCTACCAGTGGACGCGCACCAGTGACGCACACACGGGCAGCTGGGCGGAGAAAGTCGTCGTCACCAACTATCACGATGGCGACAACAAGCTGGATGGACAGGTTGACCTGGGCTTCTGCACGCCGACGGTGACGCCGGGTCACCAGTACAAGATCAGCGAGTGGTACAAGTCGGACGCGCCGGTCTTCTTCACCACCTTCACGCGCGATTCGAACTACACGTCGAGCTTCTGGCAGTCGAGTCCGAACTTCCCCGCCTCCTCCACCTGGGCGCAGGCGACCTGGGTGACGCCGGCGATCCCGTCCGGGATCAACGGCCTCACGTTCGGTCTGACACTCGGCTCGAACGGCACGCTGACCGTCGACGACGCGAGCGTGACCGACAACGCGGTCACCGGAGCGGACACGACGCCGCCGACGGCGTCGATGACGAGTCCGAGCGCCGGAGTGGTGTCGGGCAAGGTGGCGATCAGCGCGAACGCGTCCGACAACGTCGCGATCGACCATCTCGACTTCCTGGTCGACGGGAACGTCGTCGGATCGACGATGACGCCGCCCTACAGCTTCGGCTGGAACTCGAAGGCCGTCGCCAACGGGACGCACACGATCAGCGTGCGCGCGGTCGACACCTCGGGCAACAGGACGACAACCTCCACCGTGTCTGTGACCGTCCTGAACCAGAACACGAACCTGCTGCAGAACCCCGGCCTCGAGTCCGGCTCAGGTAATACACCGACCTGCTGGCAGCTCGCCGGCTACGGCACGAACACGCCGACCTGGACGTGGACGAACGACTCGCACAACGGGGCGGCGGCCGAGAACCTCACCATCACCGCCTACACCAACGGCGACCGCAAGATGCTGACCGCGTTCAACTCCTGTACGCCGACGGTGGCACCGGGCCACACGTACACGATCACCGCCTGGTACAAGTCGACCGCCAAGCCGGCCATCTTCACCTTCCTCTCGAGCTCGGGAGCGAACGGCCCCTACGCCTTCTTCCAGAACTCGCCGGCGCAGGCGATCTCGGCGGGCTGGACGCAGGCGACCTGGTCGACGCCGGTCATACCGGCGGGCGGCACCAACCTCTCGATCGGGATGGGTCTCACCAGCGGCACCGGCTCGCTGACGATGGACGACTTCACGATGAGCGACAACGCGCCGCAGCCGGACACGACCCCGCCAGTGTCGACGCTGGTCTGTAACGACGGCGGCGAGAACGGTCCGAACTGCCAGACCTGGTACAACGCGCCGGTCGACGTCTCGATCAGCGCTACCGACGACCTCTCGGGAGTGCAGAAGATCGTCTACACGACCGACGGATCGACGCCGAGCCTGACGAACGGCACCGTCTACGCCGGCGACTTCCTCGTCGGACAGACCGCAACGGTGAAGTACCGCGCCTTCGACGTCGCCGGCAACGCGGAGGCGGTCAAGAGCCAGCTGATACAGATCGACACCACGCCGCCGACCGCCTCGATCCAGTGCAACAACGGCTCCTGCGGCGTCGGGATCTACAACGCGGCCGTGTCGGTGACTCTGGCGGAGACCGACAGCGGCGGATCGGGAACGGGACAGATCTACTACACGACCGACGGGACGACGCCCGCGCCGGACAACGGCAACTTCTACCTGGGCGCCTTCTCGGTCAGCCAGACCTCGACGGTCAAGTTCGTCGCCTACGACGCGGTCGGCAACGTCAGTCAGGTCTACTCGCAGCTGATCACGGTCGACACGACCGCGCCGGTCAGCGCGATCACCTGCAACAGTGCCACCTGCCAGCCGACCTACAACGCGCCCGTGCAGGTCGCGCTGGCAGCGACCGACGACCCCGGCGGCTCCGGCGTGGCCGCGATCTACTACACGACCGACGGCACGACGCCCACGTCCACGAACGGCTCCACCTACAGCTCGCCGTTCACCGTGTCGGCGACGACCACCGTCAAGTACCGAGCGGTCGACAACGCCGCCAACCTCGAGCCGGTGAACACGGAGCCGATCACAGTCGACACGACCGCGCCGACCGTGTCGCTGACCGCGCCCGCCGCCAACGCGATCATCACGGACACGACGCAGCTGACGGCGAACGCGTCCGACAACCTCATGGTCGACCACGTCGACTTCCTCGTGGACGGCTCGGTCGTCGGCACCGCCACCACCTCCCCGTATGTATTCAGCTGGAATTCTGCCTCGGTCGCCGACGGGACACACACCATGGCGGCACGGGCGGTCGACAGCGCAGGGAACCAGACGACGACCCAGGCGGTGACCGTCACCGTCGACAACACGCCGCCGTCATCGACGATCTCCTGCAACAGCGCAACCTGCTCGGCTGACCCGTACTCGGCGCCGGTTTTTGTGTCGCTGCAGGCGACCGACGACTCCGGGTCGGGCGTGTTCGAGATCGTGTACACGACTGACGGCTCCTACCCGACCCTCTCAAACGGCGCCGTCTACACAGCCCCGTTCACGCTCAGCTCGACCACGACCGTCAAGTACCGCGCCTTCGACGTCGCCGGCAACGCTGAGACGGCCAACTCGCAGACGATCGCGATCCCCCCGGCGGAGACGGTGACACTGACAGCACCACTCGACGGCAGCACCGTCTCCGGCACCTCGGTGACGCTGACCGCGACCGTCTCCAACGGCACCCCTGACCGGGTCGACCTGCTCGTCGACGGGAACGTGGTCGGCAGTGCGAACACGAGTCCGTACACGTTGAACTGGGACTCGACCACAGTTCCCGACGGCTCGCACACGGTCTCCGCGCAGGCGATCACCGGAACGACCACCGTCAACTCGAACACGGCCACCGTCACCGTCTCGAACGGAACGCCGCCGCCGGATACGACCCCGCCGACTTCGACGATCGCCTGCGACGGGGCAGCCTGCCAGAGCGCCGCCTACACGAACCCGGTGTCGGTGAGCCTCGCAGCCACCGACGACCCTGGCGGCTCCGGCGTGGCAGCCATCTACTACACGACCGACGGGACGACACCGTCGCAGACGAACGGCACCGTCTACAGCGCACCGTTCAGCGTGCAGACGACCACGACCGTCGAGTATCGCGCGATCGACAACGCCGGCAACCTCGAGAGCACGAACTCGCAAACGGTCACCATTGACCAGGCGGCGCCGGGCATCGACCTGACCACGCCTTCGACCGGCGACACGATCAGCGGGACAGTGCCGCTCTCTGCCACCGTCACCGGGATCTCGCCCGACCGGGTCGACTTCCTCGTGGACGGGAGCGTCGTCGGAAGCGACACCAGCGCTCCTTACACGGTCGGCTGGGACTCGACGACCGTCCTCAACGGGCCGCATTCGATCATGGCGCAGGCGATCGTCGGCGGCACCAGCACCGACTCGAACACGGCGGACGTCACGGTCCAGCAGGCGCCGCCGCCCGACACAACCCCGCCAACCTCGGCGATCAACTGCAACGACAGCACTTGCAGCGGCTTCTTCAACGCGGCCGTCTCTGTCACCTTGAGCGCGACCGACAACCCCGGCGGCTCGGGCGTCAACGAGATCGTGTACACGACCGACGGCTCAACCCCGAGTCTGAACCACGGGACCGTGTACGGCGGCGGCTTCTCCGTCGGTTCGGCGACGACCGTCAAGTACCGCGCCTTCGACAACGCTGGCAACGCCGAAGCGGTGCACAGCCAGCCGGTCCAATTCGACACGATCGCCCCGGCTACGACGCTGAAGTGCAACGGCACCACTTGCGCGGGCAGCTGGTACACAACGGCGGTGTCGGTGACGTTGACGGCGACCGACAGCGGCGGCTCCGGCGTCAACGAGATCGTGTACACGACCGACGGCTCCGACCCGACGGCGTCGAACGGGACGACCTACAGCGGAGTCTTCACCCTGGGCACAACGACGAACCTGCGCTACCGGGCGATCGACAACGCCGGCAATCTCGAGACGGTCAAGTCGGCGCAACTGCAGATCGACGTCGCCGCGCCGGCAACCGCGATCCAGTGCAACACCGGCGGCTGCGGCGGCTTCTTCAACGTGGCCGTCTCGGTCACCCTGAGCTCGGCCGACAACCCCGGCGGTTCCGGTGTCAGCCAGATCGTGTACACGACCGACGGCACGACCCCGACCCAGAGCCACGGCACCGTCTACGCCGGCACCTTCTCGATCACGCAGACGATGACCGTCAAGTACCGAGCCTTCGACGTCGCCGGCAACCAGGAAGCGGTGAACAGCCAGCTGATCCAGATCGACACGGTCGCCCCCAGCTCGACCCTGAAGTGCAACGGCACGACCTGCTCCGGCAGCTTCTACAGCGTCCCGGTCCAGGTGACGCTGACGGCGACCGACAGCGGCGGCTCCGGCGTGAACAGGATCGTATACACGACCGACGGCTCCAACCCGACCGCCACCAACGGCACCGCCTACTCGGCCCCGTTCACGCTGACGACGACGACGAACCTGCGCTACCGGGCGATCGACAACGCCGGCAACCTCGAGCCGGTCAACTCGGCACAGCTGCAGATCGATACGGTGGCACCGACGACGGCGGCCAACTGCAACGGCTCGCCCTGCACAGCCAGTCACCCCTACAAGCCGGGCCTGTCGGTCAGCCTCGTCGCGACCGACAACCAGGGCGGCTCCGGCGTCGCCCAGACCCGGTACACGACCGACGGCACCGTGCCGACGAAGACGACCGGGAACATCTACTCGGGGAACCCGTTCACGCTGTCGTCCACGGCCACCGTCAACTACCGCTCCTATGACGTGGTCGGGAACCTGGAGGCCGACAATTCGGTCCAGATCTCGATCGACGGGACAGTGCCGACGGTGACGCTGACGGCGCCCGCGGCCAACTCGCTCGCGACCGGGACGATCACACTGTCGGCGAACGCCTCCGATAACGTCGCCGTCGCCAGCGTGGACTTCCTCGTCGACGGCAACGTGGTCGGCAGCTCGAGCGCGGCGCCGTACAGCTTCTCCTGGAACTCGACCTCCGTCCCGGACGGCAGCCACACGATCGCCGCACGGGCGACCGACACGGCCGGAAACCAGGCGACGACGAGCACGATCACGGTGACGACGATCAACACGAACCTGCTGCCGAACCCCGGCCTGGAGCAGGGATCCGGGAACACGCCGAGCTGCTACATCCTCGCCGGCTACGGCACGAACACGCCGACCTGGACGTGGACGACCGACGCGCACTCCGGTAGTCACGCCGAGAACCTGACGATCTCGAGCTGGACAAACGGCGACCGGAAGATGCTGCAAAACTTCACGCCTGCTTGCGCGACAGCGACCTCGGCCGGGCACCAGTATTTGGTCACGGCCTGGTACAAGTCGACGGCGCCGTCGGTGATCTTCGCCTTTGCCTCGACGACCGGCGCCTACAACTGGTGGGCGCAGTCGCCGCAGCTCCCGGTCGCTTCTAGCTGGACGCAGGTGTCCTGGACGACCCCGGTAGTGCCGTCTGGCTTCGCGAGCATCTCGACCGGGATGGGCATGCAGAACGCCGGCTCGCTGACGATGGACGACTTCGGCCTCTACCAGATCAAGTAGAAGACAAGAAAGCGCAGGCAACCCAGATGGCGGCTGGTAATCGAAGCAACGGCAAAGCCAAGGTGACACCCGTGGCCGGCAACGGCGCCTCGAGCAACGGATATTCACCTGCTCGCCCCATTCGGCTGGCGCTTGTCGGCTGCGGCTATTGGGGGCCAAAGGTGATCCGCGCATCGGCGTCGGTTCCGCAGGTCGAGATCGCAGCGCTCGTCGACCGAGACCTGCAGGCCGCCCGGAACACCGGGCGCCATTACCCGGCCGCACGCGTCTGCGACTCGCTTACAGAGGCCCTCGTCGGCGGCGAAATCGATGCGGTGATCGTCGCCACTCCGCCGGCAACGCACACCGAGGTCGCCAGCGAGGCGCTCGAGGCCGGCAAGCACGTGCTGGTGGAGAAGCCCTTGGCGAAAAGCGCGGACGACTGCCAGATGCTCGGCGAGCTCGCGACCGAGAACGGGGTCGTCCTGATGGCGGGCCACACCTTCCGCTTCAGCCCGGCGGTGCAGCAGGTGAAGAGCCTGCTCGCCGGCCGCGAACTGGGGGAGGTGTACTCGGTCGACTCGAGACGGCTGAATCTCGGACGGGTGCGCCAGGACGTCGACGCGATCTGGAATTTCGCGCCGCACGACATCTCGATCATCCACTACTGGTTCGGCGGCAGCCCGAACGCGGTCATCTGCCACGGCTACGGCTGGCTGCAGCCGGGGATCGCCGACCGGGCGACAATGGTGTTCGAGTACGACTACGCGGTCGCGACGATCCAGGTCAGCTGGCTAAGCCCGCTGAAGGTGCGCGAGATGACCGTGGTCGGCTCGAAGAAGATGGTGGTCTACGACGACGTCGCCGGCCAGGTCGTCGTCCACGACGCCGGCATCGACCGCGAACATCTGAGCCGCTCCTTCGCCGACTTCGACAGCTACGGCGAGTTCAAGCTGATCCAGCGCTCCGGTGACGTGCACATCCCGAAGCTGGCCTCGGTTGAGCCGCTCGCCGAACAGTGCAAGCACTTCGTTGACTGCATCCTGACCGGCAAGGAGCCTGTTACCGGCGTCGCCGAGGCGACCGCTGTCGTCGAAATTCTTGAGGCCGCGTCCGCGTCGATGCAGGCGGGTGGCGAGCGGATCGAGCTGAAGGAGCTGGCCCGTGTCTAGGATCCCGCTGGTCGACCTGCGGGCCCAGTACCGGACGATCTCGCACGAGATCGACGAGGCGCTGAACCGGGTGCTGGAACGGCAGTCGTTCATCAACGGGAAGGAAGTGGCCGCCTTCGAGAGCGAGTTCGCCGAGGCCTGCGAGACAACCAACTGCATCGGCGTCTCCAACGGCACGTCCGCGATCGAACTCGCGCTGGCCGCCCTCGGCGTCGGCCACGGCGACGAAGTGATCACCGTCTCGCACACCTTCTTCGCGACCGTCGGCGCGATCATCCGCACCGGCGCCCAACCGGTCTTCGTCGACATCGACCCGGAAAGCTGGACGATGGATCCGGCCCAGGTCGCCGGCGCCATCACGGCGAAGACGAAGGCGATCGTGCCGGTGCACATCTACGGCCACCCGGCCGACGTTCCCGCTGTCGCAAAGGCTGCCCCCGGCATCCCGATCGTCGAAGACGCGGCGCAGGCACACCTCGGCCGCTATTACGGCAGCCCGGTCGGGTCGGCCGGAGCGGTGGCGACTTTCAGCTTCTACCCCGGCAAGAACCTCGGCGCCTACGGAGATGCGGGCGCGGTCATCAGCGACGACTCGGATCTCGCCGCGAAGATGAGGGCGCTCCGAGACCACGGCCGCTCGAGCGGGGCCAAGTACAGTCATGACCAGATCGGCTCGAACATGCGGATGGACGAGTTTCAGGCCGCTGTGCTGCGCGTGAAGCTTCCGCGACTTCGAACCTGGACGGATTCTCGGCAAGAGCTAGCAGCGCGGTACGAGAGATCTCTCGCCGGAAGCGGGGTGACGACGCAAGTGGTCGAGCCGTGGGCGGAGCACGTGCGGCATCTCTACGTTCTCTGCCATCCACGCCGCGACTTGCTCCTTGCGGACCTGCGCGAGTACGGGATCGACGCCGGCATCCACTACCCGCTTCCCGTCCACCTTCAGCCTGCGATCCTCGACCGGCCCGATCTCTGGCGACACGGCAGTTCTCTCACGGTCACGGAGGAGGTCGCGGCGACCTGTCTCTCGCTTCCGCTCTACCCGGAGCTCGGCACGGATGACGTCGACCGTGTGAGCGACGCGCTCCGGGAGCTCCTTCTCCGGCAGGCGGCCTGAGGAGGAACGAAGCGAACAAAGATCTGCGTGCTCGACCATGTGGTCGTCGCGCCCTCCCCCCAGCGACCGACCGGGCGGGCACGCAGATCCACTTTCGGCACTAGTGGGAGGCGGGCATCGATGTTCAGCGAGCTCAGCCGCCGGGCCGTGCGGCGCCGCTGAAGCCCTTGATGATTGAGATGATCGCGTCGTGAGCGTCTCCGCTCAGCAGTTGCTGCGCGACGACGATCACTGAGAGCACGACGGGCACGGCGTAGGTGATGACGGCACCATAGTCGTGCACCTGGTAGACGTCGGCGAGGTCCTTCCAGCTGCGGTGACTGGACAGAAGCGACTTCCCGTCCACGGCGACGCGCCAGGCAGCCGCCACACGGCACGGCCGCTATGCTCCTCGTCCGGCGGCGACGAGGACGCGCGGAGCCGGGCTGGCGCCACGCGGATTCTCGCCGTGATCCGCATCATCGACGGAACGTCGCGGGGGATGGCGATCTTGGACCGTGTCGCGCGCGCCGTCCGGGCTCGTGCGCCAGGGTGCCGAGCGACCCCGGATGAGCACCCATGCGCGACCGCGGTGTAGGGCCACTCTTGGATGACCCTCGATCTCGTCGAGCGCGTCGCGGCACTGGCGACACCACCGATGGGGCGCATGAGGAGCCAGCGTCTCAGAGCAGGATCAGTGATTCAACCGTGATCCCGACCACGGGCACCGTGAAGCGTTCCACGCGCCGCACGAGAACCACGAGCCACGTTGCGGATTACGTCCGCCAACTCAACCTCGTGCAGACAGGGCCAGACACCGAGAGAGCGACCGAGCTATCGGTCATTCCCAAGGGAGCGTTCTCCAAAGAAGTTACGCTCCGCGCTATGAACCCCAGCTCTAAGGTTCCAGTGGAATTTGCGCTCGCGTCGGCGCAACGTGGCGGTCTTGACTTGTCGCACCGAGCAAACGGGAGACAATTGATCCGGGCGGAATTTGCGACCGCTTTCATGGCGGTCTGAGACCTCCATGAATCTTCTCTCCCGCCTGAGGACACTCGCGCGCATCCGGCCGCTGCCGGAGCAAGACCTGCCGGAGGTCGCCGGCTCGGTCGCGATCATCCTCGACGGCAACGGCCGTTGGGCGAAGCGTCGCGGGCTGCCGACCGCCGCCGGCCATCGGGCCGGCGCGCGCACCGTGCGGCGCATCGTCGAGGCGGCGATCGAGGTCGGCGTCCACGACTTGTCGGTCTTCGCGTTCTCGACCGAGAACTGGTCGCGCCCGCCGGACGAGGTCGACGCGCTGATGGAGATCTTCGCCGAGACGATCGAGCGTGAGCTGCCCGATCTCGCAGAACAGGGTGTACGGGTGCGCTTCATCGGTCGCCGCGACCGGGCGCCTGAGACCTTGCGCCAGCGCATGGCGGCGATGGAGGACCGGACCGAGCTGAACACCCGCATCAACCTTTGGGTCGCGTTCGACTACGGCGGCCGTGCTGAGCTCGTTGAAGCCGCCCGGCGGATCGTCGAGAGCGGAGTCGAGGCGGACGAGATCGACGAGAACGTATTCGCCGCGAACCTGTACGCGCCCGAGCTCCCGGATCCCGATCTCTTGATCCGGACGAGTGGGGAGTTGCGGGTCTCGAACTTCCTGCTCTGGCAGGTCGCGTACTCGGAGCTCGTGTTCGTCGACAAGCTCTGGCCGGACTTCGACGAGCGCGACCTGCGCTCGGCGCTGGCGGACTACGCCTCGCGCCGTCGAAGATTCGGCGGCAGATGACCAACGCGGTCTCTCGCGTCGTGATCTCGGTCGTTCTGGCGCCGATTGTGCTCGGCGCCGTCTACTTCGGTCACTGGTGGATGTTCAGTCTCGTCGCGCTTGCCGCGGCGATCGCGCTGCACGAATACACCCTGATGGCTCGGGCGCTTGCGCCGCTCGCGCCCGCGGCGTACATCGGGGTCGCTCTCGCGCTCGTTGGCGCGGAGCTCTCGGGCATCGACTGGATGCTCGCCGGCGCCCTCTCGACCTTCGCGCTTGCGTTTCTGCTCAAGGCGATTTCCGAAGCGCGCGCAGCCGCGACCGCTGCGATCAGTGCGACCGTGATGGGCACGTTCTGGATCGGAGGCGGTCTCGGCTTCCTGATCCTCGTGCGCGACATCTCGAACTACGGGCGACTTACGGTCGTGACCGTGCTCCTCGCGGTCTGGGCGGGCGACACCTTCGCCTACCTCGGTGGCCGGCTCCTCGGACGGCACAAGATGGCGCCGGCGACGTCGCCGGGGAAGACGTGGGAGGGCTTCATCTTCGGGACGGCGGCGACGATCCTGGTGACCTTCTTCGCGCTCTATCCGAAAAGGCACGAGTTCCTGACGATCCGCGAGTCGATCGTCCTCGGCGTGGTGCTCGCAATCGCCGGGCCGATCGGCGACCTCTTCGAGTCATTGCTCAAGCGGGACGCGGGCGTGAAGGACAGCGGCAGTCTCCTGGGCGGCCACGGCGGCATGCTCGATCGCCTGGATGCGTTCCTCTTCGCCGCCCCCGCGGCCTATTTCGCCATCCTCGCCTTCATCGGCTAGCGGTCGACGATCTCGACTGTCCGACACCGGACGTGGCTCGGCAGGCCATGGCCGAAGAACTGGGCTAGGAGCCGTCCGGCACACTGTGGCCATGACTCGGGTCGCGCTCCTCGGTGCTACAGGCTCGATCGGCCGCCAGGCGCTCGAGGTGATCGGGGCGCGGCCCGAGCTCGAGCTTGTCGCCGCCACATCAGGCTCGACGCCGATCGACGGCCTGGCTCCGCTGACCCAGGTCGGCGGGGATCCGACCGACCTGCTCGAGCGCGCGGCGCCCGACGTTGTCCTCAATGCGACGCTCGGCTTCGCGGGGCTGCCAGCGACGATGTGGGCGCTCGAGCACGGCGTGACGCTTGCCCTCGCGAACAAGGAAAGCCTCGTCGCGGCAGGTGAGCTCGCACTCGGCGCGCGCGAGCGGGGAGGGGGGCTGCTGATTCCGGTCGACAGCGAGCACTCGGCGCTCTTTCAGTGCGCCCAACTCGGCGACCCGGAAAGCATCGTCCTGACCGCGAGCGGCGGCCCGTTTCGCGGCCGCACACGCGATCAGCTCACCGACGTCACCGCCGACGAGGCGCTCGCGCATCCGACCTGGTCGATGGGAGCGAAGATCACGATCGACTCGGCAACACTTGCCAACAAGGGCCTCGAAGTGATCGAGGCGCACTTCCTGTTCGCCGTTTCGTACGACCGCATTGAGGTGGTCGTGCACCCGACGTCGATCGTGCACGGTCTCGTCCGCTTCGGCGACGGAGCTGCAATCGCCCATCTCGGCTACCCCGACATGCGCGTTCCGATCTCGTATGCGCTCACCTACCCCGAGCGCGCTGCGACGCCGATTCCCTCGCTCGACCTCACTGCCGGCCCGCTCGAGTTCTTCGAGCCCGACCTCGAGACGTTCCGCATGCTCGCGCTTGCGCGCGAGGCGGGCGAGCGCGGCGGCACCTATCCGTGCGCGTACAACGCCGCCAACGAGGTGGCCGTCGCCGCGTTCCTCGACGGGCGCATCGGCTTCCTCGACATCGCCGCACTGGTCGAAGGCGCACTCGAGCGGGTCGAAGGCGCAGCGGCGCGCGACCTCGACGAACTGCGCGAAGCGGACCGTCGCGCCCGGGAGCTCGTGGAGAACGTATGGGCCTGATCGCGGCAATCGTCGGGCTGGCCGTCTTGGTGATGATCCACGAGGCGGGTCACTTCTTCGCCGCGCGCGCCGTCGGCATGACGCCGCGGAAGTTCTACATCGGCTTTGGGCCACCGATCGCGAAGACCGTCCGCGGTGACGTCGAGTACGGGATCGGCTCGATTCCGCTCGGCGGGTACGTGAAGATCCCCGGCATGAACCGCCCCTCGCCGGGCGATCTGGCCGCGACCCTGCAGCCGGAGGCGCGCGAGCGGCTTCGCGCAGAGCTGGCGCGCCTCGACGTGGCGATCGAACGTGGTGACGACGACGCTGCTCTCGCTGCGCTCGAAGAGTTGCGCCCGGAGGTCGGCAAGTCGCGCATGTGGCAGGAACTCCAATGGTCGCTCGCACCCGATGCGTACTGGCGCCAGGCGACGTGGCGGCGTCTCGTGGCGATCGCCGCCGGCCCCGCCGTGAACCTCGTCTTCGCATTCGTCCTCTTCGCCGTGCTGTTCGTGGTCGCTTCAACACGCGAGACGAACGTGATCGGCCGTGTCGTCTCGGGCACGCCGGCGGCTGCATCCGGTCTCCACGTCGGCGATCAGGTGTTGCGCGTCGCCGGGGTGAAGGTGACGCCGAAGCAGATCCCGTCGCACATCAGGGCAACTGACGGTCGACCGTTTCGACTGCTAGTCGTTCGGCACGGCCGGCGAGTCACGATCGGGCCGGTCCGCGCGAAGCTGACAGACGGCGCCTACCGGATCGGGATTGCGATCGAATCGCGCACCGGCCCCGGCGAATCGATTCCGACGGCCGCAAGCGACTCGGTACGCCTCACCTGGGCGGTGACCTCGCAGACGGTGCGCGGCATGGCGCATCTCGCAACCGGCCGCGACACGAATCATGTCTCGAGCTCGGTCGGCATCGTCCGTGTGTCGGCGCAGGCGTGGCGGCAGGGCTTGCGCGACTTCCTGTTCGTCCTCGGCCTGATCAGCCTCGCACTCGGCCTCCTCAACCTGCTGCCGGTGCTTCCCCTCGACGGCGGCCACATCGTGATGGCCCTCGTCGAGAAAGTGCGCGGCCGGACGTTCGCCCAGGCTGTCTACATGCGCTACAGCGTGATCGGGCTGACGCTCTTCGCGGTGCTCATGTACTTCGGACTGCGCAACGACCTGTTCGGCGGCGGCGGCTAGGCGGGTACGCTGAGCCTGTGGCCAGCGAGCGCTCGGTAACGGTCGGCGGGGTGAAGATCGGGGGCGGCGCGCCTCCGGTCGTACAGTCGATGACGCTGACCAAGACGCACGACGTCGAGGCGACGACCGCACAGATCGCCGCGCTCGCGAGCGCCGGCTGCGAGATCGTCCGCGTCGCGGTGCCCAAGGGTGAGGACGCCGACGCGCTGCCACGGATCGTGCGCTTCTCGCCGATCCCCGTGATCGCCGACATTCATTTCAACGCGAGCCTCGCCCTCCGCGCGATCGACGCCGGCGT
>DATBBH010000040.1:0-13947 GCA_036271075.1 Gaiellaceae bacterium | reverse complement strand
CGAGGCGTAGACAGGCAGGATCATGAACGGCAGCCAGACGTACGAGAAGACCAGCCACATCGCGGTGTTCGTGTACGCGATGCTGGTCGACGGCAACCCGACCTTGTGCAGCGACCAGTTGAGGAGCCCGTCGGAGTTGAGGATCAGCCGCCACGAATAGACACGCGCGAGGTACGACGCCCAGAGCGGCAGCAGGACGAGCACGAACAGAACGGCGCGCATGCGTGGCGTCGCCACGCGGGCCATGAAGTAGGCGAACGGGAAGGCGATGATCGCGTCGGTGATCGTCACGGCGCCCGCGATCGTGATCGTCCGGATTGCGACCGTGTGGTACGTCGATCCGTTCCAGAGCTCGCGGTAGTTGTCGAGCGTCCAGTTGTGGACCGTCAGCGAGGTGAACGGGTCGACCGTCCAGAACGACGAGACGAACAGCGCGACCAGCGCCGCGATGTAAACGACGAGAAACGCGAGCACCGGCGGCGCCAGGAGCCCAAGCCCCTTCAGCCACCGCCGGCGCCAGAGCGCGCCGCCGAGACGGCGGCGCGCTCCAGGCCGGGAATCGCTCAGCCCTTGAGCTGAGTCCAAGCCTGCTGCCACTTCGTGTAGTCCATGCAGTTCTTCTGGCCGTTGCCACAGTCGGCGATCGGCGTCTTCCAGAAGTGGATCTGCTTGAAGTACTTGAGCGGAGCGTTGGCGTGGTACTGCGCGCACGAGCCCTTGGACAGCTTGTCCATGATCGCGCACGCCTTCGAGTTGACAGGCGTCTCACCGAAGTAGATCGCCTGCTCGGCCTGCACCTTCGGCGTGGAGATCCACGCCAGCCACTTGTAGGCGCAGTCCAGGTTCTTCGTGTGCGACGACACCATCCACGTGTCGAGCCAGCCCGTCGCGCCTTCCTTCGGCACGAGGTCCTTCACCGGCGCCTTCGCCGCGATCAGCGTGTTCGTCTGATACGGCCACGATGCGCCGATCACGGCATCGCCGTTCTTGAACAGATCGATCTCGTCCGAGGCGAGCGCCCAGTACTTCTTGATCAACGGCTTCTGCTGCTTCAGCAGGTTGATCGTCGCCGTGAACTGGGCCGGATTCAGCTCGTACGGATCCTTGATCCCGAGTGACGGCTGCGTCTTCATCAGGTACAGCGCCGCGTCGGCGATCTGAATCGGGTTGTCCGGGACGGTGACCTTGCCCTTGTACTTCGAGGAGTAGATCGACGCCCACGACGTCGGGGCGGGCTTCACCTTCTTCGTGTTGTAGAGAAGGGTGTTGGGGCCCCACTGCAGCGAGATGCCGTAGTGCTTCCCGCCGATCGTGTTGTTCGGCGGCGACTGGAACGCCTTCCCGAAGTTCTTGAAGTCGGGGATCTTCGAGGGATCGACGGTCTGAACGTCATGGCCGTAGATCAGGCGGAGGGACGCGTCACCGGAAGCGGAGACCATGTCGTACTGGCTACCGCCGCCCGACCGCATGAGCGTCACCATTTCGTCTGAGGAGCCTGCGTACTTCGCATGCACCGTGCAGCCGGTCGCCTTTTGGAACGGCTTGACCCACTGCGGCTGCGTGTAACCCTCCCACGCGATCATGTTGAGGGTGCCGCCGCTCTGCCGTGAAACGCCGGCCGCGGGGAACGCCAGTCCGACCGCCAAGGTCGCAACCAACGCCCACATGCGCTTCGTCATTTGACCTCCTGCTCGAGAGTGTGATGGGGGGTGATCTCGTAGGCGTCTTCGTCCCGCCAGTGGACGTGGACGCGCGTGCCCGGCTCGACCGCCGAGCCGTCGTTCTGCCTGACGACCGTCAGCCGGTCGCCGGCGTCCGTGTCGACGAGGATCCGCGTGAAGGCCCCGACGAAGACCACGTCGGCCACCACACCGGGTTCGACCTCCGCTCCGGCGCCGGCAAAGCCGGCACCTCCGCTACTTGCCGGCTCCGTCGAGCCTACGCCGGTGCCGTTCAGCTCGATCCGCTCGGGGCGCACGGAGAACCGCTTGCCGCCGCGTTCGAGGATGTTGGATGTGCCCACGAAACCTGCGACGAACTCTGTCGCCGGATGTTCGTAGATCTCGTTCGGCGGCCCGACCTGCTCGATCTTCCCTTCGTTGAAGACGGCGACGTGGTCGCTCATCGTCAGGGCTTCCTCCTGGTCGTGTGTGACGTAGAGGAAGGTCATGCCGAGCTCACGCTGCAGCGACTTGAGGAAGACCTGCATCTCCTGCCGCAGCTTCAGGTCGAGCGCGCCAAGGGGCTCGTCCAGGAGCAGCACCTTCGGCCGGTTGACGATCGACCGCGCGAGCGCGACGCGCTGGCGTTGGCCGCCCGAGAGCTGCACCGGCTTGCGACCGCCGTACCCGTCGAGGCGCACCATGCGCAGGACCTCGTCGACCTGGCTCTTGCGGTCGGCGCGCGCCACGCCCTTCACCTTGAGCCCATAGCCGACGTTGTCGGCCACCGTCATGTGCGGGAAGAGCGCGTAATCCTGGAAGACGGTGTTGACGTCGCGCGAATAGGGCGGCTGCCTCGTGATGTCCTCGCCACCGAGGGTCACGCGGCCGGTGTCGGGTTGTTCGAAGCCGGCGATGATCCGCAGCGTCGTCGTCTTACCGGATCCGGACGGACCGAGGAGCGTGAAGAACTCGCCGTCGCCGACCGTCAGGTCGACATCGTCGACGGCGACCACGTCGCCATAGCTCTTGCGGATCCCTGCGACCGCGACGTCAGCCGCCAAGTGCCCTCTCCAGGATGTCGAGACCGCGCTCGAGCTCCTCGTCGCCGATCGTGAACGGCACGAGGATCCGGATCACGTTCCCGTAGATCCCACATGAGAGCAGCATCAGCCCTTGCTCACGGGCCGCGGCGGTGATGCGCGCAGTCTCGTCGCCGGTCTGCTCGGGCAGCTCGATCGCGACCATCGGGCCGATGCCACGCACCTCAGAGCCAGCCGGCGCCATCTGTTCGAGCCGTTCGCGCAGGCGTGCACCGATCTGCTCAGCACGGGGGCGCTGTCCGGCGAGTGCGTCGAGGATCGCTGCGGCTGCCGCGCAGGCGAGCGGGTTGCCGCCAAAGGTGCCGCCGAGCCCGCCTGGCGGAACCGTGTCCATGATCTCGGCGCAGCCGGTGACCGCGGCGAGCGGCAGGCCGCCGCCGAGCGTCTTGCCCGAGACGAGAAGGTCCGGCTCGACGTCGTAGTGCTCGATCGCCCAGACCGGGCCGGTCCGGCCACAGCCGGACTGAACCTCGTCGTTCACGTACAGGATCCCGTGGTCGTCGAGCAGCTCCTGCAGCCGTCGCGGGAAGTCCGGCGTCATCGGGATGAAGCCGCCTTCGCCCTGAACCGGCTCGAGCACGGCGCAGGCGACCGAGCTCGGGTCGACGTCGCCCTTGAAGAGGTGCTTGAGACCCGCAATGGCATCGTCCTCGCTGACGCCGCGGAAGGGGTACGGGGCCGGCGTGCGATAGACCTCGGGCGCGAACGGCCCGAAGCCCGCCTTGTACGGGACGACCTTCGAGGTCATCGTCATCGAGAGAAGCGTCCGGCCGTGGAAGGCGTTGTCGAACACGATCACGGCCGGCCGGCCGGTCGCGACGCGCGCGATCTTGACCGCGTTCTCGACCGCTTCGGCACCGCTGTTGAGCAGGACCGATTTCTGGTCGGCACCCCGGCACGGCGAGAGCTCGGCGAGCCGGCGGCACACCTCGACGTAGGGCTCGTACATGCCGACCATGAAGCACTGGTGCATGTAGCGGTCGACCTGTGCGTGCACCGCGTCCACCACGGCTGGGAGGTTGTGGCCCAGGTTCGCGCAGCCGAGGCCGCCAGCGAAGTCGATGTACTGACGCCCTTCGGCGTCCCAAATGCGCGCGCCTTCGGCGTGCTCGACGACGAGCGGCGGGGTGGAGATGCCGCGCGCGACATAGCGCTCACGGGCTTCCTGGACGCGCTCGGTTGCGCTGCGTTCCTGCAACGACACGGCAACCGCGACTGTATACGCGCCATTCACTGGGCGAAAGCTCGGCTCACCTGGGGCCGGGCAGACCGGCCGATACCATTGCCCGCTCTGGCGCCTTGGCCGAGTGGTTAGGCAGCGGCCTGCAAAGCCGTTTACAGCAGTTCGAATCTGCTAGGCGCCTCTCGCTCGCCCAGTCCCGTTGACCGCAGTCAGCCGCGCTCGCCGGCGTAGAGCCAGCAGTCATCCTTGGCGCGCACGATGGACGCCTGGCCGACCTGATGGCCGGGTGCGACGAGATAGTCGGCGCTCGAGCGGGCGACCTCGTACTCCCGCAGGGTCAAGCGGATCAAGGCATCGCAGTGCCGGTCGTCGCATTCGCAGACGAACGGAACGCGCGCGTCGTCCCCGAAACGGTGTCGGCGCGCCGCAGCGCCGATCCGCGCGTTGCGGGCGCGGGCCTCGTCCTGGCGGAGCGCTGGGTGGTCGTTGGAGTGGGGGTACGGTTGCGCCATTGCAGAGCACCCTTCCCAGGATTGAGGGATGCCGAAACGGAGATGAGGCGACTGTGGATGATCTGACCAAGAAACGGCTCGAGCACAACGAGGCGGTGTTTCGCGCTGTCAACGAGGTGATCGACGACCATGCGACGAGCAAGGCGGCGCGCGCCTACGTCTGCGAATGCTCCGACCTGACGTGCCAGGAGACGATCGTGCTCACCCACGACGAGTACCGCGGCGTCCGGGAGGACCCGTCCCACTTCGTGATCGTCCCGGAGCACGAGCGTCCGGAGGTGGAGTACGTCGTCGAACGCCACGGCTCCCACCTCGTCGTCGAGAAGCCGGATCTTCAGCCGTCGCGACCCAGCAGCGAGCTCTCGAGCAAGTAGAAGATCGCCAGGCCGGCGAAGAGCGCGAGCGCGAGCCACGACGAGACGAGCGCGCTCAGCGTTGCGAGCGCGTACAGCGGGACGCCCGGTCTGAACGCCCGCGTGATGCCGCTGATCGTGCGCTGGTCGGCGTCGGCCCGGATCAGCCGGCGTCCGATCGACGCGTAAAACCACACCGCGTTGAACACCACCGCCATCAGCACGTTCGTCAGGCCGTAGAAGAACGTCGCCGCCTTTGCATCGTGATGCAAGTGGCTTGCGAGCACGCTGGTGGGGAACGGGAGGAACGCGATCACCATCAGGAAGACGACGTTGATCGCGAGGAACGTCCGGTCGACCCGGTCGATCTGCTTGAACAGCGAGTGGTGGTTGATCCACATGATCCCGATCGTCAGGAACGAGATCGTGTAGGCCAGGTAGGAAGGCCACAGGCGGAGCAGCTCGTGGGTGACCGAGCCCGCGCCCGGCAGTTGGATCTCGAGGATCAGCAGCGTCGCGGCGATCGCGAAGACGCCGTCGCTGAACGTCTCGAGCCGCTCCGTCTCCACGGCGCCAGTTTAGGATCGAAGAATGAGCTTTTCAGGGGCGATGATCCAGAACGCGATCTATATCGCCCAGCAGCCGCCGGAGTGGCCGATCACGGCGGCCGACTGGGAGCGCGCGGCGGAGGAGAAGCTCGACCCGGGCGCATTCGGCTACATCGCCGGTGGCGCCGGCGCGGAATCGACGATGCGCGCGAACCTCGACGCGTTCGCGAAGTGGCGGATCCGTCCGCGGATGCTCACGGGCAATGTCGTGCGGGACATCTCGGTCGAGGTGCTCGGTCAGCGTTCGCCGGGCCCGTTCTTCCTCGCCCCGATCGGGGTGCTCTCGATCGCTCACGAGGATGCGGAGGTGGCGGTCGGTCAGGCGTCTGCCTCGTCAGGCGTGCCAATGCTGCTCTCGAGCGCCGCAACGCACTCGATCGAAGAGGTCGCTGCGACGAACGCTCCGCGCTGGTTCCAGCTCTACTGGGTGAACGACCGCGAGATCTGCGCCAGCTTCGTCCGGCGCGCCGAGGAAGCGGGGTACGGCGCGATCGTCGTCACGCTCGACACCCTGACGCTCGGCTGGCGGCCCCGGGACCTGCGCCGGGCGTATCTGCCGTTCATCAAGGGAGAGGGCTGCGGGCAGTACTTCTCCGACCCGGTCTTCCTGTCACGGCTCGACAAGTCGCCGCAGGAGGACCTGCTCACCGCTGCCGCGACGATGCTCGCCACCTTCCCGAACCTCGGCCTCACGTGGGACGATCTCGACTGGCTGCGTCAGCAGACCCAGCTACCGCTGCTCGTCAAAGGAGTGCTGACCGCCGACGACGCGCAGCGCGCGCTCGCGCACGGGATCGACGGCATCGTCGTCTCCAACCACGGCGGCCGACAGGTCGACGGCGCAGTCGCGGCCCTCGACGCGCTCGTCGAGATCCGCGACACGCTGCCCGAGGCGGTCGTGCTGATGGACGGCGGGATCCGCTGCGCGGCCGACGTGCTGAAGGCGATGGCGCTCGGCGCGGACGCGGTGCTGCTCGGCCGCCCGTACGCCTACGCACTCGCCGTCGGCGGCCGGCCTGGCGTCGAGGAGCTCGTCCAGAACCTGCTGGCCGAGATCGACCTCAACCTCGCACTCGCGGGCGCGACGTCGATCCGCGAGCTCGATCGTTCGTGGTTGAGCGCGGCGTCGTCCTGAGCGCTCCCGGGCGCGTCGCGCTCGAGGAGATTCGTGTGGCGGCGCCTGGAGATGGCGAAGTGCTCGTGCGCATCGAGGCGACCGGCGTCTGTCACAGCGACCTGCACGTGATCCAGGAGGACGGCTGGGGTCATGCGTTCCCGGTCCTGCTCGGGCACGAGGGCGCGGGTACCGTCGAAGCGGTCGGCGACGGCGTGGACGGCCTCTCGGTCGGCGACCGAGTCGTGCTCGGCTGGAAAACCGCGTGTGGGCAATGCCCGACGTGCCAGCGCGGTGAGCCGCGCCGTTGCACCCGTCCGCCGGCTGCGCCGGGGCGCCTCTTCTGCACCGGCGGCGAGGAGCTGACGCCGGTCCTGCGCACCGGCACGTTCGCCACCCACACGGTCGTCCCGCAGGTCGCGGCGGTGCGGGTGCCGCGCGAGCTGCCTGCGGAGCAGGCGTGCCTGATCGGCTGCGCGGTCGCGACGGGCGTGTTCTCGGTGCTCGAAACGGCGAAGGTGTGGGAGGGCGCGCGCGTCGCGGTGATCGGCTGCGGTGCCGTAGGGCTCTCGGTGATCCAGGGCGCCCGCCTTGCCGGCGCGTCGGAGATCCGCGCGATCGACCTCGACGAGCGCAAGCTGGCGCAGGCGCTGCGCTTCGGCGCCACACACACGGAGCCTGCTCGGGTCGACTTTGTCTTCGACGTCGTCGGGCGCCGTGCCACCTTCGAGCAGGCGCTCGCGCTGCTCGGCTCGAACGGCACAGTTGTCCTGATCGGCCTCTCGCCGGCGGGCGAGACGGCCCAGGTCGAGCTGCCTGCGCTGTTCGGACGGCGCGCACGGATCCTCGTCTCGCACGGCGGCGACCATCTGCCCGAGGAGGACTTCCCGCGGCTGGCGCGCTGGGCGCTCGAAGGCAAGCTCGACCTGGCCGGCATGGTGACGCGGACGGCGCCGCTCGAGGGATGGAACGACGCGCTCGATGCGATGCAACACGGCGACGTGGTCCGGACGGTGCTCGTGCCTGATCGCGTTCCTGCATCAAACGACGAGGCCTGACCAACGTCGCAGCCATTGTGAGCCCGGTGGACGTTGCGGCCGGCACTACCGATGCGCGTCGGCGTGACGTGGGTCCGTTCGCCGTCAGTGACGTCGCCTTTGCACGCGACACGACGCTCTCGCAACACGAGCACCCACGCTCATGCCTCGCCGTCGTGGTTGCCGGGGCCGTTCGGAAGACCTACGCGCGAGAGACGCACGACGCGGTCCGCGCGACGGTGATTGCGATGCCGGCCGGTGAACCGCATTCGGACCTCTTCGGCTCGTCCGGCGCGCGAATCGTCGTCGTCGAAGGGGACGAGACCATCGACCGGACGCGCGTCTTCTCCGACTGGGGCGCCGCAGCTCTCGCTCACCGCGTGAGCCGCGAGCTCGCACTCTCGGACGAGTTCTCGGAGCTCGCGCTCGAAGGACTCGCGCTCGAGTTGACCGCGCACGCCGCGCGCTGCCGATCGCGGATCGCCGATCGCCGGCTTTGGGTCGACGCCGCCGCCGAGATCCTCCGCGAGCGCTTTCGCGACCCGCCGAGCGCCTTGGAGCTGGCACAGGAGGTCGGCGTGCATCCGTCACACCTCGCGCGCGGCTTCCGGGCGCGCTTTGGCGAGAACCTCGGGGCGTACGTCCGCAACGTGCGACTCGACTGGGCGGCGGATCGGCTTGTGCGGACGGACGTCGCCCTGGCACGAATCGCCTGTGAAGCCGGCTTCGCCGACCAGAGTCATTTCACGCGCTCCTTCGCCGGGCGGTTCGGCCTACCGCCGGGCCGTTATCGTGCGGCGCACCGCTGAGACAACCCGGCGAGGACCGTTCAAGACCCACCGGCAGCTCCTCCATAGCGTGACCTTTCCGCAATCGAGGAGGGAGTCGAGATGAAGAGAGCCTTGCTCGTCGCCTGCATTGTTCTGGCGTTCGCGGGCGCGGCCGCCGCGAGTGGGGGCGACCCGTCGGCGACCGGCGGCAGTCAGCTCACGGTTCACGACGTCTTCGGGCTGCAGACGCTCGAGCTGCAATCGTTCGGGTTCACAGCGAGGTCCACGCACGACGGCCTGGCCGAAGGCTGGTTCAACTACCACGAGGTCGACGATGGCGCGCTGTTCACGGCAAACGGCCCGGTCACGTGCCTGACGGTCATCGGCAACGACGCCTGGATCGGAGCGGTCATCCAGAGGTCGAACGACCCGACGTACGTCGGACTCGGTGCGTGGTGGCACGTCACCGACAACGGCGAAGGTACGGCACGCGACGTCACGACGTTCCTCGGCGTCGGCTCGCTCGAAGCAACGCAGGCGTTTTGCGACACGCACCCCGCGTACAGGCATCCGTTCCCAATCGACAGCGGGAACATCCAAGTCCGCGGCTGAGTACGCGTTTGATAGGACCGGTCCGGTGAGAACCGGACCGGTCAGCGGTCAATGACGCTCCAGGTGCTGCAGCAGATCATCGCCGGCGAGATCCCGGGTGCAGCGGTCGCGGAGCTGATCGGGATGCGGATGGTCGCCGCCGAGCCCGGGCGTGTGACCTTCGAGCTCGACGCCGGCCCAGAGCATTCGAGCCCGCCCGGCACGCTGCACGGCGGCATCCTCTGCGACCTCGCCGACGCGGCAATGGGCTGCGCGAATCTCTCCCGGCTCGAGGAGGGCGAGTCGTTTGTGACGGTCGAGTTGAAGATCAACTTCCTGAAGCCGGTCTGGACCGGCAGGATCACGGCCGTCGGCGAGGTGCTCAAGGCCGGCCGAACCCTGTCGCTGCTCGACTGCCGGATCACCGACGAGTCGGGCTCGCTCGTCGCCTACGCCACGTCGACCTGCATGACGCAGCGACCGACCGAGGACTAGGATCGCAGGATGGAGCTCCGCGACACACCGGATGAAGCAGCCTTCCGCCGGGAGGTGCGCGACTTCATCGGGCAGAACCTGCCGTCGAGCGCGAAACAGCGCGGGGCGCGACGATTCGAGGACGCCGACCGCGAGTGGAGCCACAAGCTCGGCGAGGCGGGATACGCCGGGCTCACGTGGCCGAAGGAATACGGCGGCTCCGGCGCGCCGTACAGCCACCAGGCGATCTTCCTCGAGGAGCTCGCACGGGCCGAGGCGCCTTCGCATCTCGGCGTGATCGGGCTCGGGATGGCGGGGCCGACGATCATGGCGTGGGGCACCGCCGAGCAGAAAGAGCGCTACCTCTCGAAGATCCTGATGGCCGACGAGATCTGGTGCCAGGGCTTCTCCGAGCCCGACGCCGGCAGCGACCTCGCTGCCTCACGCACCCGCATCGAGGACCAGGGCGACCATTTCCTCGTCAACGGCCAGAAGGTCTGGTCGTCGTTCGCGCACATCGCCGACTTCTGCATCCTCGTCGGCCTCGGGCTGCCCGATGCGCCGCGGTACAAGAACCTGACCTACGTGATCGTCGACATGCACGCGCCCGGCATCGAGGTGCGTCCGCTGGTTCAGATCACCGGTCACCCCGAGTTCAACGAGATCTTCTTCACCGACGTCAAGGTCCCGAAGGAGAACGTGCTCGGCGCGGTCGGCGACGGCTGGCAGGTGGCGATGACCACGCTGCTGCACGAGCGCGGCACGCTCGGGTTCGCGCTCGCCGCCACGCTCGACGTCGCGGTGCGAAAGCTGATTGCGCTGGCGAAGGACCGTAGCGTCACCGATCCGATCCTCCGCGACCGCATCGCACGGGAATGGGTCGAGCTGCAGGCGCTGAAGTACACGAACTACCGCTCGCTGACGACACTGACGAAGACGGGCATCCCCGGGCCTGAAGGCTCCGCATCGAAGCTCGTGTGGTCCGAGAACAACCAGCGGCTGACCAAGCTCGCACTCGAGATCCTCGGCTCGCACGCGCAACTGACGAACGGCGGCGGCTACGCCGACGGATACTGGCAATACCAGCAGCTCCGCTCGCGCGGCAACACGATCGAGGCCGGGACGAGCGAGATCCTCCGCAACATCGTCGCCGAGCGCGTGCTCGGTTTGCCAAGGAGTCGATGATGGATTTCTCCTTCAGCGCGGAACAGGACGATCTGCGGCGCGAGGCGCGCTCGTTCCTCGAAGCGAACCCATCGCCCTCGATGGAACAGCTCGCCGAGCTCGGCTGGGTGGGAATCGTGCAGGGCGACGACTTCACGTTCCTCGACGCGGCGGTCCTCTTCGAGGAGCTCGGCCGCTCGCTGTACGACGGTCCGTTCGTATTGAACGAGGTCGCGGGACAGCCGGGTGACGACGTGTGGTCGATCGAGATCGACGGGTTCGTCCCGCACCTGGACAAGGTCGGCCGCGTGCTCACACCGGACATGCGCGGCACGAAGGCAGAGGGCGACACGGTTTCGACCGTCGACGAGTCGCTCGGGCTCGGCCGCCTGTCGCCGAACGGCGCCGAAGCCGCGCAGGGCGAATGGGCCGACGTCCGGCGGCGGCTCCTGGCGGCGCTCGCGCTGGAAGCCGTCGGCGTCGGCTCGAAGGCGATCGAGCTCGCACTCGCCTACGCCTCCGACCGCGAGCAGTTCGGGAGGAAGATCGGCAGCTATCAGGCGATCTCGCACTCGCTGGTCGACGGCTATGTGGCGGTCGAGCTTTCTCGTTCGCTCGCGTACTGGGCCGCGTGGTCCGTTGCGGAGCACGACGATCAGGTCGACCTCGCGGTGGCCGCGGCGAAGTCCCAGGCGACCGAGGCAGCAGTGCTCGCGTGCGAGAAGTCGATCCAGGCCCACGGCGGCGTCGGCTTCACATGGGAGCACCCGCTGCACCGCTACTACAAGCGCGCACTGTGGCTGGAGAGCGCGCTCGGGTACGGCCGCGAGCACCGCGCGGAGATCGCCGCATCGCTTCTGTCCTGATCACGGGCGCATCGACAGGGATCGGCGAGGCGACCGCTGCTCACTTGCGCGACGCCGGCTGGACGGTCTACGCGTCCGTGCGCAGTGCGGGCGAAGCGCCGGCAGGCACGACCGAGCTGGTCTTCGACGTCAGCGACGCTGAGGCCGTCGCGCGTGCGGCCACAGAGGTCGACTCGCTGGATGCGCTGGTCGACAACGCCGGCATTGCGATCGCGGCTCCACTCGAGTTTCTGCCGCCGCAGGAGCTGACGCGTCAGCTCGATGTCAACGTCGTCGGCCAGCTGCGAGTGCTACAGGCGTTCCTGCCCTTGCTGCGCAGGGCGCGAGGCCGCGTCATCTTGATGGGCTCGATCGGCGGCCGCTCGGCGCTGCCCTTCCTCGGGGCGTACGCGATGTCGAAGTTCGCTCTGGAGGCGATGGCGGACTCGCTCCGGGTCGAGCTGGCGCCGTTCGGCATGCACGTCGCAATCGTCGAGCCTGGGACGATCGCCACGCCGATCTGGTCGAAGCCGCAGCGCACCGTCGACGAGTCGCCGCCGGAGGCGGCGGAGCTGTACGGCGAGCGCGTCGCGAAGTTTCGGGCCCTCGCGGCCGGGCGGGCCGCCAGGGCGGTGCCTGCGGTCGAGGTGGCGAAGGCGGTCGAGCACGCCCTCACGTCGCCGAAGCCGAAGACGCGCTACATCGTCGGCCCCGATGCACGGCGTCGCGCCCGCGTCGAGAGGCTCCCCGACCGCCTGCGTGACCGGTTGCTGACGCGCTTCCTGTTCGGGTCGTGAAAGCGGTCAACCTGGCTGTGCGGTTCGCCTGCGAGCTCGCGATGCTCGTGGCGTTCGTGTGGTGGGGCTGGCCTGTGGCCGGGATCGTCGGGGCTGTCGCGGCCGCCGTCGTCTGGGGCCTGTTCATCGGCCCGAAGGCGAGACGCCGCCTGCCCGATCCGGCCCGGTTCCTGCTCGAGCTGACGCTCTTCGCGGCGGCCACGGCCGCGTTCATCGACGTCGGCCAAAGCGTGCTCGCGGTCGCGTTTGCGATTGCGGCGGTCGTGACGGCATCGCTCGTCCGCGTCTGGCCGGAGCCGGTCGCATGAGACCCGATTGGCCTTTCGCGGCGGCGGTGCGCACCCTAGGATCCAGCGCATGAGCTACTCGATCTCCTCGCTGGACGAGCTCGGCCAGGGCTACGGGTTCCGCAAGATCCGGCAGCCGCTCGGCGTCACCGCGTTCGGCGTCAACGCGCTGGTCTTTCCGCCCGGCTACGAAGGGCCGAACCACTACCACGACCACCAGGACGAGCTCTACTTCGTCCACCGCGGCACGGCGACCTTCTCGTTCGACGGCGTCGAACACGTGGTCGGCGAGGGCGGCATCGTCCACGTCGAGTCCACGACGCACCGGATGATCACGAACCGTACGGCCGGCGACCTCGTGCTCTTCATCGTCGGCGGCAAGGGCGGCTACGTCGAGCGCGACGGCCAGGTCGTCACCGCCGAGGATCTTGCGAAGCGGGTCGCGATCAAGGAGATGCAGCAGTGAACGGTCTGATGATGGATTACCAGCTGACCCTGCCCTCCCTGCTGCTGCGCGCCGAGCAGTACAACGGCGCCAAGGAGATCGTCACCCGCCTCCCGGACCGCAGCTTCCACCGGACCACGTACGCCGAAAGCTGCCGCCGAGCGCGGGCGCTCGCCGTTGGGCTGCAGGCGCTCGGCCTGCAGAGGGGCGACCGCGTGGCGACGCTTTGCTGGAACCACCACCAGCACCACGAGGCGTACCTCGGCATCCCGAGCGGCGGCTTCGTGCTGCACACGCTGAATCTGCGACTGCACCCCAACGATCTCGCCTACATCGCGACGCACGCCGGCGACAAGGCCGTGATCGTGGACAAGAGCCTCGTGCCGCTGCTGGACCAGTTCGTCGACCGGACGCCGATCGAGCACGTGCTCGTCGTCGAGGACTCGTACGAGGAGCTCGTCAGCGGCTCAGACGCCGACGCATGGTGCGACCCGCAGCTGGACGAGAACGAGGCGGCTGCCATGTGCTACACGAGCGGGACGACGGGACAGCCCACGGGTGTCCTCTATTCACACCGCTCGACGATGTTGCACACGCTCGGTGTGGCAGCCGGCAATCCGATGGGGCTCGGTGTCTCCGAGTCGGACTCGATCCTGCCGGTCGTGCCGATGTTCCATGCGAACGCGTGGGGCTATCCGTATCTCGCCACGATGATCGGCGCGAAGCTCGTGTACCCGGGACCGCACCTGGACCCGGAAAGCCTGCTCGACGCGTTCGAGCAGGAGGGCGTCACCTGGACCGCCGGTGTGCCGACGATCTGGCTCGGCATTCTCGCGCTGCTCGACGCGAGCCCGGACAAGTGGGATCTGTCGAAGATGAAGGGCATGCTCGTCGGCGGCTCCGCGGCGCCACGGGCGATGATCGCCGGCTTCAAGCAGCGCCACGGCCTGAACGTGGTGCACGGCTGGGGCATGACCGAGACGTCCCCTGTGGCCTCGACCGC
>DATBBH010000039.1:0-16400 GCA_036271075.1 Gaiellaceae bacterium | reverse complement strand
CAAGCAGCCAGACTCCAGCAAGCTCGAGCCGCGTCAGGTCGGAGAAGCAGAGCCCACAGACCGCCGCCGCGGCGACCACGTGCGCCGCGTGCACGCGCTTCACGGCACCACCAGTCCCTGCAGCTCGGCGATCCGCGCAGGACCGATCCCTGGGATCGCGTCGAGGCCGTCGACGGAGCTGAACGCACCGTGCTGTTGGCGATACGCCACGATCTTCGCGGCAGTCACCGGGCCGATCCCGGGCAACGTATCGAGCTGTTCGGCGCTCGCCGAGCTCAGCGAAACCGGTCCCGCGGACGCCGTACCGCCGGCGCCGCTCGGGACGGCGGCCCCCCGCTCCGGCACGAGCACCTGCTCGCCGTCCGCGACCAGGGCGGCGAAGTTGACGCCGCTTCGCTCGGCCCGCCGGGTCAGTCCACCGGCCCGCGCGACCGCGTCGGCAACGCGGGCGCCCTTCGCCAGCCGCACGAGGCCCGGTCGCCGCACCGCGCCAGCGACATCGACGACCAGCGTGGGCGTGGCGGCAGGCGCACGAGCCGTGGACGCCGGGACGATCGGCGCGACCCGCAGGGACGCGGGCGCAGGCCCGGCGGCCGCGACGTGGCGCCAGGCGACGACGAGAACGACGAGCGCGAGCAGCCCCACCGCGACGAGCCGTCGCGCAGGCACTCCGAGCCGAAGATCAGACGTGAACGAAGGCACGCCCGAACCGTGCCGACGAAACTGTCACAGGTGGGAAACGCGAGTGTGCAGTTCGAGCGACGACTCGCCCACAACTGCTACGCGACGATGTTGACGAGCTTGTCCGGCACGACGATCACGCGCCGCCCAGCGCCGTTCAGGTGCGCCTGCACCTTCTCGGATGCGCGCGCCAGCGCGATCAACTGGTCCTCCGGCAGACCGGCGGGGACCTGGATGCGATCGCGCACCTTTCCGTTCACCTGCAGCACGAGCTCGATCGTGTCGCGCTGCAGCAACGCCTCGTCGTGGGTCGGCCATGGCGACGTCCACAGTCGCTCCTCGTGTCCGAGCACGCTCCACAGCTCCTCCGCGACGTGCGGGGTGTATGGCTGCAAGAGCGAGACAGCCGTTTCGGCGGTGAAGCGGGCTGCAGGATCGTCCGGCGCCTTCGACAGCTCGTTCACGAGCTCCATCACGGCCGAGATTGGCGTGTTGAAGACGAAGCGACGGTCGATGTCGTCGGAGAAGCGCGCGATCGTCTCGTGCGCCTTGCGGGCAAGCGCGGTATCGACGCCGGCGGGAGACGGAGGCTGCGCAGCGGCTTCGTGAACGACGCGCCACAGCCGCCGGATGAAGCGAGCGGTCGCCTCGATCCCGTCCGGCGTCCAGTCGATGTCCTGGTCGGCGGGGCCCTGGAAGAGGATGTAGATGCGGATCGCGTCGGCGCCGAAGCGGTCGATCAGCTCGTTCGGCGAGACGCCGCCCTGCGACTTCGACATACGCTTCCCATCCAGCAGGACCCAGCCCTGGTGGAACAAGCGCTGGAACGGCTCGCGGAACCCGAGCATCCCGAAGTCGTTCATCGCCTTCACGAAGAAGCGCGAGTAGAGCAGGTGGCCCTTCGCATGGTCGATGCCGCCGATGTACTGGTCGATCGGCATCCAGTAGTCCGCAATCGAACGTTCGAACGGCGCGTGGTCGTTGTGCGGGTCGGTGTAGCGCAGGAAGTACCACGACGAGTCGACGAACGTGTCCATCGTGTCGGCCTCACGGCGTCCCGGGCTGCCGCACTTCGGGCACGGCACGTTGATGAACTCCTCGTTGGTGGCGAGCGGCGGCTGCCCCTTCGGCCGGTAGTCGTCCACCTCGGGGAGCAACAGGGGCAACTGATCCTCGGGGACAGGGACGATGCCGCACTCGCCGCAGTAGATGACCGGGATCGGGCAACCCCAGTAGCGTTGGCGCGAGAAGCTCCAGTCACGCAGCCGGTAGTTGATCGCCGGCTTGGCCATCCCGTGCGCGCTTAGCGACTCGATGATCGCGCGCTTCGCTTCCTCGTACGGCAGTCCGTCGAACTCGCCGGAGTTGATCAGTTTCCCGTCCTCGTCGATCACCGGCACGATCGGCAGGTCGAAGGCCTCGGCGAACTCACGATCGCGTTCGTCATGGGCCGGAACGGCCATGATCGCGCCGGTGCCGTACTCCATCAGCACGTAGTCGGACACCCAGATCGGAATCTGCTCGCCGTTGACCGGATTGGTCGCGTGCCGGCCGGTGAAGATGCCCGTCTTCTCGCGTTGCTCGCGCTCCTCGGTCGGCCGGACGGCCGCGACGCGGGCGTACGCGGTCACCTCCTCGGAGTCGCTCAGCTGCCCGACGAGCGGTGACTCGGGCGCCACGACGAAGAAGGTCGCGCCGAAGAGCGTGTCCGGACGGGTCGTGAAGACCGGGATGTCGATGTCGAGCTCCTCGACACGGAAGAGCACCTCGGCGCCCTCGGAACGGCCGATCCAGCTCGTCTGGATCTTCTTCGTGCGCTCGGGCCAGTCGATCGTCGCCAGGTCCTCGAGCAACGCGTCGGCGTACGCCGTGATCTTGAAGAACCACTGCGCCATGTTCCGAACCTCGACCACGAATCCACAGCGCCAGCAGCGGCCGTCGACGACGTGCTCGTTGGCCAGCACCGTCTGATCGTTCGGGCACCAGTTGACGGGCGCCTCCTTGCGGTACGCCAGCCCGTGCTCGAGGAACTTCAGGAACAGCCACTGCGTCCAGTGGTAGAACGTCGGCTCGTGCGCGGAAACCTCGCGCTGCCAATCGATTGCCCAGCCCATACGCCGCATCTGGACCCGGATCGCCTCCATGTTGCGCTCGGTGATCTCGAGCGGGTGCCCACCGTCCTTGATCGCGGCGTTCTCGGCCGGCAGCCCGAACGAGTCGAAGCCCATCGGCCGCAGCACCGTCAGGCCGTGGCGGCGGCGGAAATGGGTGACGACGTCCCCGAGCGTGTAGTTGAGGACGTGCCCCATGTGCAGGCTGCCCGACGGGTACGGCAGCATCTCGAGCATGTAGAAGTGCTCGTCGGGCGCCGCGCCCGGCTTGGGGTTGTCGACATGAAACGCCTGCTCCGCGTCCCAGATCGACTGCCACTTCTCCTCGATTGCCTTTGCGTCGTACGGTTCCATGCGCTCCCTAGAGACGAAAAAGCCTCTCGAACGAGAGGCTGTGGGAAGCCGACGCGGCCGTTGCCGCGGTGCTTCCTGCTTCACGTAAGCAGCTGTTCCATCGCCAGTATCTTAGCCACGACGGCGGCCGGGCCACCAATTCCATTCCCCGAGCAGGGTCATCAGGCTCGGCACGAGGAGCGCACGGATGAGGGTCGCGTCGATCGCGACGGCGAGCGCGATCCCGACCCCGACCTCCTTGACGATCACGATCGACGAGGTCGCGAACGCCCCGACCGCGACACAGAAGAGGAGTGCCGCCGAGGTGACGACCCGCCCGGTGCGCTCGAGGCCGAGGGCGACCGCTTCCCGGTTCTCGAGCCCGGCGTCGTGCGCCTCCTTGATCCGCGAAAGCAGGAAGACGCCGTAGTCGGTTGCGAGCCCGAACGCGATCGCGAAGAGGAGCGCCGGCTGCGTCAGCTCGAGCGCGCCCTGGCTGCGGTAGTCGAGCAACCCCTCGAGCCGCCCGTCCTGGAAGATCAGCACGAGCAGGCCGAACGCGGCCGAGAGCCCGAGGATGTTCATCAGGAGCGCCTTCAGCGGCAGGATCAGCGAGCGCGTCACGGCGAAGAGCAGGAGGAACGTCACCACCGCGAGCAGGCCGAGCGCCACCGGCAGGCGACGCACGAGCGTCGCCGCCGTGTCGAGATACCAGGCCGTCGGGCCCGCGACGGCCACGCCGGGAAGACGCCGAATCGCTCGGACGAGCGTCTTCGTCGGCGCGCTCATCGCCGAGTGCTGGGGGACCACCTCGATCTCCCAGAGACGCCGGCCGAGGCGCCGCGGCGCCGGGACGGCGGCGATCCCCGGTAGAGCGCGGATCGCCGCCAGGGTCGGCGCGGGGTTTCGCACTCGCGCGGCAATGTGGATCGGCGAGTCGGCCCCCGGCGGAAAGTGCGCGCGGAGCGCATCCTCGGCTGCGTGCGCGTGCGCGCTCGGCGGGAGCGCGCTTGCGTCGATGCTGACGAACCGAACGCCGAGGAACGGCAGGCCAAGGGCGACAAGGATGGTTGCCGAGGCAAGGGCGATCGGTGCCGGGTAGCGCATCACCCAGTGAGCGAACCGGTACCAGCCGCCGTGCTCGTCGGGGCGTGCCTCTCGCTCGGCGGCCCGTTGCCACCGCGCGGGAGCGAGCGCGTTCACGTTTGTCCCAAGCAGCGCGAAGAGCGCCGGCAGCACGGTCAGCGCGACGAGACCTGCGATCGGAGCGACGATCAGGCCGCCGATGGCCATTGAACGAAGGAACCTGAGCGGGAACACCAGCAGCGAGCCGAACGCGGCCGCGACGGTGACTGCGCTGAACGCGACCGTCCGGCCCGCGGTCTCGAGCGTCGTCCGCAACGCCTCCCTGCCGGGCCCGTGCCGGACGAGCTCCTCTCGGTAGCGGGAGACGAGCAGCAGGCTGTAGTCGATCGCGAGCCCGAGGCCGGCGCCGGTGACGAGGTTGAGCGCGAACACCGAGATCGGTTGCACCTCGTTCACGAGCCGGAGCAAAGCGAGGGTGGTCACGATCGAGAGGCCGCCGGCAAGCAGCGGCAGAGCGGCAGCGACGACACCGCGAAAGACCCACAGCGCGAGCACGAAGAGCAGCGGAAAGGCAATCAGCTCCGCGCGGAGGAGATCCCGTTCGGACTGTCTGCGTACTTCGTCGTTGGCCACGGCCGTACCTCCGACCTTTCCCGGCAACGTCGCGGCGAGGCGACGGGCGACCGCTGCGTGCTCGCCGGTGCCGGCGTAAAACGACGCCGTCACGAGCACGAACTGCCCATCGGGCGAGACCGCGGCCCGTGGCTGGACGACGGCGATCGAGGGCTCGCGGCGCAGTCGCGCAGCCGCGACGGACGCCTGCGCCGGGGTTGCGACGACCAGGATCGAAGGGCCGGGAACCGCCCCGGCCGAGCGCGAGAGGAGCTGCAGTGTCCGGAAGCTCTCCGACGACGGATTCTGGAAGTCGTTGTCGCTCGAGCTCAGGTGCCGCGCCGCCGAGGCGCCGAAGAAGGCCGCGACCAACGCCACCGCGACGGCGACCGCGAGGATCGTGCGGGGACGGCGTGCGGCAAGATCGGCGAGTCCCCGGAGCATCGCTCGCAGCGTAAGCGGCGCGACGGGGCAGCCGCATGCGCACAATGCCGGACATGCAGCTGCGCGATCTCTTCCCCGACACCGCTGCCGTCGAGGGCAGTGAGCTCGTCCTCGGCGGCGTTCGCGCCACCGACCTGGCTCGCGAGTTCGGCACACCCGTCGTCGTCTACGACGAGCAAACGTTGCGCAACCAGGCACGCGCCTACACGGCGGCGGCCCCGGGCGCGTTGATCGCGTACGGCACGAAGGCGTTCCCGTCGGTCGCGGTCCTGAAGCTCCTGCTCGAGGAAGGCCTGGGGGCCGACGTCTCGACAGTCGGTGAGCTCGAGTTCGCTCTGCGGGCGGGCGCGACCGGCGAGCGGCTCGTCATCCACGGCAACAACAAGGAGGACGAGCTGATCCGACGGTCGATCGAGGCCGGAGCGCTGATCGTGCTCGACTCGCTCGACGAGCTCGATCGCGCACAGGCGGCCGGCGGCACCAGGTTCCTCGTCCGCGTCACCCCGGGCATCGAGGCGGACACGCACGAGGCGATCAAGACCGCGCACCACGGGTCGAAGTTCGGACTTCCGCCCGAGGACGCCGTCGAGGCGATCCGCCGCGCGCCGGAGGCAGAGGGCCTCCATGTCCATGTCGGGTCGCAGCTGATGCATTTCGGCGCGTCGCTGATGACGGTCGACTGGATCGCGCAGTTCGCGGCACGCTTGCGCGCCGAGCTCGACTGGACACCGCGCGTCATCGATCTCGGCGGCGGGCTCGGCGCGCGCCACGTGCTCGACGAGCCCTCGTTCACGGTCGGCGAGTTCGTCGGCGGCCTCGTCGGCGAGCTGCAGCGCTCGTTTCACCTCCAGGGGCTGCCGCCGGCGCAGTTGATCCTCGAGCCCGGCCGATCGTTGGTCTCGCGCGCCGGGGTCACGCTCTACACCGTCGGCAACGTCAAGCGCGCCAGCGCGGCGACGACGTATGTGACCGTCGACGGCGGGATGTCCGACAATCCGCGTCCCGCGATGTACAACGCCCGCTACACGGCGCTGCTCGCGAATCGTGCCGGCGAGGATCCGGCCGAGGCCTACACCGTCGCGGGCAAGCATTGCGAGTCGGGCGACGTGCTGATCGAGCGCGTCGAACTGCCGGCGCCGCAACGAGGCGATCTGCTGGCGGTGCCGGTCACCGGCGCCTACACCCTCGCAATGTCGTCGACCTACAACGCGGTGCCGCGTCCGGCCGCCGTGCTCGTCAACCGCGGCGAGGCGCGCGTGATTCGACGGCGCGAGACCGTCGACGACCTGCTCGCGCTAGAAGGTTCGGTAGGAGAGGCGTGAGAGGAAGAGACCGTGGCCGGCGCGGTTCGTGCACGTCAAGCCCGCGACGCGCGATCTGCAGGTATAGGCGCCGGAGTGCCAGTTACGCCCGTAGGCCAGCGTGAAGTAGCGCACCGGGCCCATCACGAGGATGCCGCCGCTGCAGGTGACCGCTCCCTTGCCTGTCGGCGTCAGCTCGAAGCCGTGCCAGTCGAGGCTCGACGGCGGCGCGATGCAGCGCGCCTGGAGCCGCGCGCGGTAGGAGGCCTGCACGATGTCGCAGTGGAGCGCAGCGGGTGTCGCGGCACACTCGATGTTTCGCGACGGCGTGCGCACGCCGGGCCGCGACGACGCCGCGGCCGCCGAGCCGACGACTGCTGCGCCCAGCACGAGCACCAAAGTGAGCCTGGCGGCGCGATGCACGGCGCCACCCTACATGCGCGTCTGGAGCGCCAGCACGTTCGCGACGAACGGCTTCGTCACCTTGTACAACCCGTATTTGCGCACCGCGATCTCGCCCTGGTACCAGCCGGCGAGCGCGAGCCTCTCGTCGCCGTGGAACACCCGGAGCAGGTGGCGCAGATAGAGGATCCCGACCTCGATGTCGCCGTCGACGGTGTGCGGGATGCTCCGGCCGGCGATCACGTGCTCGACGTACTTTCGGGTCGTCGGCAGCGTCTGCAACACGCCGCGCGCGCCCGCGCTCGAGACGATTCGGGTCTGGAACCCCGACTCCATCCAGGCGAGCGCGCGAATCAGATGCGGGTCGACGCCGAGGCGCCCCGACCACGTGTCGAGCATCGAGCGCACGTCGCTCCGTGAAGAGACAAGGCTGGCCGTCGCGACCGGCAACCGCAGGCGCTGACCGATGATGATCGGCTCAGCCGGGTCGATCCGGTTTGCGCGCGCGAGCGCAGCGATCGTCGTGCCGTGGCTTGCGGCAATTGCCGTCAGCGTGTCCCCAACGCGAACGACGTGGACGACGGAGGCGACGACGACGACTCGATGCACACGCACAGGTACTCGGTCGCGCTGCACGATCGCCGAGAGCGTGCGCGGACCGACGACCGCATCCACATTGAGGTGCATGAGTCGCTGGTAGCGGCGCAGCGCGGCGGCCGTCTGCTTGCCGAGGTACCCGTCGAGCGCCCCGGAGTAGACGCCGCGGCGCGTGAGCAGGAACTGGAGGACCGACACGTCCCAACCGAAGTCGCCGCGGCGCAGGAGTCGCGATCCGAAGAGTGGCTCTCCGAGCGGGCCGAGCGCAAGACGTGTGCGCGTGTTCGCCAGGCCGACCGGCAGCCCGTGCCCGCGCTGGAAGGCGTGCACCGCGGCAACCGTGCGCGGGCCGGCGATGCCGTCGATCTGCGAGAGGTAGAGACCGTGCGCGCGCAGCGCGACCTGCAGACCGGCGATCTGCGGATTGACGCCGGCGTGAGCCGCCGGGGCGACCGCCAACGTCCCGGTGGCAAAGATGAGCGCAAGCAAGCGGCGCACGGGACCGGACCTTTCGTCCTGTCCCGCACGCTTCCTCCCACGTTTTACGTTTACGGCTTCGCCGAGACCACGCCGCCGAACGGCACCCAGTGGCCCTGGTGCCAGCGCTGGAGCTGCACTGCCGAAATCGGGAACCGGAAGGTCGGCGTCGTGTGCACCTTCACGCCCGGAATCAGGAACGGGTTGTTCGCCTCGTTCATGTGAGTCACGGCGGTCATCAGCCCCTTGCGCGTGAGGTCCTTGCCCGCAGCCTTGAGCGCGTCGACGAACGAGAATGCCTCGGCCATCCCGGCGACGAGGAACCCGTCCGAAGGATTGCCGCCCGGCACGTAGCGCTTGATGATCTTGCCGGCGAGCACGACGCCCGCATCACCCTTGAACTTCGGCGTTGCAGGATCCTTGCCCCAGAGGATCGAGATCGAGCCCTCGGCGGTCTTGGCGGGGTCAAGCGCCATGATCGACGACGCCGACGCGACATCGTTGACGTAGATCTGCGGCTTCCAGCCCAGCTTGTTCGCGTAGACGAACGACTGGATCGCGAACTTGCCGAACGCGAAGATCATGAACGTGTTCGCGCCGCTCGCCTTCAACTGCGCGACCTGCGATTGGACGTCCGACGTGGTCGGGTCGTAGCCCACGGTCTGCACGATCAGCGAGTGCGCCTTCGACCCCAGGCCGCGGCGAAACCCGCTCAGGAGATCCTTGCCGTACTCGTCGCTCTGGTAGAGCACCGCGATCTTCGCGTGCTTCGCGTTCGTTGCGAGGATCTGCTTCGCATACAGGGCGCCCTCCTCCGCGTACGGCGGGAGGTAGCCGATCGTCCAAGGGTACTTCGCATAGTCGCGGCCGAACGTCGTGGCACCCGCCGCCGAGAACACCTGCGGCACGCCGGCCGCATTCACGAAATCGCGGATCGCGAGGTTGCTGTTCGTACCGACGACCGAGAACAGCGCGAAGACGTTGTCCTGCTGAATCAGAGGGCGAACGTTCTGAACCGTCTGGGCCGGGTCGTAGGCATCGTCGAGATACTTGAAGTCGATCCTGCGTCCGTTGACGCCGCCCTTCGCGTTGACGTACTTGAAGTATGCGTCCGCGCCTTTGAGCACGCCGGCCGCGGCAGCCGCCTCCCCGGTCAGCGGACCGCTGGAGCCGATGGTGATCGTGGACGACGAGACGCCCGGCGTGCCGGACGTCGTAGCGGTCGCAGCCCCCGCGAGAACGAGCGCCGCAAGGACGAGCGCGCAGACATTCCTGGTCATTGCGCGCGAGGGTAGCCGCGATTTGCGATCGCCGCGCCGGCCCGCAGGACAAGCGGCAAGACGAGCATCAGCACCACGAGAACGAGCCCGAAGAAGAGCGTTGTCGGACCCGCCTGCTTCGTGTTCACGTGCGGGATCAGGCCGACGAGGTCCGGCAGGAACAGGATCAGCAGCGCTCCCAGCACGGCGCCCCAGATCGAGCCGAAGAAGCCAACGACGGCGCCGACGAGCAGGAAGAGCGAGAGTTGAATCGGGAACGTGTCGGGGCTGACGTAGGCGATGTTGATCGCGAGCAGCGCTCCGGCGACGCCGGCGAACGCCGCCGAGAGACCGAACGCGGCGACCTTGTACGCCGAGCGATTGATCCCGGAGGCGGCGGCTGCGAGCTCACTGTCGCGAATCGCGCGCAGCGACCGGCCAAAGCGCGAACCGAGCAACCACCACACGACGATGAAGCAGAAGACCGCGATCGTCCAGGTGAGCGCGTAGAGCCACTCGTTGTTCGTCATCCCCAAGACTCCGACACCGTGCCCGGTCTGCGTCGGCTTGCCGAAGAGGGTGATGCCGGTCGAGCCGCCCGTGAAGTGGTCGAACTTCTTCAGGATCGTGGGGAAGGCCACGGCGATGCCGAACGTCGCGAGCGCGAGGTAGAGGCCGGACAACCGCAGTGCGGGCACGCCTGCGATCAGGCCGATGCCACCCGCGACGCCGGCGGCGATCGGGATCGTCCAGAGGTCCTGCACGCCGTGGTTCGCCATCAGGATCGCGGTCGTGTACGCGCCCACTGCGATGAACGCTCCGTGCCCGAGCGAGATCTGGCCACTGTGGCCGGTGAGCACGTCGAGGCCGAGGATCGCGATGAAGTACGCGCCGACTGTCGCGAGCTGCACCGTGCGGAACTCCGAGAGCGGGATCGGCAGTACCGCGAGCACGACGATCGCGAGCCCGAGCGCCCCGAGCTTGCGCCTGAATCCCGCTCCGGCGCCGGCAAAGCCGGCACCTGCGCTCCTTTGATCGGCTCCGTCGAGCCTACGCCTCAATAGCTTCATACGCGTCTCACCGCGGTATGGCCGAAGAGGCCGGCAGGGCGCAGAAGCAGCACACCGAGGATCACGGCGAGTGCCGTCGCCAGCCGCAACTCGCCGCCGATCCAGTGGATGTACGTGCCGGCGAGGTTCAGCAGCACGCCGAGCACGAGCCCACCGACGACCGCGCCCACCGGCGAATCCATCCCGCCGAGCACCGCGGCCGCAAACGAGTACAGGAGCACGGTCTGCATCATGTTCGGCTCGAGGAAGAGGGACGGCGCGGCCATCACACCCGCCACTCCGCCGAGGGCGGCTGCGAGGCCCCAGCCGACCGCGAGCATCGCCCCGACGCGCACGCCGACAAGGCGCGCCTCGACCGGGTTCACCGCGGCGGCCCGCAGGCCGAGGCCGAGCTTCGTCCGGGTGAAGAGCAGCCCGACGAGCACGACGACGATGATCGAGACGGCGATCACCCCGATGTCCTGCTTCGAGAACGCGACGCCGCCTACGTTGATCGGCGACGTCGAGAACGGGCCGGTGAACTGCTTCGCTGCGCCGCCCCAGATCCAGGTGGTGAGGCCGTTGATCGCGATCAGGAGGCCGATCGTCAGGATCACCACGCCGAGCAGCGGGCTGCCCTGCAGCGGCCGGATCAGGACCTGCTGGATGACGACTCCACCGGCGAACGACAGGATGAGAGTGGCCGCGAACGCCGGCCAGAACGACCAGCCGTGATCGAGCAGCGTCCAGCAAACGAACGCTGAGAGCGTCGCCATCTCGCCTTGCGCGAAGTTGATCACGCCCGTCGAGCGGTGGATGATCACGATCGCGAGCGCGAGCGAGCCGTAGATGCCGCCGCTCGCCAGACCGCTGACGATCTGTTGCAGGAAGTTCGTCATCAGTACCCGAGATAGCTGCGGCGCACCGACTCGTCCGCGCGCAAATCGGCTGCGACGCCGCCCAGCACCACACGCCCCGTTTCGAGCACGAACGCGTGCTTCGCCGCCTTGAGCGCAAGGGTCGCATTCTGTTCGACGACGACGATCGTCGTGCCGTTCTCGTTCATCCGCAGCAGCGCATCGAAGATCTCCCGCACGACGAGTGGCGCGAGGCCGAGCGACGGCTCGTCGAGCAGCAGCAAACGCGGCTTCGCCATCATCGCGCGGCCGAGCGCCAGCATCTGCTGCTCGCCGCCCGAGAGCGTGCCCGCCTGCTGCTCGCGCCGCTGGTAGAGGAGCGGGAAGAACTCGAAGACGCGCGCCAGGTCGCGCTGCGACGTGCCGCGCTGTGTCCACGCGCCGAGGCGCAGGTTGTCGAGCACGGACAAGGTCGCGAACGTGCCGCGTCCTTCAGGCACGTGTGCAACGCCGCGGCGTGCCATCGCCTCCGGCGTGCGCCGAAACAGCCTGGCGCCTTCGAAGGACAGCTGCCCGGTCGTCTTCACCATCCCCGAGATGGCGCGGAGGGTCGTCGTCTTGCCGGCACCGTTCGCACCCAGGATCGCCACGAAGTCGCCGTCGTCGACACTGAGCGTGACCCCGTGCAGCGCCTTCACTTCGCCGTAGCGCGCCTCGACGTCGCGGAGCTCAAGGAGCGGCAAGTCGCCGCTCCAATCGCTCCAGCTGCGCGTCCGACAAGCCGGCTGCGCCCAGGTACGGGCGGACGCCTCCCCAGCGTTCCTCGAGCAGCTCGAGCGTGCGCGCCATCGCGGCAGGTGGCGTCTGCTGCATGAACTCACGCTGTCGGCGCACGGTCTCGTTCGGGGCCGACTCGATCCAGCTGCGCGGGCCGGCGTTGAGGTTCGCCTCGGAGAGCGCATAGTCCGCGGCGATGTCGTCGATCGACGCCCCGGCGAGGCGCAGGAGCAGCGCCGAGATCAGCCCGGTGCGATCCTTGCCACCTGCGCAATGGACGACGACGACGCCCTCGGGCGCGTCGGCAATCGCCGCCAGCGCGCGTCCGAAGTTCTCGCGATACTCGTCGAGAAAACTCGTGTACGACGAGGCCCAGTAGCCGGCGGGGTCGCCGGCCGCCATGTACGCGGCGATGTCATCCTTGTAATCGACGTCGAGCTCGCCGAGCAGTGAGACGTGCACGACGTCGGCCTTGACGTCGCGGGGCGGGTCCTCGTCGAGCTCCTCCGGCCAGCGCAGGTCGACGATGCGAACGACGCCGTGGTCGGCGAGCGCCCGCCAGCCGTCGTCGCTCAGCCTCCTGATGTTGTCCGCGCGCACGAGCACGCCGAAGCGCGTGTGCCCGTGCTCGAGCGGCACACCACCGAGGTCCCGAACGTTCAGGCACCCGTCCCACTCGAGTGTGCGCGTCACGCCGCCGACGGCTCGGCGCCGAGATACGCCTCGATCACCGCGGGATTCCGCTGTACCTCGTCGGGCGTTCCCTCGGCGATCTTGCGGCCGAAGTCGAGCACATAGATCCGCTCGGCGATGCCCATCACGAGCCCCATGTGATGCTCGACGAGGAGGACCGTCAGGTCGAAGTCGTCGCGCAGCTTCTGGATGAACGCCCCCAGCTCCGAGACCTCGCCGTGATTCAGTCCTCCCGCAGGCTCGTCGAGCAAGAGCAGCTGGGGCTCGGCGACGAGTGCGCGAGCGAGCTCGACGCGCTTGAGCGTGCCGAAGGGCAGACCGGCGGCCGGACGGTTCGCAACGTCTGCGATCCCCACGTATTCGAGCACCTCCTGCGTTCGCGCACGGACAGCGCTGGAACGGAACGGCTTCGTGCGCGAGTGCGCGCCGACCAGCACGTTGTCGAGCACGGTCATCGTCCGAAAGAGCTCGACGTTCTGAAACGTCCGGGCGATGCCGCGGCGGACGATGCGGTGCGGCGGTGTGTGGAGGAGGGTCTTGCCCGCGAACTCGAGCTCGCCCGCGTCTGGCTTATAGAGGCGCGTGACGACGTTGAAGAGGGTCGTCTTGCCGGCGCCGTTCGGGCCGATCAGCCCGACGATCTGTCCTCGCTCGACGTCCAAGGAGACATCGTCGATCGCGACGATGCCGCCGAAGCGGCGGGTGACGTTGCGGACGGAGAGCAGCGCCATCGGGGCCACTCTAATCCGGGCAACCGAACCGCGCACGGCCCCTCGTTCGTTCTACCTCGAAGAGGGCAGAAAGCGAGGAGACGAAGGTATGAACGGGATCACCAGAGCCATCTCGACGCTCGCCGGAGTCGCCGCGGCCGGCGTCCTCCTATGGGTCGCCGCGCAGGTGGGGCGGCAGACGACGGGCGGCTACTGGGCGGCCTACGCAATCGTGGCAGCGGCGGGCTTCGTGCTGGCGCTGTCGCAGCTGCGTGGTCGTCGCGGGCATCCGCCCGCGATGTTCGCGCTCGGCTTCCTGCCGGTCGTGATCGTCGGGGGCTGGGTGCTGATCGCACAGCAACCGCACGCCAACTGGTTCCGAGGCCACGTGCTTGCCTGGTCGAGCGACCTGGGCGTCGGCAACGTAGTCGGTGACGTCGGCATCTGGATCGGCGTGCTCGCGCTCGCGATCGGCTACACGCTCGGCGCAGCACTCGAGCCGGCGCCCCGGCGCCGCGTCGTCCCCACACACGACACCGTGGCGGCCGACGAACCGACGATGGCGGAGCGGCACGAGCTGGCCGCCACCGACGCTCGGGCTACAACCGAGGAACCAGCTCCGGTTCCGTAATCGGCAGCTGACACGCGAAGCGCTCGCAGAGGTAGACGGTCGCGCGGCCGTCTACCTCCGTGCGTCCGGCGAGGAGCGGAATGTCCGCCGCCGGCCCGAAGGCGATCACGTCCGTTGGCGCGGCGACCTCGAGTGCGGCGCGTGCGACAGGCGCATCCGGAGAGCCGATGATCGCCACCTCCCGATGGGGCGCAACGTGCTGGTCGAGCGCAACGAGCAACCAGCCGAAGGCCGACGGGGCGCGTGTGACCGCGTCGCGGACGAGGCGCAGCACCGAGACGCCGCGCCGCTCCAACTCGTCGTCGGCCCAGATGCGCGCAAGTCGCAGCAGCACGTAGGAGAGCATGGCGTTCCCCCCCGGCGTCGGGTGGTCGTCGAGCTCCTTCTTGCGCGCGACGAGCTGCTCCCCGTCTCGCGCGGTCTGGAAGAAGCCGCCTGCTTCGTCGTCGGCGAACAGATCGACCGCGAGCGTTGCCAGCCGGTGTGACTCGATCAGCCAGCGCGGCTCGCCGCTCGCGACGTGCAACTCCATGAGGCCGTAGGCGACGTCGGCGTAGTCCTCCAGATAGCCGGTTCCCTTGGCGACGCCGTCCCGCCAGGTTCGGTGCAGACGGCCGTCCGCCGTCGAGAGTGCGCCGAGCAGAAAGAGCGCCAGGCCTGTGGCCGCCTCGATGCGGCCCGCCTGGGCGAGCGCAGCGAGCAGCAGCCCGTTCCACGAGGCGATCGCCTTGTCGTCGCGAAGCGGCTTGGGACGCTGCTCGCGCAGGTTGAGCAGACGCTCTCGCGTCGGCTCGTCGAGCGCTCCGCGCAGGATGAAGCGCCCGTGCTCGAACGGCTCGAGCAGGTCCTCCGGCGCGCCCTCGCCCGGCGCCCAGGTGAAGGTCAGCCCTTCGACGCCGTCCGTGTCGGCGTCTTGCGCCGATGCGAAACCGCCGCCCGCGAGCGCGAGCTCGCGGAGCACATAGTCGAGCGTCAGGTCGGCAACCCGCCGGTAGCGCTCGTCGCCGAATCGACGCGCGGCGTGGAGATAGACCGAGGCGAGCAACGCGTTGTCGTAGAGCATCTTCTCGAAGTGCGGCACGAGCCACCGCTGGTCGACCGAGTAGCGATGAAAGCCGCCACCGACCGCATCCCATATGCCGCCGAGCATCATCGAGTCGAGCGTGCGCCGTGTCATCTCCTGTTCGCCGCGCCTCAGAAGGAACTCGAGCACCGGTGCGGGCGGGAACTTCGGCGTGCGGCCCCAGCCTCCCCATTGCGGGTCGAACCCGTCGCGTAGGTTGCCTTGCGCCTGCGTAAGCAGCTCGTCGTTCAACGGCTCCTCCGAAGGCTGCAACCGCGCGCCGGAGCGAATGTGCTCGGCCAGGTCCGCGGCAGAACGCTCCACGTCGCTCCGGCGATCGCTCCACGCCTCCGAGACGGAGAGCAGCACCTGCTTGAACGAAGGCAGGCCGTGCCTCGGCTCCGGCGGGAAATAGGTCCCGCCGAAGAAGGGCTCGCCTGTCGGTGTCAGGAAGACGGTCATCGGCCAACCGCCCTGGCCGGTCAGCGACACGACCGCATCCATGTAGATCGAGTCGAGGTCCGGCCTCTCCTCCCGGTCGACCTTGATGCTCACGAAGCGCTCGTTCATCACGCGCGCCGTGAGCGCGTCTTCGAACGACTCGTGCTCCATCACGTGGCACCAGTGGCAGGCCGAGTAGCCGATCGAGAGCAAGATCGGAAGGTCCTCGTCGCGCGCGCGGCGGAGTGCCTCCTCGCCCCACGGGTACCAGTCGACAGGGTTTCCCGCATGCTGCTGCAGATACGGAGAGGTTTCTTGGGCGAGGCGGTTCACACGAGTAGCGTAGGTGCGATGCGCCGCTACGAGGATTTCACGGTCGGCGATGTCTACCGCTCGGCGATCGGGCGCACCGTCACCGAGACCGACAACCTCCTCTTCACGATGCTCGCGCTGAACACGAACGAGCTGCATTTCAACGAGGAGGCGGCCAAGGCGACCGAATGGGGCCGGGTGCTCGTCAACTCGACCTTCACGCTCGCGCTCGTGCTCGGCCTGTCCGTGGCCGACACGACGCAGGCCGGCGCGGTCAATCTCGGTTGGACCGAGATTCGCCTCCCCCAGCCCGTCTTCGTCGGAGACACGATCTGGTCCGAGACGGAAGTGACCTCCGCCCGCCAGTCGAAGTCACGCCCGGAGCACGGGATCGTCGGCGTGCGCACCCGCGGCATCAACCAGCGACGCGAGGTCGTCTGCGAGTTCTCGCGGACGTTCCTCGTGGCGAAGCGCGCGGCGGCAGTCGACTCGTTCCCCGGCACGGACGATGCGTGGGGCGTCTGACGTAGCTCCGATCGCTGGAGCGTTACGGAGCACGGACGG
>DATBBH010000038.1:0-5122 GCA_036271075.1 Gaiellaceae bacterium | reverse complement strand
GGAGATCGCGCACCTTGTAGAGGAGCGCGGTCTTCAGCCCGGAGAAGGAGAAGTCAAGCCCAGGCACGCGCGCGACGGGGAAGTCGTACGCCGCTGGGTCGCCCTGCCTCGCGAGCGCGTCGACCTCCTTGCCGCCTGGATAGTCGAGCCCGAGGAGCCGGGCGCCCTTGTCGAACGCTTCGCCGGCGGCATCATCGAGCGTGGTACCGAGCACGCGGAAGCCGCCTCGCTCCTGCACGTCCACCAGCATCGTGTGACCGCCGCTGGCGAGCAGGCACATGAACGGTGGGTCGAGGTCGAGCGGCTTCAGATAGAGCGAGGCAACATGACCGTGCAAATGGTTGACCGGGACGAGCGGCAGCCGGCGCGCCCAGGCCAGCGCCTTCGCCGCGGAGAGGCCGACGAGCAGCGCACCGATCAGACCCGGATGCGAAGTCACAGCAACGGCCTCGACCTCGGCGTCTCCGAGCGCTTCCTGAATCACCGGCACGATCAACTCGAGATGTCTGCGGCTCGCCACCTCCGGCACGACCCCGCCGAAGCGTGCATGCAAGTCTGCTTGGGACGCGACCACGTTGGATGCAATTTCGCCGTCGTCGGTGACAAGCGCAGCAGCGGTCTCGTCGCACGACGTCTCGATCCCCAGGATCACAACTGTCGTGCGTCGCGCCACATGATGAGAGCGTCTTCCCGGTTATCCGTGTAGTAGCCACGACGGACCCCGCGCGGCTCGAAGCCGAGTTGCTCATAGAGCTGGATGGCCCCTTCGTTCGAGATACGTACCTCGAGCGTGTAGCCGCGCCGCTCGTCGTCATGCGTCAGCTTGAACAGCTGCTCGAGCAGCGCCGTCGCGACGCCTCGGCGCTGGTGCTCGGGATCGACGGCCACGTTCATCACGTGCCAGGCATCGACGTACCGCGAGTTGATCACGTAGCCGACGAGATCGCTTCCGTCGAATGCACCGAGACAGATCGACGTCGGCTTCGCGAGCTCGGAGGCGAACATCGAGCGCGACCATGGCGTTGGATATGCGCGCTGCTCGATGCTCTCGATCGCGCCTAGATCGGTCAGGTCGAGCGGGCGGATCTCGAGCGCGACGGCGGTCATGGCTGCGGTTTCGCGTCTGGGTCGCGGACGTAGAGGGGCCCGACGAGCTCGGCGGGGCCGAATGCCCCTGCACGCTGGACGAGTAGCAGCGGATCGGGCACGTGAGCGGTGTCCGCATCCGGCGGGATCGTCGCGCCACGCCCCTCGAACAGGGCGCGATAGCGGATCGCACCGTCGCCGACGAGCGTTTGTCCCGTGACGTCGAGCTCCTCCGGCTTGCAGACCCGTGGGCCCGACGTGAAAACCTCGCCTCGGCGTGCATCGAGCACCGGAGTCCCGGCTGCGAAGCCAGCCAGGGTCGACGCGCCGGCGACGGGCACATCGAGCGCGAGCGCGAGCGTGCGCGCCATCGCCAGACCGATGCGGATGCTGGTGAAGCTCCCAGGCCCGCAACCCACGACGATCCCCTCGACCTCCGCCGGATCGTCGATCAGGCCGTCCACCGCGACCAGCAGGTCGCCGGCACGCGCTGCCCGCCCGCGCGTCCCGCTCGGCGCGACGGCGCAGACGGCCCCGAAGGTCGTCGCGGTGTCAAAGGCCAAAATCACAGTCGATCCTCACGCTCCGATGCGACTCGTCGACGTGACTGAGGGTAACGACCGCGCGGTACGCGGGGAGCCAGTCACGCCCGTGCTCGGGCCATTCGACGAACGCGATCGTCCCGTCGAAGTATGGCTCGAGGTCGCCCCACTCCTCAGGATCGAGCCCGGCGATCCGATACAGGTCGAGGTGAGCGACCGGCACGGGCGCGTCGTAGCGGTGGCCGATTGTGAACGTCGGGCTGGAGACCGGGCCGGTGACGCCGAGCGCGTGAGCCGCGCCACGCACGAACGTCGTCTTGCCCGCCCCGAGCTCACCGGAGACGGCGACGACGTCGCCGGTTCGCAGCTGCCGCGCCAACTCCGCGGCGAGGGCCTCGGTCTCGCCGGGGGAGGCCGTCACCTGCTCCATGCCAAGGAACGCTAGAAGAGGCCGAGCTGGGTCGGTTGCTCGTGCACCGGCTCGCGTACGGAGACGGCCGCCACCGGGGGCGGCTCGATTGCCCGCCCGAGCAAGGCCGGAATCCGCGCGAAGTCCTCTTCCAGCACCTGGACCATCCGCGGCGTGTAGAGCGCCGCGGCCGGATGGAAGATCGGATAGAGCGTCACAGGGTTCCCGCCTAGTGAGACCTGCTGTTCGCGCCCGTGCACCTGGGTGATGCCGTTCGGCTTGCCCGAGAGAAGCTTGGTCGCAAAGTTGCCGAGCGTTGCGATCAACATCGGCTGAATCAACTCGATCTGCTTCCAGAGATGCGGCTCGCAGGACTCGATCTCCTCCGGCTGCGGATCGCGGTTGCCCGGCGGGCGGCACTTCAAGACATTTGCCACGTAAACGTCCTCACGTGTGAGACCGATGCCCTCGAGCAGCTTGCCGAGCAGCTTCCCGGCAGCGCCGACGAACGGCACGCCCTGCTTGTCCTCGTGGAAGCCGGGCGCCTCGCCGACGAACATCAGGTCGGCGGTCGGCGAGCCGGACCCGAAGACGACCTGCGTCCTCGTCGCGGCAAGCGCACAGCGCGTGCAGCCCGCGGTGACGTCGCCGTAGGCGAGGAGCGAGAGATCAGCCGCAGCTGCCACAAGAGCCTCCACAACAGCCGCCACTACCGAAGCTGGGCTGTCCGGAGGTGCCGTGCGCTGCGAAGGACATGCTGAACTGCTTCGCCACCTTGGCGTTGCCGCAGTCCGGGCAGTTCGGATCGGGATCCGACATGCCGACGAGCTCCTCGAAATGGGACTCGCAGCTCATGGAGACGTACTCGTAGATCGGCACCAGACAGACCCTAGCAAGGGGCCATCTTCGCGCACTGCCCGGACGGAGAGGGTACGCTTGCCGGTGCCCGGTATCCGCGAGGAACTGGAGCACGACATGTTCAGAGACGTCACCGTCATCGGCTCCGGCCGCGCCGGCTCGGCGATCGCCGCGCGACTGCGCGAGCGAGGCATCGGCGTTTGCGAGGACGGCGAATTGCGGCTCCTCTGCGTTCCCGACCGAGCCATCGGCGAGGTCGCGCGGTCGATCGAGGAAGGCCCCTGGGTCGCACACGTGTCGGGCGGGACACCACTCGCAGCGCTCGACCCGCACGTCCGGCGCTTTTCCGTTCATCCGTTGCAGACGCTCGTGCGGACACGCGGCCCCGAGCAACTCGACGGCGCCTGGGGGGCCATCACGGGCGAAGACGGCGATTCGCGCGCCCGTGCGCTCTGGCTTGCCGAGACGCTCGGCCTGCGGCCGTTCACGCTCGCCGACGGCGACCGAGCGCTCTATCACGCGGGCGCCGCGATCGCATCGAACTTCCTCGTCACCCTCTATCGGGTCGCATCGAGCCTGCTCGAGGAGGCCGGCGCGCCGCCCGAGGCGCTCGTGCCCCTGATGGAGCGCACGATCGAGAACGGGTTCGAGCTGACCGGCCCGGTCGCGCGTGGCGACTGGGAGACGGTCGAGCGCCACCGCTCCGCCCTGCACGGCTCCGGGTTCGAGGGCGCCTACGACGCGCTCGTGGAGGCGACGCGCGCATGAGGGTCGTCCGTGCGATCGCCGAGCTCGACCTGCCGCGGCACGGCGTCGTCGGGCTCGTGCCGACGATGGGCGCGTTCCATGCCGGGCACACCGCGCTCTTTCGCGCCGCGCGCCCCGAGTGCGACGTGCTCGTCGCGTCGCTCTTCGTCAACCCGGCCCAGTTCTCCGAGAACGGCGATCTCTCTGCGTATCCACGCGATCCGGAGGGCGACCTGGCCCTCGCCGAGGCCGAGGGGATCGACGTCCTCTTCGCGCCGAGCGTCGAGGAGATGTACCCGACGGGCTTCGCAACGTGGGTCGATCCCGCCGGAGTGGCCGAGGGGCTCGAGTCCGAGCACCGTCCCCTGCATTTCCGGGGGGTCGCCACCGTTTGCCTGAAGCTGCTGAACATCGTGCGGCCTCAGATCGCCTGGTTCGGGCGAAAGGACGCGCAGCAGCTCGCCGTCGTGAAGCAACTCGTCCGCGACCTCAACCTCGACGTTGAGATCCGCGTGGTCGAAACCGTCCGCGACGACGACGGGCTCGCGCTCTCATCGCGCAACACACTTCTCTCGGCGGCCGAGCGCGAGCAGGCGCTCGCGATCCACCGAGCTCTCGCCACCCACGACGCGGCACAGGCACGCAAGGTCCTGACCGCCGCAGGCCTTCAGCCGGACTACGTCGAGGTCGCCGACCTCGACGGGCCGACGCTCGCAATCGCAGCTCGCGTCGGACGGACACGGCTGATCGACAACGTCCCCCTCCCGGAAGGAGAACCCTCGTGACCACCCGCCCTCGCAAGCCTGCGCCCGGCACGCCGGCCCCCGGGAAGCTCGCACTGCCTGAGCTCCAGGAGATGAAGCGGCGCGGCGACCGGATCGTGATGATCACCGCATATGACGCCCCGTCGGGCCGCATCGCCGACGCCGCCGGCGTCGACCTGATCCTCGTCGGTGACTCGGCGGCGATGGTCGTGCTCGGCCACGACTCGACAGTGCCGGCGACGATGGACGAGATGATCATCCTGACCCGTGCCGTCAACCGTGGCGCGCGCCGGCCGTTGGTCGTGGCGGACATGCCGTTCGGCTCGTTCCAGGTCTCGAACGAGCAGGCGGTCGAGAACGCGATCCGTTTCGTCAAGGAGTCGAGCGCGGACGCGGTCAAGCTGGAAGGCGCCGGGCCGATGCTCCCGCGCGTCAGCGCGCTCCGAGGCGCCGGCGTCCCGGTGATGGGCCACATCGGCCTCACTCCGCAGACCGCGACGATGCTCGGCGGCTTCAAGGCGCAGGGCCGCACGGCCGCGAAGGCGGTGCAGCTCTACGAGGACGCGCTCGCGCTGCAGGATGCAGGCTGCTTCGCGATCGTCCTCGAGGCCGTGCCGACGCCGGTCGCCGAGGCGATCACCCGCGCGCTCGAGATCCCGACGATCGGGATCGGCGCCGGCGCGGCGTGCGACGGCCAAGTGCTCGTGTGGCACGAC
>DATBBH010000037.1:0-2729 GCA_036271075.1 Gaiellaceae bacterium | reverse complement strand
CGCCGCCGCGCGCAACCTCAGCAGTCCGGCCTTGCAGCTCTGCGACGAGCTCCTCCATCCGATCGTGCCGCCGCGCGAACTCCTCGGCGTCGCGGTCGAGTTGCGAGGTCAGGACTGCCACGCGCGGAGCCTAGCGTCGGCTGGGCATTGACAACTTCGTCACAACGCGTAGATTCGCCCGAACGGCGATCGGGGTCAGGAGGAGGGACCGATGGACGGCGAGGCGGCAGCTGCAGTGGATGTCGGTGCGAGCGAGGACGCGCGGCTCGAGAGCCTTGGCTACAAGCCACAGCTCAACCGGGTCCTCGGTTTCTTTTCCAACTTCGCGGTCGGATTCACCTACCTGTCGCCGATGGTGGGCATCTACTCGCTCTTCGTCTTCGGCCTTGGAATCGCCGGACCCGCCTACATCTGGCTGACCTTCATTCCCCTCATCGGGATGCTGTTCGTGGCGCTCGTCTTCGGCGAGCTCGCCAGCCACTATCCCGTGGCGGGGGCGCTGTTCCAATACAGCAAGTACACGGTCGGCCCGCGCTTCGGGTGGCTCGTGGGCTGGTTCTACGGCTTCGCACTGCTCATCACCGTCGCCGCCGTCGACACGGGAGTCGTCTTCTACGTCACGACGCTGCTGCACAACTGGTTTGGAAACTCGTGGCTAGGGAGCCTCGACGCGACCGGTCATGGGACGATCCTCGTGATCACGCTAATCCTGCTCGCCGTCCAGACGACCGTGAACATCACGGGCGCGCGGATCATGGCCGACGTCGCGAAGTTCGGCGTCTACGTCGAGATCGTCGGCACGCTCGGGATCGCGCTCATCCTCGGGATCCACGGCTTCCACCATGGCTTCAGCTTCCTCTTCTCGACCCAGGGCGCTCAGCACGCGGCGACCAATGGGGAAGGCCTCAACTTCAACGGGAGCTGGCTCGCGGCCGCGCTGGTCGCCGTGCTCGCTCCGGTCTACATCTTCTACGGCTTCGAGTCCTGCGGCGACATCGCTGAGGAGACGAAGGACGCCGGCCGCCAGATCCCGAGGGCGATGCGCCATGCGCTCATCTGGGGCGGGATCGCATCGCTGATCCTCACGGGCGGTCTGCTGCTCGCGACGGCCAAGCACGCTCCGGTTGCCACCACCGTCGCCAACGGTATTCCGGGGATCCTCGCCCAGCTGCCGAGCGGGTTGCAGGACTTTCTGCTGCTCGTGATCATCTTCGCCTTCTTCTCGTGCGGCTCGTCGATCCAGGGCGCGGGCAGCAGGCTCGCCTTCTCCTACGCGCGTGACGGCGCCTTGCCCGGGTCCGGCTGGCTCTCGCGTGTCAACCAGCGGTTCAAGACTCCGGTCAACTCGCTGCTCATGGGAGCGGTGATCACCGTGCTCTTCTGCCTGCTCGTCTACATCAACCCGGGAAGCGACTACCACATCTGGTTCGTGACGTATCCGGCGCACGTGAACGCGCTCGTCGCCCTCGTCTCATTCGGCGTCAGCGGCATCTACCTGTCGTTCCTCCTGACGGTGATCGGGGCGATCATCGCCCGAGCCCGCGGGTGGAGGCCTGAGGGTGCGTTCCGGCTCGGGAAGTGGGCGTGGCCTGTGTTGATCGTTGCGGGCGGCTACCTCGCGGCGATGTTCGTGAACGTGGTCTATCCGTCGGGGCTCTCGAGCGGTCGCGCGATCTTCAACATCGACTGGATCACGCTCTTCATCATCTTCATCATCGCGGTCGTCGGTGGTCTATATCTGCTCATCGGTCGGCCCGACCGGAACGTGCAGAAGCATCTCCACGACCCGCTCGAGCCGTCGGGAGCCGAGCTGCCCGGCGCAGCACCGACTACCACCTGACTCTGCGGGGCGCCGTCACCGGCGCCCCGTACATTTGTTCGTGTGATCGTCGCGCATCTGGATCTGGACGCGTTCTACGCGGCTGTCGAGGAGCTCGAGAACCCTGAGCTGCGCGCGCAGCCGCTCGTGGTCGGCGGCGATCCGCAGGGGCGCGGCGTCGTCGCCACCGCCAACTACGTCGCGCGGCGCTTCGGGATCCACTCGGCGATGAGCGCCGCCGAGGCACAGCGCCGCTGCCCGCAGGCTGTCTTCGTCCGGCCGCGGCATTCGCTTTACCGCGAGTACTCGCAGAACGTCTGGGAGACAGTGCGCGGGATCGTGCCGACGGTCGAGCAGACCGGGATGGACGAGGGCTACCTCGACGTGGGCGAGGTCGCGCGCGACTTTCTTGCCGCTCGCGTCGTGGCCGAGGCGGTGCAGACCGCCGTGCGGGCCGCGACGAGCCTCACTTGTGCGCTCGGCGTCGCCCCGTGCAAGGTGGTCGCCAAGGTTGCGAGCGACGCCCGCAAGCCGGGCGGCCTCGTCGTCGTCCCGGCGGGACGGGAGGCCGCGTTCCTTGCTCCGCTCGCGGTGCGGCGGCTGCCGGGGGTCGGGCCGAAGGCGGAGGAGCGGCTACACGCGAGCGGTATCGCCACAATCGGCGAGCTCGCCGCGCTCACGGACGCCGACCTGCGCCGGCTGCTGCCCGGCAGCGTCGGCACGATGCTGCGCGACCGGGCCCGCGGGATCGACCCGCGGGAGCTCGAGCTCGACACAGAGCGCATCTCGATCAGCGTCGAGAACACGTTCGAGCGGGACATCGCCGACCGCGAGCAGCTGCACGACGAGCTGCGCGGGATGGCGAGCGAGGTCGCCGGCGCGCTGCAGCGCCGCGGGCAGGTGGCGAGGA
>DATBBH010000036.1:0-2827 GCA_036271075.1 Gaiellaceae bacterium | reverse complement strand
GGCGGGTGCGCGAGCGTCGACACCTCCGCCAGAAGCGAAGGCTCGACGTCCTCGCCGGCCACCAGCAGCTCGACGGGGTCGATGCCCTCTGCGAGCAGATCCTCACCCTCGACCGCGAACAGCCCGAGCTTGTCGCGCCAGCGGCGGTCACGCAGCTTGCGGACAAGCTTCAGGCGTTCGTTGTCGCGGGAGGTAATCAGGCCGGCTGGCTCTGAAGCGCGGCCTTGGCCTGCTCGGCGATCGCGCCGAACGCGACCGGGTCGCTGACCGCGAGGTCGGCGAGCACCTTCCGGTCGAGCTCGATCCCCGCCTTCGAGCACCCGTGCACGAACTGGTTGTACGAGAGCCCGTTCGCGCGGGCGGCGGCGTTGATCCGGGTGATCCAGAGCTTGCGGAACTCACGCTTCCGCACCTTCCGGTCGCGATAGGCGTAGACGAGCGAGTGCTCGACCTGCTCCTTCGCGTAGCGGTAGTGCGTGCTTTTGCGGCCCCAGTAGCCCTTGGCCTGGTCGAGGACCTTGCGGCGCTTCTTGTGTGCGGCAACAGCTCGCTTGACGCGCGGCATCGCTCAGCCCATCCCCAGCATCTTCTTGATCGCGCCGCGGTCGGCGCTCGTCGCCTGGCGATCCTTGCGGAAGCCGCGCCTACGCTTCGACGACTTCTTCTCCAGGTTGTGGCTGCGCATCGCCGGCCGGCGCAGGATCTTGCCCCCCGCCGTCACCTTGAACCGCTTCTTCGCTGCGCTCCTTGACTTCGTCTTCGGCATCTCGTTTCACTCCTGCGTTCTTCGTCGGGCCCAGCAGCATCACCATGTTGCGTCCGTCCTGGAGGGGCTGGGACTCGATCTGCCCGATCTCCTTGACGTCGTCGGCGAGCCGGAGGAGCAAGTCGCGTCCCCGCTCCGGGTGGGTTTGCTCCCGGCCCCGGAACATGATCGTGACCTTCACCTTCGCGCGCTGGTTGAGGAATCGCTCGACGTGCCCTTTCTTGGTGTTGTAGTCGTGGATGCCGATCTTCGGCCGGAGCTTGATCTCCTTCACCTGAATCTGCATCTGGTGCTTGCGTGCCTGCTTCGCCTTCTGCTCCTGCTCGTACCGGTACTTGCCGTAGTCCATGACCCTCGTGACGGGCGGGTCCGCCTCGGCCGCGACCTCGACGAGGTCGAGGTTCTTGCCGTAGGCGTACTCGCGCGCCTCGTCGGTGGTCTTGATTCCGAGCTGGTTGCTGTTCTCGTCGATCAGCCGGACGCGCGGGGCGCGAATCGCGTCGTTGATGCGAGTCGTGTCACGCGGCGCCGGGCGGGTCTGGTCGAACGGCCGGCGTCTGGGCCTCAAGTGGTGCTCACCAAGTCGGGCTTGATCCTCCTGTCTCGTTTACGCAACTGAAAAGCCGCTGACATGCAGCGGCCCGATTCTCCTAGTCTGGTCGACTCGGTTGAACCTCCGCGGTCCGTGTGGCCCGGGAGGTGAGGAACGGGTCCGCCCCTGCTTTTCAGAGGTCAGAGGTTAGCAAGCTTTTCGAGCAATTCCTCGAGCGAGAGGGTCGACTGCTCGCCGCCTCGCTCACGCACCGCGAGGCTCGCGTCGCTTTCGCGGTCGCCGTAAACGACGGTGACAGGGATCTTCTCCAGCTCGGCTGCGCGGATCCGCTTGCCGATCGTCTCCGCCGGCTCCGCGACCTCGACGCGGTACTGACCGAGGCGATGAGCGAGATCGCGGGCAGCGTCGAAATGCGCCTCGCCCACCGGCAGCACCCGCACCTGCACGGGCGCGAGCCAGAACGGCAGGTCGCCGCCGTAGTGCTCGAGCAGGATCCCAATGAAGCGCTCGAGCGAGCCGAAAAGCGCGCGATGAATGACGTACGGCATGTGCTCGCGGTTGTCGGAGCCCATGTACGTGCACCCCAGGCGCTCCGGCTGCTGCCCGTCGAGCTGGATCGTCCCCATCTGCCACGGCCGGCCGAGCGCGTCGTCCATGAAGAAGTCGATCTTCGGCCCGTAGAACGCGCCTTCGCCCTCGGCGATGCGATAGCGAAGACCGATGCGCTCGAGCGCCCGCCGCAGGACTCCCTCCGTGTGATCCCACTGCTCGTCGGTGCCGAGCTTGTTGTCCGGGCGCGTCGCCAGCTCGGCATGGGCGAGCTCGCGCACGCCGAACGCGTCGTAGAGGAAGTCGACGTAGTCGAACATCGCGTCGATCTCCTCCTGGATCTGGTCCTCCGTACAGAAGACGTGGGCATCGTCCTGGCTGAACTGGCGCGCGCGGGTCAGGCCCTGGAGGCTGCCGGTCGGCTCGTCGCGATGGAGGACGGCTGCCTCCGCGTACCGGATCGGCAGGTCGCGGTAGCTGCGGAGTTGCGTGTTGAAGAGGAGCATGTGGCCCGGGCAGTTCATCGGCTTCAGGCCGTAGAGCGTGTCTCCGTGGTCGATCCGGAACAGCGCGTCGCCGTACTTGTCCCAATGTCCCGAGCGCTTCCAGAGCGCGACGTCCCACATGAGCGGCGTCTTGACCTCTTGGTAGCCGCGCTTTGCGTTCTGCTCGCGCCGCAGGTGCTCGAGTGCGTTGTAGATCGCCATCCCCTTCCCGGTCCAGAGCGCCGCACCGGGCGAGTACTCGGACATGTGGAAGAGGTCGAGCTGCGGGCCGAGGCGCCGGTGGTCGCGCGTTCGCGCCCGCTCGAGCCGCTCGAGGTAGGCGTCGAGGTCCTCCTGGCGGTAGAAGGCGGTGCCGTAGATGCGCGTGAGCTGCGGGTTGTTCGAGTCGCCCCGCCAGTACGCGCCCGCGAGCCCGGTCAGCTTGAGCGCCTTGATCGGCTTCGAGTCCTGGAG
>DATBBH010000035.1:0-3175 GCA_036271075.1 Gaiellaceae bacterium | reverse complement strand
GCCGAGCGACTTCTCGGCCAGCCCCGGCTGCGGGCCGTGCGGGAGGCCCGACGGGTGCAGCGTGATCGAACCGACCTCGATTCCCTTGCGCGACGAGAAGTTCCCGTCGACGTAATAGATCATCTCCTCGCTCTGGAGATTGGAGTGGTGGTACGGGATGGGGATCGCCTCGGGATCGAAGTCGAGCTTGCGCGGGCAGAACGAGCAGATGACGAAGTTCGGGCCTTCGAAGGTCTGGTGCGACGGCGGCGGCATGTGAATTCGACCGGTGATCGGCTCGAAGTCGTGGATCGAGAACGTCCACGGGTAGACGTACCCGTCCCAGCCGACGACGTCGAACGGGTGGTAGTCGATCACATACGTCTGATAGCCACCGCGGACACGCACCTTGACCACGTACTCGCCCTTGTCGCGGTGCGTCCTGAGATCGCTGGGCGGATGGATGTCGCGGTGGTAGAACGGCGCGTGCTCCATCAGTTGCCCGTGCTCGTTGCGGTAGCGCTTCGGGATCGTGATCAGCCCAGGGGTCTCGAACACTAGGTAGCGCTGCTCGCCCATTGGCGCGAAGCGGTAGGTCGTTCCGCGCGGGACGACGATGTAGTCGCCCGGCTTGTACGGCACGTCGCCGAAGATGGTCTCGAGCGTGCCCGACCCCTCGTGCACGAAGATGACCTCGTCGCCCTCGCCGTTGCGGAAGAAGTAGTCCATCGTCTCCGTCGGGCGCGCGAGCGAGATCTCGACGTCACCGTTCCACATCAGGAGCTCGCGGCTGGTGATCGCATCCCCGGCGGGCGGCACGTCCCACGTGCGGAGATGCCGATGGGCATGCGCGTCGGGCACCCACTCCTCGCGGACGATCGGCTCGAACTCGCCGAGTTCGATCACCCGGCACGGCGACTGCAAGTGGTACAGGATCGATTCGAGGCCCGAAAAGCCCTCGAAGCCCATGACCTCCTCGGTGAGCAGCGTGCCGTTGTCGCGATGCACGATGTGGCGCTTTCTCGGCAGGTCGCCGAGTCGCTGGTAGAACGGCATGGCATGGAGGATATCGCCGGGCGGATCGAGCGGGAGGTCGGCTCCTGGGAGGGGATCACGACGCATGCGCATCGCTTCGGCGGAATCGAATTCCGGCTCGGGCGGCGGGAGATCGGGCACCTGCACGGTGAGCGCTGGGCCGACCTCCCATTCCAGAAAGGGATCCGCGACATGCTCGTCGCGACGGGCCGCGCTCAGCCGCATCATGTGCTCCCCGAGACCGGCTGGGTGTCGAGACAGATCCGCAGCGATGAGGACGTCGCCGAGGTGATCGAGCTCTTCCGGCTCAGCTACGAGCGGGCGCGCGTCGCGCAGAACGTGCGCGAATCACGCGGTGAGTAGCTCTGCGAATCGGTCGGCGCCGACGTTCCCGCCGGAGATGACGATGCCGATCGACGACGACTCGACGATTCCGTTCAGCACGGCTGCGATCCCCACCGCGCCGCTCGGCTCGACGACGAGCTTCAGCCGCTCGAACGCGAATCGCATCGCGGCGACGATCTGGTCGTCGGTGACCGTGACGATCTCGTCGACAAGTTGCGAGGCCACCTCCCAGGTGAGCTCCCCCGGCGCATTCGTCTGGAGACCGTCCGCGATCGTTCGTGGCACGTCGATCGTGACCGGCTCGCCGGCTGCGAACGAGCGGAGCCAGTCGTCGCCCGCCTCCGGCTCGACGCCCACGACGCGCCGCACACCGAGCTCCTTCGCGATCGTCGCCGAGCCTGCGATCAATCCACCGCCGCCGACCGGGACGACGAGCGTGTCCACGACGCCCGCGTCCTCGAGCAGCTCGAGGGCGGCCGTTCCTGCGCCGGACATGATCAACGGATCGTCGTAGGGGCGGACGAGCTCCAGGCCACGCTCCGCCGCAAGCGCGTCGCCGAGCGCCGCGCGATCCTCCGCATACCGGTCGTAGGGGACCACTTCGGCTCCGTAGCCGCGCGTCGCGTCTAGCTTCGACTGTGGCGCGTCGGTCGGCATCAGAATCGTCGCCTGCGCGCCGAGCAGCCGCGCGGCCAGCGCAACGGCCTGTGCGTGGTTTCCAGACGAGTAGGCGAGGACGGGCGTCCCTTTTGGCAGCGACGAGATCTTGTTGTACGCCCCGCGGAATTTGAACGCGCCGGCGCGCTGGAGGCACTCGGGCTTGAGCACCACGTGCTCGCCGAGCGTGCGCGATCGGACGACCGGAGTGCGATGCACCACGCCTTCGAGCACACGCGCGGCTGCGCGGACGTCGGCCGGGCCGATCACACGATCGAGTTGCGTAGCACGCCGATTCCCTCGATCTCGAGCTCGACAACATCCCCGCGCTGCAGCCAGCGCCCATCGCCGTGCTCGAGGATGCAACCGCTCCCGACCGTGCCGGACCCGATCACGTCGCCCGGACGGAGGACGGTGTTCTGCGCCGCCCGCGCAAGGAGCGCGTCCCAGTGGTGGAACATCGCGCCGAGCTCTCCTCGCGAGCGCTCCTCGCCGTTGACCCGCGCGATCATCGCGCCGCTGCTGCCGTCGAACTCGTCGGGCGTGACCAGCACCGGGCCGAGCGAGGTGGCGAAATCCTTGCCCTTCGCAGGGCCGAGCCCGACACGCATCTCCTGCCGCTGCAGGTCGCGTGCCGACCAGTCGTTCAGCACCGTGAACCCGCCGATCGCGCCGTCCGCGCCGATCACCGCCGCGCACTCCAGTTCGTAGTCGAGCTCCTGCGTTCCCTCCGGATACGGGATCGCGTCCTCCGGACCGAAGATCGCAGTCGGGTTCGAGAAGTAGAAGACGGGAACCTCGTACCACTCCTTCGGCACCTCCGCGCCGCGCTGTCTGCGCGCGTTCGCAACGTGCTCTTCGAAGGCCATGAAATCCCGAACGGCGGGCGGATAAAGCACCGGAGGTCGCAGGTCGACATCGGCCAGCGCGTACTCGGCGTGCTCGCGCGCCGAGCCGCCGCCCGTGAAGAACGACTGGAGCGTCTGGGCGGCCAGCTGAATCACCTTGTCGCCTTCGACGCGCCCGGGCCAGCCGCGTTCCAGGGCCAGCTCCCGCGGCGTGAACATGCAGAGCTTCACGGCTCTGTATGGACTATCACGTCGGCAATATCGGGCCGTTCGCGCCGGATCCGCTCCTCGATCTGGCTGGCACGCCGATG
>DATBBH010000034.1:0-4211 GCA_036271075.1 Gaiellaceae bacterium | reverse complement strand
GCCCAGAGGCAGATCAGCAGCGCGGCGGCTCCCGCGCCGTGCCACAGTTCGTTCGCGTGCAGTGAGAGTGCGATCATCGCCACCCAGTCGCCGACCGCGGACACCGCGATCGCAGCGGCGACGAGCCGGAGGTCACGGTCTCGCGTCGTGGTGGTCACCCGCGGAATCTACGCCTCAGACCGGCTTCAGACCCCTATACGAACACACGTTCGCGAGGTACAATGGCGTTCTCGATGGCGGCCGAAGAGCTTGTAGTCCACGGCGCCCGGGAGCACAACCTGAAGGACATCACCGTCCGGCTCCCGCGGAACGCGCTCATCTGCATCACCGGCCTCTCCGGGTCCGGGAAGTCGAGCCTTGCCTTCGACACGATCTACGCCGAAGGGCAGCGGCGGTACGTCGAGTCGCTCTCCGCCTACGCGCGACAGTTCCTGCAGATGATGGAGAAGCCCGACGTCGACTCGATCGACGGTCTCAGCCCGGCGATCTCGATCGACCAGAAGACGACCTCGCGCAACCCGCGTTCAACGGTCGGCACGGTCACCGAGATCTACGACTACCTCCGCCTGCTCTATGCGCGCGTGGGCCGGCCGCACTGCCCGGTCTGCGGCCGGCCGATCTCCGGCCAGTCGATCGACTCGATCGTCGAGCAGATTCTCGCGCTCCCCGCGGGCGCGCGGTTCACGGTCAACGCACCCGTCGTGCGCGATCGCAAGGGCGAGTACAAGGATCTGTTCGAGGAGCTGCGCAACGAGGGCTTCTCGCGGATCAAGGTGGACGGCGAGCAACACACGCTCGACGAGCCGCCGGTGCTCGACAAGAAATTCAAGCACAGCATCGAAGTCGTCGTTGATCGATTGGTGATGAAGGACGACCTCCGCACGCGACTGACGCAGTCCGTCGAGACCGCGGCTGCACTCGCGGAAGGTCTCGTGGCAGTCGACTTGGTCGACAGCGGCGAGACGATGACGTACAGCCAGAACTTCGCGTGTCCCGAGCACGGCGTCTCGCTGCCGGAGCTCCAGCCGCGCATCTTCTCGTTCAACTCCCCGCATGGCGCGTGTCCTCGCTGCACAGGGCTCGGTTCGCAGCAGGAGATCGATCCTGACCTGCTCGTGCCGGACTCGACGCTCTCGATCGACGACGGCGCGCTTGTGCCGTGGGCGGTGGGCGGCAGTGGTTTCTATGAATCCGTGATCCAGGCGATCGCCGATCGTTACGAGATCCCCACCGACGTGCCGTGGCAGGAGCTCACGACGGAGCAGCAGGACTACTTCCTGCACGGCACGGGCGGCGACAAGGTGTACGTGCAGTACCGCAACCGGATGGGACGCCGGCGCTCCTACATGATCGGCTTCGAGGGGATCATCTCGTCGCTCGAGCGTCGCTATCGCGAGACCGACTCGGGCACGCAGCGAGAGCGGATCGAGGAGTACATGTCGTTCCGACCATGTCCCGTCTGCAAGGGGGCACGGCTCAAGCCAGAGGTGCTGGCCGTGATTGTCGGGGAGAAGAACATTCACGAGTTCACGCGCTTCTCGATCACCCGCGCCCTGCAGTTCCTCAACGAGCTCGACCTCACCCAGACCGAGCAGCTGATCGGCCATCGCATCGTCAAGGAGATTCGCGAGCGTCTGACCTTCCTCGACGACGTCGGGGTCGGGTACCTGCAGCTCGACCGCGGGTCGGCAACACTCTCAGGCGGCGAGGCGCAACGACTGCGCCTGGCGACGCAGATCGGCTCCCAGCTGGTCGGGGTGCTCTACATCCTCGACGAGCCGTCGATCGGCCTGCATCAGCGCGACAACGACAAGTTGATCGGCACGCTGCAGCGGCTTCGCAACCTCGGCAACACCGTGATCGTCGTCGAGCACGACGAGCAGATGATGCGCGTCGCCGACTGGCTGGTCGACATGGGCCCGGGTGCCGGCGACCACGGCGGCCATGTCGTCGCCGAAGGCACCGCCGCCAAGGTGCAGCGCAACCGAAAGTCGATCACCGGCCAGTTCCTCGCCGGGACGCGCGCCATCAAGGTGCCGGAGCGCCGGCTCGAGGACAACGGCTGGTTCACCGTCCTCGGCGCCGCCGAGCACAACCTGAAGGGCATCGACGTCGACTTCCCCGTCGGCAAGTTCATCGCCGTCACAGGCGTGTCGGGCTCCGGCAAGTCGACGCTCGTGAACGAGATCGTCTACAAGGCGCTCGCAAACCAACTCTCGAGGGTTCGCGTGCGGCCGGGGGAGCACAAGGGAGTCGAAGGCATCGAGATCTTCGACAAGGTGATCGAAATCGACCAGCGCCCGATCGGTCGCACGCCACGCTCGAACCCGGCCACCTACACCGACCTCTTCACGCACATTCGCGAGCTCTACTCGCTGACGCCCGACGCGAAGGTCCGCGGCTACAAGCCGGGTCGGTTCTCGTTCAACGTCAAGGGCGGACGCTGCGAGACGTGCAAGGGCGACGGCCAGATCAAGATCGAGATGCACTTCCTGCCCGACGTCTACGTGCCGTGCGAGACGTGTAAGGGCAAGCGCTACAACCGCGAGACGCTCGAGGTTCGGTTCAAGGGGAAGACGATCGCCGACGTGCTCGAGATGTCGGTTGAGGAGGCGCTGGCGTTCTTCTCGAAGATCCCGAAGATCCGCCGCCGTCTGCAGACGCTGCACGACGTCGGCCTCGACTACATGACGCTCGGCCAGCCCGCCACGACGCTGTCGGGCGGCGAGGCGCAGCGCGTCAAGCTCGCCGCCGAGCTCTGCAAGGTCTCCACCGGACGGACGCTCTACATTCTCGACGAGCCGACCACGGGCCTGCACTTCGCCGACATCGAGAAGCTGCTCGAGACACTGCAGCGGCTCGTCGACGGCGGCAACACGATGCTCGTGATCGAGCACAATCTCGACGTGATCAAGCAGGCCGACTATCTGGTCGACCTCGGGCCCGAGGGCGGAGAGGCGGGCGGCGAGGTCGTGGCCGTCGGCACGCCCGAGGAGGTCGCGCAGGTACCGGAGTCGTACACCGGCCAGTTCCTGCGGCGGTTGCTCGAGCGCAGCGCCGTCGCCGCGTGAACTGGCGGAGCAAGCGCTCTGTGCTGCTTCTGATCGGAGTGGCGTGCCTCATCGTCTTCGTCGCGGGCATGGCGGCTGCGTACAACAACCGCCATCACACGATCTGTCCGGACGGAAAGCCGCCGGCGGGACAGCGCAGCGGGATCCTCGGCCAGGAGCTGTATCTCTGTCACGACGGCCGAGTGGTGACCACGCCGGGCTGATGCGCGACTGGTGGTTGAGAGCGCTGCTCGTGTTGCAGCGGCCGACGCCGGTCTTCGTCGCCCTGCGCGACGACTCGAAGGAATCGCTCTCCGACCGCTCCGAGCCGATTCTGGCGATCGTCCTGCTCGCCGGAATCGCTTCCGTGCTCTGGACGAAGGCTGCCGGCAGCTTGCTGGACGACGGATCGTACGACGCCCTGCTCGTCGCGGTCTGGGCATTCCTTGCAGGCAGCATCTATGGCGCGTTCGGCTACTTCGCCTTTGGGGCCTTACTGCAAGGCGGCGTGAAGGTCTTCGGCTCGCAGGGCAGCTATCGCCGCTCGCGACACGTGCTTGCGTTCGCCGCCGCGCCGATCGCGCTCTCGATCGTCCTCTGGCCGGTCAAGCTGGCGGTCTACGGCGAGGCGCTCTTCCGCACCGGCGGCAGCGACCACGGCGCCGGCCCACGCGCCTTCGACGTGTTGGAGCTCGCCTTCCTGCTCTGGGCAGCGACGCTGCTCGTGATCGGCGTCCGAGCCGTGCACGGCTGGACGTGGGTGCGGGCCGGCGCTGCGAGCGCGCTCGCGATCGTCGTGCCGGCGCTGCTCGGGCTCGTGCTCTAGGCGCGGACCTCGGCGAGCGCCTCCTCGAAGAGCGCAAGCTCCTCGTCGGGGATCGAATACGTGTGCCGCTGCTCGGGAAACGCGCCGTCGCGGACCTCGCCCGCATACTGGGCCACCGCGGACTGGATGACCGATGCGAGCTCCGCGTACTGCTTGACGAAGCGAGGCGCGTGTCCCTCGTAGAGGCCAAGCAGGTCGTGCCACACGAGCACTTGGCCGTCGCACGCCGCGCCGGCGCCGATCCCGATCGTCGGGATCTCGAGCGCGCGGGTGATCGCCTCGGCGACCGGCGTCGGCACGGCCTCGAGGACGATCGCGAAGCAGCCTGCATCCTG
>DATBBH010000033.1:0-3158 GCA_036271075.1 Gaiellaceae bacterium | reverse complement strand
GCCGAGCACAACCACTTCGGAGGGCCCACCCGGCAGATCGATCGGCACGTCTCGTGAGACCTCGAGCTTCGCGTCGTTGACGTACTGGTTGCCGGGCCCAACGATCTTGTCGACGCGCTCGACGTACGCCAGCCAGCCGATCGCCTGCGGCCCCCCGAGCGCCCACACCTCGTCCAGCCCGAGCACATCGGCGGCCGCGGCGACGAGTCCGGCTCCCTGTGGCGGCGTGCAGACGACGATCCGGCGCACACCCGCTGCCTGGGCAGGGACGGCGCACATGACGAGTGTCGAGATGAGATTGCGCGGGACGTAGATGCCAACCGTGTCGAGTGGAACCCAGCGGCGCTCGAGCGTTACACCCGGTTCGATCTCCAACGAGATGTCGGCAGGCCACTGCGCCTCGTGCCAGCGGCGAACACGGTCGGCGAGCGCCAGCAGCGCCTCACGCGGGACCTCTCCCGACGCCTCCGCGCGCGTTGGCTCCGTCCCATCGAGCTCGAGCGCCCACTCGCGCACGGCTTCCAGGCCACGCTCCTTGATCTCCGCGACGATCGTCATGCGGACATCCGCTCGACGGGAACGATCAGGATCGATGTGGCGCCGGCAGCCTCGAGCTGCGGCAGCAGGCGCCAGATCTCGGCCGCCGGGACGAGCGCATGTACCGCGACCATCCCTTGCTCAGCGAGCGGCAGCACGCTCGGCGTGCGGGGCGCGACGAGCTCGCAGATCGCGGGCAGCGCGGATTCGGAGGCGTTGAGCATCACGTAGCGGTGACGGCGCGCCTCGACGACTGCTCGAAGCATCGCGGCGAACGGCGCGCCGACCTCCTCGTCACGCGCGACGAGCACCGCTTCGGACTCGAGCAGCACACCGAGCGAGCGCAATCCGTTCGTGCGTAGCGTGTTGCCCGACGAGACCAGGTCGACGATCGCGTCCGCCAGGCCGAGCCGAGGTGCGATCTCGACCGAGCCCGTGACGTCGACAAGTGTCACGTCGACCGGCAGCAGCTCGTGCGCCAGGCGCGGATAGACGGTCGCGACGGACAGTCCGGCGAGGTCGGCGAACGATTGCGCCTGCGACTCCTCCGGCACCGCAGCCTCGAGCCGGCACGAGCCGAAGCCCAGCGCCAACAGCTCCTGCACGTCGGCGCCGCGCTCGCGAACGAGGTCGATACCGGTGATCCCGCAGTCGACGACCCCGTCCTGCACGTACTCCGGCACGTCGGCGGCGCGGACGAGCAGCACCTCGACCGGCGCGTTTCGGCACGGGAAGGCGAGCGCGCGGTCGCCGGGCTGCTCCGGGCCGAGTCCCGCGTCCTCCAACAGGTGGAACGACGGGTCGCGAAGCCGGCCCTTCGCCGGGACGGCGACCCTCAAGAGCCCGATCGGTCGAGCGCTGCGCGATAGCCGCCCTCGCCGTGGCGCAGCCAGTGCGCCACGCGCGTCACCGTCGTCGTCGACGCCCCCGTCCTCGCCGCGATCTCCAGATACGGCAGACCCTGCTCCAGCAGGCGCGCCACCTGCCAGCGGTGAGCCATCGCCTCCAGTTCCGAGAGCGTGCAGAGATCCCGGAAGAACGCTTCCGTCTCCGACCTCGACTCCAACGAGAGGATCGCCTCGAAGAGGTCCCGCATTTCCTTGGTCCGCCATGGGTGTCGGCTCCGCTCTGCCATCGCTTCTCATGTTAGCACGCTAACATGAGAACATGTGGTTCGAAGGGCCGATCGAGGTGATCCCCGCCGTGGACGTGCTCGGGGAGGAGGCTGTGCGGCTCCACCAGGGAGACTACGCCGATGTCGTGGAGCGAGCCGACGACCCGGTTGCTCTGGCCCGGCGTTGGGCCGCGGCCGGCGCAGCGCGGATCCACCTCGTCGACCTGGACGGAGCCCGCTCCGGCCGCATGCGTCCAGAGCTCGTGGCTCGAGTCGCCGCGATCGGGCTACCCGTCCAGGCGTCGGGCGGCATCCGCAGCCTTGCCGATGCGCGGGTGCTCCTCGACGCGGGCGCCGACCGGGTCGTGGTGGGAACGGCGGCGTGGCCCGATCCGACTCCGTGGTTCGAGCTCGGCGAGGCGCTCGTGCTCGCGCTCGACGTCCGCGACGGCCAGGTGCGCGCAGCCGGTTGGACTGAATCGGCAGGCATCTCGTTCGCCGCTGCGCTCGAGCTGGTCGGGGGGCGCCGCGTGCTCGTCACGGCGATCGACCGCGACGGAACACTTGCCGGCCCCGACCTCGAGCTCGTTTCGGTCGCAGCCGCGGCCGGGGCCCGGGTTCTCGCCGCGGGCGGCGTGCGTTCACCCGCCGACGTGGGGTCGCTCGCAGCGGCGGGCGCAGAGGCGGCGGTCGTCGGCCGCGCGCTCTTGTCTCACGCGCGATGAGCCCGGAGCTGCTCTCAATTTGAGGATCGAACCTGGTTCCGGGAAGCAACGCCGCGTTCCGCGCCCATGTGAGCGAAGCTCGAGAAGCTGAAGACTTGAACCTGGTCAACAACCAGGTTCAGCGCAAGGTCGAACCCGCAGCTCAGGTTCGGCCCGAGGGCTATTCGCCGGCGACGTCGCGGCGGAGAAACACGAGGTAGCCGATGCTCAGCGGGATCCCGATGTAGAGCGTGCAGACCCACAGCGCGCGCACGATGGGCGTCCAGTCGGCCGGCGTGCGCAGGAAGCCGTGCCACGCCTGGAACTGCTCGCCGAGCAGGTACGGGCGGATCGACTCCGTGCCGGGCAGCACGCCGAGCAGCTGCATCAGCAGCGCCCACATCAACGTGCCGACCACCGCAGCCGCGCTGTTGCGGGTCACCGTCGAGAGGAACAGGCCGAAGGCGGCAATCGCTGCCATCGGCCACGCGTAGATCGCGAGGCTCGCGGCCAGCAGCCCGAGCCCGTGCCAGGCGCTGACCGTTGTGCCCGACAAGGACGTCAGGTCGTTGAACCCCCACTCGATGCTCGCGGCGACGAACGCGACCGCCCCCATTGCGAAGACCACGACCGCCGTGTACGTGAAGGTCGCGAGGATCTTCCCGGCGAAGATCTCGCCGCGGTTTCGGGAGCGCGTGAGGATCGTCTTCAGCGTCCCGTTGTGGCTCTCCGAGGCGACGATGTCACCCGCGACGAGCGCGGTGATCAAGGGGAACGCCCAGATCGACATGAAGAACAGAACG